>JAGFXO010000028.1 GCA_017861285.1 Geobacteraceae bacterium | reverse complement strand
GCCCTTTGCCTTGTGCCTTTCCTACACATATCCCAGCTTTTGCAGGGTATCGGCCGGCGCCAGATCAAAGTGAGAAAACTCCATGGTGAATGTTCCGCGACCTCTGGTGGCGCTGCGCAGTTCGGTCATGAAACCGAACATTTCCGCCAGCGGAACACTCGCCCTGATTACTTCGGTATCTCCCCGCATTGAAATGCCTTCTACGCGCCCCCGCTTCTGCTGCAGAGAACCCATTACCTTGCCGGTGTATTCCGATGGAGATACCAGTTCCAGAGACATGATCGGTTCCAGGAGAATAGGGGATGCTTTCCTTACTGCAAGCGCAAGACAACGCTGGGCCGCGGCACGCAAACCGATTTCGGTCGTCACCCCCGGTTCGTACGGCGCCTGTACGACAGTAACTCCGATATCGGTCAGCGGGTAACCGGTAAGTCCCCCTGCCGAACAGGATTGCGCCAGACTCTGTTCGAGCATTCCGCGAAGTTCTTCCGGAAGATGCAGGTTTTCCGGAACAGCCAAGGTTATGCGCACGCCTTCACCCCGCCGGAGCGGGGTCAGGCGCAGCAGCACCTCGCCCCCGTGGACTTTCCCCTCGACTTCCCTGCGGAATGTTTCCCGGTGTTCGACAATGCGCCTGATAGTTTCACGGTAGACCACTTGAGGCCGCCCCGTTTTCACTTCGACGCCAAAATCTCTGGAAAGCCTGTCGGTTATGATCTCCAGATGCAGTTCGCCCATGCCGGTCAGGATAGTCTGTCCCGTTTCTTCATCTTCCCGTACCCTGAATGTCGGGTCCTCCCATTGCAGCTTTTCCAATGCAGGCGGGAGCCTGTCCCTGTCTTCGATACCTTTGGGTTCCACTGCCTGGGAGACAACCGGTTCAGGAATGGTGAGGCCTTCCAGGATCAGAGGATGGACGGGTTCGCAGAGTGTGTCGCCGGTAAGCACATCCTTGAGCCCTGTCGCGGCGACGATATCTCCTGCCATTGCCTGATCGATGCGTTCCCGCTTATGTGAATGCATCCGGAACAGCCTGGCAACTTTCTCGGTACTTATCCTGGAACTGTTGAAAACCGTTGCTCCCGACCGAAGGGTTCCGGAATATATTCTCAGATAGGTTAATTTGCGCCCTTCATCCGAAAGCACTTTGAACGCCAATGCACAGAAATGGCCACGGGGGGTGCATGAGATCATTTCGACCGTTTCGCTTGCGGGATTCCGGGCTGCTACGGGGGGAAGTTCCAGGGGAGAGGGCAAATAGTTTCCAACGGCGTCAAGGAGCGGCTGGATACCCCTGTTTCGCAAGGCGGACCCCAAAAAAACCGGGAAGATGCTGCACTCCATGGTTCCCGCACGTAACGCCCTTTTCAGGCGTTCCGGTTCTATCGGGTTGCCTTCGAGAAAATCCGAGAGGATTGTATCGTCATAATCCGCGGCTGCCTCGATGAGCTTCTCCCGGGCGGCGCCAATTTCTTCGGAACGTTCGGCGGGTACCGGATGTCGCTCAACCGTCTTGCCCTGGTCGGCTTCGGAAAATCGCATCTCCTCCTCATTCAGCAAGTCGATGATCCCGGTAAAGCCTCCCTCGTTTCCGACTGGAAGCTGAAGAAGTACCGGTCGGGCCCTGAGCCTTTTCTGCATCTGCTCCAGGACCGCCTGAAAATCTGCGCCGATTCGATCCATCTTGTTGACGAAACAGATGCGGGGCACCTTGTATCGGTCGGCCTGGCGCCAAACCGATTCGCTTTGCGGTTCAACCCCCTCAACGGCGCTGAAAATGACTATTGCTCCATCAAGAACGCGCATGCTGCGTTCGACTTCGATGGTGAAATCGATATGTCCGGGGGTGTCGATAAGGTTGATCCAGTATTCTCCCCAACGGCAGGTAGTGCTGGTGGCGGTTATGGTAATGCCCCTTTCCTGCTCCTGGGGCATCCAGTCCATCACTGCCTGACCGTTATGGACTTCGCCCATTTTATGGGTTTCCCCGGTATAAAAGAGGATACGTTCCGATACAGTGGTTTTGCCGGCGTCGATGTGAGAAATGATACCGATGTTTCGCAATGATGAGAGGGTCGGGCTCTCCATAAAACCTCCCGCAGAAAAGTCACCGGAAATTATACAGCCTGTCCCGTCCAAGGCAAGGTTAAAATGCTTTGTCGCGTCAATTTGTCATGCATTGACCCGCGAACTTGGCTCCTGCCGGATTGACTCGACTTTGTTCCATGTTATCCTTTTCCCATGCCCGAAAGAACAATTGCCACATTCACTATCAAACGTCTGGAGATACTCGATGACAAGGGGAATGCGGATGAGCGTCTCATGCCTTCACTTGAGGAGGTCGATATCAGGCGTATGTATGAACTGCTGGTGCTTTCACGAACCTTTGACGAGCGAGCCTTGAACCTGCAGCGCGAGGGGCGTATCGGCACGTATCCTTCTATATTCGGCCAGGAAGCAGCCCAGGTCGGCAGCGCGTATGCCCTGGATAAGAGCGACTGGGTTTTCCCCTCGTTCCGGGAAACAGGCATGTACATCGCCATGGGATATCCACTCCCGCTTCTTTTTCAATACTGGTCCGGAGACGAGCGTGGACTGATCTCTCCTCAAGGGCTGAACATCCTGCCGGTAAGTGTATCTGTCGGAACTCACATCCCCCATGCTGTCGGCGCCGCCATGGCCGTCCGGTACCGGCGCGACAGGGCTGCGGTGATAGCTTATTTCGGTGACGGGGCATCTTCGAAGGGGGATTTCCATGAAGGGTTCACCATTGCCGGGGCTTTCAGGCTGCCGGTCGTTTTCCTGTGCCAGAATAATCAATGGGCAATTTCCATGCCGCGGGAACGGCAGACGGCTGCGGACACACTGGCACAGAAAGCCCTGGCTTACGGTTTCGAAGGGGTTCAGGTAGACGGAAACGACGTGTTCGCTGTGTATCGTGCCACCCGGGAGGCCCTGGAGAAGGCAAGAAACGGCGGCGGTCCGACATTTATCGAATGTTATACGTACCGTCTTTCGCATCATACAACATCTGACGATGCAAGCCGCTATCGAAGCCGGGAAGAAGTTGAACAGTGGAAGAGGAAAGACCCGATCGACCGCCTCGAACTCCTTATGGAGAAACGCGGCCTGCTCTCCGGTAAGGATCGCCGGGAAGTAAAGGAGCGTTCCCTGGAGATAATCGATGCCGCCGTCCGTGAGGCGGAGAGCGTCCCGCCACCGGGTGCCGATGAGATGTTCCTGAACCTGGTCGAGAAACCCTCCCGCAGGCAATCGAAACAAATGACGGGGATGAAGAATGCCGACGTGTAACATGGTGCAGGCTATAAACCTTGCCCTCAGAGAAGAGATGGCAAAGGACGATCGGGTTCTTGTCATCGGTGAGGATGTCGGTATGGACGGCGGGGTCTTTCGCGTAACCGACGGCCTGCTGGGCGAGTTCGGTCCGGAAAGGGTCGTGGATATGCCCCTCGCCGAATCGGGTATCGTGGGGGCGGCAGTGGGGATGGCTTTGTACGGGCTGAGGCCGGTCGCGGAGATACAGTTCATGGGATTCATCTATGGTTCCTTCGACCAGATATTCTCCCATGCCGCCAGGATGAGAAACCGTTCCCGGGGCAGGTTCTGTTGCCCAATGGTAATTAGAACACCGTACGGCTCCGGGATCAAGGCTCCGGAACTGCACGAAGAGAGTGCCGAGGCCTTCTTCTGTCACATGCCGGGCATCAAGGTCGTGGTGCCTTCCGGCCCCTTTAACGCCAAGGGGCTCCTCGTCTCCGCAATCAGGGACCCGGATCCGGTGCTGTTTCTGGAGCCGACCAGGTTATACCGTCTCGTCCGTGAAAATGTGCCTGATGAAGAATACACCCTTCCTTTAGGCAAGGCCAGGATAGTGAAAGAAGGCGGTGATGTGACGGTGATCGCCTGGGGAAGCATGCTCGAGAGGGTTGTCAAGGCGGTCGAGCCATACAGTGCGGATGTTATTGACCTGATGACCCTTTCTCCTTTCGATGAAGAAACGGTACTGGAGTCGGTTCGTAAGACCGGCCGGGCGGTCATCGTTCACGAGGCTGCCAAGACCTGCGGGTTCGGTGCGGAGTTGGCTGCAACCATTGCCGAGGAAGCTATACTCTATCTTCGCGGACCCGTCTTGAGGGTCACCGGCTATGATGTCCATGTCCCCCTTGCCAAGCTTGTAGACTCGTATCTTCCCGGAGTCGACCGCATCAGAAAGGCGATTGACGAAATAATGAGGTATTGAGCGATGCCCTATGAATTCCGGTTTCCGGACCTTGGTGAAGGGATAACGGAAGCCGAAATAAAAAAATGGCTGGTAAAAGAAGGCGATGCTGTTTCCGAGCATCAGCCGGTCGTTGAAATAGAGACCGATAAGGCTGTCGTGGAGGTTCCATCCCCGCGGCAGGGGCAGGTACTCAGGATTTTCAGGAAGGAAGGTGAAATCATCGGGGTGGGAGAGACCCTGATGAGTATATCCGGTACGGAGGAGGCCCGGGAGGAGAGTACGGGATCCGTCTCGGTTGTCGGGGTTCTTCCTGAGGCCGGTGATGACCGCCGTGAGACTGTGCTGGCGACACCGGCCGTGAGGGCGCTGGCCAGGGAAAAGGGAATCCCGCTGGAGGGAATCAAGGGTAGCGGTCCGCGCGGCAGCATAACGCGGGAAGATATCCTGGACGCACAGGGTACAGCCGGTAAGTCGGCCGATGAATATGGAGCCGTGGAGCGGGTGCCGATGCGGGGTGTGCGCAGGACTATTGCGAGAAACCTGTTGAAGGCCCACCAGATGAGCGTGTGCGTTACGGGTATGGAGGAAGTCGACGTAACCGAACTGTGGCTGATGCGCAAAAGGGAGAACGCTGAGGTTTCCGGGCGCGGGATCCATCTCACCTTTTTCCCCTTTATTGTCAAAGCGGTGCAGCATGCACTTCTGGAGCACCCGATGCTGAACGCGTCGATTGACGAGAAAGGGGAGACGATCATCCTCAAGAAGTACTGCAATATGGGCTTTGCGGTCGATACGCCGGATGGCCTGATTGTTCCGGTGCTCCGTAATGTGGAGAAAAAGAGCATTGTCGAACTGGCGGTCGAACTGCAAGAGCTTACAGAGCGCGCCCGCCAGCGCACCGTCACCTTGCGGGAACTCAGAGGGAGTACCTTCTCCATTACCAATTACGGTCAGTTCGGAGGGGGTTTTTCAACGCCGGTCATCAATTATCCCGACGTTGCGATACTTGGCTGCGGGAGGATCGCGGACCGGCCCTGGGTTGTCGATGGAGAGATTGCGGTACGGAAAGTTCTTCCCCTCTCCCTGACTTTTGACCACCGGATAACGGATGGGGGAGACGCAACCCGGTTTCTCAGCAGGGTTGCCCGCTTCCTGGAAGATCCTGCACTGCTGTTCATAGAAAGCATATGACGACGAAAAAATATCTCGAATCTCTCTTTTGCCCCGGAAGTGTCGCCGTTGTCGGAGCAACCGAATCACCGGGAAAACTCGGCGGCATAGTGTTGACGAACCTTCTGGGAGTCAAGGGAAGGCTGTATCCGGTCAATCCCGCGTATCGCGAAGTAATGGGGCTGCGGGCGTATGCGTCGATCCGGGAGATTCCCGGGGCTGTCGACCTTTCCATTATAATCCGCCCTGCGGCGGAGGTCCCCGAACTCCTCAGGCAGCATGCCGGGAAAGCGCGGTTTGCCTTGATCGTCAGCGCGGGATTTGCCGAAGTGGGAGAGGCTGCTTTGCAGGAGGAACTGGTGAAAGCCGGCAGGGAGTCCGGGGTAAGGCTGGTGGGGCCGAACTGCCTGGGCATCTATAACCCCCGGCACAGGCTGGATACCATGTTTCTGCCGCATGCCTGCCTCAAAAGGCCGGGGAAAGGCAACGTGGCGATCGTATCCCAAAGCGGTGCCATCATGATCTGTCTGCTGGAAACGATCGGAAGATCCGGCACCGGTGTATCCAAGGTCTTCAATTATGGAAACGCCGCGGATATCGACGCCCCGGAAGTATACGATTATCTGGCAGAGGATGCGGAGACCTCGGTGGTTGTGTCGTACCTTGAGTCGATCGGTGATGGTCGAAAATTCATCGGCGCCGCCCGCCGACTGGCGGACAAAAAAAGATTGATCGTTCTCCGGGCGGGGAAAGGGGCCGGCGGACAGGCAGCTGCATTTTCCCATACCGGGCGTCTTGCGGGCAGGTACGAGGTTTTTCATTCGATCCTTCGTGAATACGGCATTATGGAGGCACCTGATTACGACAGCCTCATGGATGCGGCGAAAGCCCTCTCGTTTCAGAGCATCTCAACGGGAAAACGGCTCTGCATCATTACAAACGGTGGAGGCTCGGGGGTCCTGGCTTCCGACGAATGCATGAAGCATGGCCTCGAACTTGTTCCCCTGCCTGAAAAATCATCCTGCGAACTCAGATCGGTTTTTCCACCATTTTACGCGATAAAAAACCCTATCGACCTGACCGGACAAGTCAGGACCGATGATTACCGCGTCGCGCTTCGTGCGGTGCGGGACCACTACGACGGTTTTGTGGTCATTGCGTTGACCGGGGTGGCAGGCGTTACCGTGGGGCTCGCGGATATACTGAAAGAATTCCGTGCGGAAAGCGGCAAACCTGTTGCGGTTCATATCGCCCAGGGAGGTATCGCCCCAAGGTTATGCGGCTTGCTGGAAAAAGCGAAAATTCCGGTCTATCCTTCGCCGGAACGTGCGGTCAGGGGGATGGCCGTGCTGCTCGGAAATGGCGGGCAGAAACATGAATGATGACGATGCCCTGACGGCCCGTGCGGTGCACAGGAGCCGTTTCCCGGAGTGCATGAGATGGATATTCGGCAGAAAGTGCGACAGTTTTTATCTTCCACGTCGGGCGGGAAGCTCATTTTTGAGCATGAATCGAAGCAGTTTCTCCGCGAATTGGGTGCCGGTGCGCCGAAGGGGGTGTTTGTGCCGAGGGGTGATCCTTTGCCGTCCGCGGTTGACGAACTTCGGTACCCTCTGGTTGCCAAGGTGGCTTCATCGCGACTTAGCTCCAAGAGCGATGCGGGTGGCATAAAGCTTAACATCAGTAACAGGGAGGAACTACTTCGGGCAGTGGCCGGGCTTATGCAAATCGAACATGCCGAAGGGGTCCTTGCCGAGGAGATGGTTCCGCCCGGTTTCGAGGTTATCGTGGGCGGCGCTCTTGACGCCGACTTCGGCCCAATCGTCATGTACGGGCTGGGAGGCATCTTTGTGGAGGTTTTCCAGGACATATCCTTTGCCCTGGCCCCTGTGGATGAAAAGCAGGCGTTATGGCTCATTAACGAGACGAAAGGGAAACAAATTTTGCGGGGTGTGCGCGGCAGACCCCCTCTTGATGTAAACGCCCTGGCCAGAATAATCGGTATCGTTTCCCAATTGATTACCACGGGCTTTTTCGAAGAAATCGATCTGAACCCGGTTGTTCTTTTCCCCGATAAAGCAGTGGTTCTCGATGCAAAGATTAAGATACGATAGTCTCGCACCTCCCCGAAAACGCAGTTTTCTTTTTCTCCCCCCCCCCTCGCACTTCGCATTCTCCCGGGTCCCTCAGACAGGGCGATGTCTTTTTCTTGAATTATCCTTCTCTTTTGCTATACTGAGCACTCCCGCTATCTTATGTAATGGAGTTTTCATGAATATTCACGAATATCAAGCGAAGGAAGTACTCAGTTCATTCGGAATTCCCGTTCCCCGCGGCAGGGTGGCGCTTACCGCCGACCAGGTTGAAAGGACGGCAAGGGAAATGGGCGGACGCTGTGTCGTCAAGGCGCAGATTTACGCGGGAGGACGGGGCAAGGCGGGTGGGGTGCGTCTGGCCGATAATCCAGAAAAGGCTCTGGAGGCAGGCAAGGACTTGTTCGGCAGAGTGCTCATTACTCCGCAGACCGGTCCTGAGGGTCTCGTTGTCCGGCGGTTGCTGGTGGAAGAGGCCGTTGAAATCGGGAAGGAGTTTTACCTGTCCATCACGCTGGACCGGAACACTTCAAGGTACTGCATTATTGCCTCTGCCGAAGGAGGAATGGATATCGAGGAATTGGCAGCGAAATCCCCGGAGAAGATCCGGATGCTGCCTATTGATCCTTTCGTGGGTCTTCGCTCGTATGAGGCGAGGAAAGTAGCTCTCGGCCTGGGGTTGCAAGGGAGGATCTGCGAAGATTGCGTGCGGTTGATGCTCAATCTGTACCGTTGCTGCATGGAAAAAGACTGTTCCCTGGTGGAGATCAACCCGTTGGTGGTCACCAGGGCCGGCTGGCTTCTGGCGATGGACGCAAAGATTAATTTTGATGACAATGCGATTTTCCGGCACCAGGATTATCCCGAAATGCTGGACTATACTCAAATGGATCCCCTGGAAATCACCGCCAGTGAATTCGATCTTTCATACATCAAGCTTAAAGGCAATATCGGTTGCATGGTGAACGGGGCCGGACTGGCAATGGCAACCCTCGACATGCTCAAGGAATATGGAGGGGAACCCGCCAATTTCCTCGATGTCGGTGGTGGCGCAAGCAAGGAAAGAGTGGCCGAGGCATTCAAGATAATTCTTCAGGATAGCGACGTCAAAGGGGTATTTGTCAACATTTTCGGCGGCATCATGCGCTGCGACGTCATTGCCCAGGGGATCATCGACGCCGCCTCGGAAGTCGGCTGTACCCTGCCCATTGTTGTGCGGATGGACGGCACCCTTGTCGAGGAGGGACGGCGGCTGCTTCTCGAATCGGGTCTCGATGTCCAGTATACCGATTACCTGGGAGACGGTGTGGAGAAGATAGTAAAAATGCTGCAGGAAAGCTGATTACACGAACACGGAGCAAATGCAACCATGTCTATACTTGTTAACAAGCATTCGAAAATAGTTGTCCAGGGTATTACCGGCCGGGCCGGACTTTTCCATACCAGGCAGTGCAGGGAATACGGGTCGACAATAGCCGCGGGCGTAACTCCGGGGAAAGGCGGCACCCGTATCGACGGCATTCCCGTCTTTGATACGGTGGAAGAGGCGGTTCAAACGACGGGGGCCGATGTGTCGTTGATCTTCGTTCCTTCCTCGGCCGCGGCTGATTCCATCCTTGAAGCAGCTGCAGCGGGGATCGGGCTTGCGGTCTGCATTACTGAGGGAATCCCCGTCCGGGATATGGTTCTCGTAAAGCGGTGCCTGCAGGGCGGCGCCATGCGCCTGATCGGGCCGAACTGCCCGGGCTTGATCACTCCTGAAGAGTGCAAAGTCGGGATCATGCCCGGGAGCATTCACCAGAAGGGCAGAATCGGTGTTGTCTCGCGCAGCGGAACACTCACCTACGAGGCGGTAAAGCAGCTCACCGACATCGGTCTGGGGCAGACGACCTGCGTGGGTATTGGTGGCGACTCGGTTATCGGCATGAATTTCATCGATGTGCTCGACCTTTTTAATCAGGATGAGGAGACGGAAGGGGTGTTCATGATCGGCGAGATCGGCGGTGGAGCTGAGGAAGAGGCTGCCTTGTGGATAAAGAAAAACATGAAAAAGCCTGTCGCGTCCTTCATTGCCGGCCTGACGGCCCCGCCGGGCAAGAGAATGGGGCATGCCGGCGCCATTGTAAGCGGTGGAAAGGGAAAAGCGGAAGACAAGATAAGTATCCTGAAGGAATCCGGAGTTTCCGTTTGCAGGATACCGACGCAGATGGGTGAAACGATGCTTTCGGCATTGAACGGATAGAAAAAATTTGGAATTGTCCGGTCTTGGTGTAAACTAACGGTAAAGGAAGGAGCGTTGTCATGGAAATCGTTGCTATTGCCGCAGCAGTGATAGCGGTTACGTTTATTGTTCTGGCAGGCTTTCTGATCCCTGCTTTGATCGAGATCAGAAAAACGGCGGCTGCCGTCAGGACATATATAACCGATGTTGAATCGCAGCTCCATCCCGTCTTGAAGGAATTGAGGGAGTTGGCCGCCAATCTGCGTGTTTTGACCGACGGTGTTGTCTCGAAAACGGAAGAAGTAAAGACTTTCATGACAGCCCTGGGAGATACCGGCCGCCACATGAACAGGATCAGTGGTGTTCTCGGTGATGTTTCGGGTCTTCTGTGCAGATCGACCCTCTGGATGACGGGTTTTAAGGCGGCAGGCCATTATGTAATAGACAGAATCGCAAAGAAAAGGAGGTAGTGAGTATGGCAGACGATGAAAGAGGTACATCCGTTGGTACGATTTTGATTTCATTTCTGGCCGGTGCGGCCCTCGGTTCCGGTCTGGCACTGCTCTTTGCCCCGAAAAGCGGCAGAGAAATGAGGGAGCAGATAAAGGATCTTACCGATGATGCTGTTGACAGGATCAGGGAATACGCCCGGGATGCCCAGGAAAAGGTCAAGTCCACGTATGAGGAAGGCAAGGAGTTGGTCAAAGAGAAAAAGTCCATGATCAGTTCCGCGATAGAAGCAGGCAAAGAGGCCATGGAAAGGGAGCGGGAGAAAGTCAGCGAAGAGCTGAAAAGCCGCGAGTAATACTACCGGCTTCTTTCCCCGTATGGTTAAGCGTCTTTATCTCCCGTTTTACATGACAAGGCGTGACCTTTCCCGCCAGGAATAAGGAAACATGCCCCATATTTGCTGTGTTGCGGGCAAGAGATGTCAAAATCGAGCATTCATCCTGAAAGCCCACTCAAAGTGGGCTTTCTACTAACTGACCCATGAAAGGGTACATGTCGGCTATATCCCTATCCAATACCATGTACACACTGGTCTGTTCACTTTTTTAATTATGGGAAAAAACGGTAAAAACAGAATGTTCTTTGGTGTGCCCCTCCCCGGGAAACTGCTGGAGGCCGATCCGGAATGCTACTCCGGACTTAAACGCTTTTACATACGGGGTGTGCGCATTATTTTCGGTATACTTCAGCATTTCCACGATAACAACTGCCTGCTTCGCGCATCGTCGCTCTCTTTCACTACCATTCTTTCCCTTGTCCCCTTTTTCGCCTTCGCATTTGCCGTTTTGAAAGGGCTCGGTGTACACAACATGCTGGAGCCCTTTATTATAGGGAGGCTTACGGCAGGGTCTCAGGAAATTGCCAACAAGATCCTCGTCTATATAGACAATACCAAGATGGGCTCAATAGGGGCTTTGGGGCTTGCGGCCCTTATTGTTACCGTTATCACTCTTCTGGGTAACGTCGAAGAAACCTTCAACAATATCTGGGGGGTGCGTGAAACGCGCAGTTTCGGTCGCAAATTCAGTGATTACGTGAGTGTAGTGGTCAGTGCGCCGATTCTTCTTTTGGTCGCCACCAGTATTACCACCAGCCTGCAGAGCCAGAGCCTGCTCATATGGCTGCTTGAAAGAGAATATTTAGGCGACTTCATTCTGCTGCTGTTCGAAATCGTCCCCTATGCGAGTATCTGGCTGGCCCTGGTATTCCTCTATATCTTCATCCCCAACGTCAGGGTCCGTTTCGGTTCGGCACTCATCGGCGGGCTCTTTGCCGGAATCAGTTGGCAGGTTGCCCAGTGGGGGTATATACACTTTCAGGTTGGCGTTTCCAAGTACAATGCCATATACGGCACTCTTTCCGCTTTGCCTGTTTTCATGGTGTGGATATACGCAAGCTGGGTCATCGTCCTCCTCGGAGTGGAAGTCGTTTATGCCCACCAGAACCGGAAAACCTTTCTCAATGACATACACCGGCCGACGATCAATTATGCTTCGTGGGAACTGACGTCGCTGGTTGTGCTGCTCGCGGCGGCGGATTCTCATTATCGGGATAAACAGCCCTGGACTTGCGAGCGCCTTGCCGGAGAGACCGGTATTCCGGCTGCGATCGTCAAGGAGGTTCTGCAGCGGCTCGTCGACGAAGGTTACCTCGCCGCGACAGAAGGAGAAATCCCGGCCTATTTGCCGGCCCGTCCCCTCGAACATATGAGAGTGCATCAAATCATCGAGCACCTCAAGAACCATGGAGAATCCTGCCGGATACAGGGGGTGGACAAAATATGCGACGTGGCCCGGCATGCATTGGCAGTCCTTGGCCCCGGAGTGTCCGGCGGCGAAAAAGGCCTCACCATACAGGATCTTGTACTGCAATTGTCGTCCGATGAACCCGTTAGATAAGGTATTGGACGGCTGACCGCGTATATCCCTCTTCACACCCGCGGCCTTGTACCGCGGCTATCGTCCTTCGTTGACAAAGTGTAGCGATTAGCATATAGTGAACCAAATTTTTTGCAGATGGTTTCCATCCACAGCAACCACAGGTTTATTTTTCCTCTGCGATGACGATTCTGATTCCGTAGATATTCTTCAGGATTCCTGGAGAGAGAAGCAAAATTCCCTGAAATAAATCATTTCGAGCTGCATATTATGCGTGATTTCAAACACTTGTCCGGGAGGAAGAGATATTCCTTCCCCTCCCTTTTCGGGCACAAGAAAAAGCGGCCGGCGAATTCCTTCAGAAAGCTGAAGGAATCAACGGGGAGGCAGGGCAGGCTACATTATATCCTTCCTCTCATCGCCTTCGTTCTTGCCGGATACCCAGTGTTCTTCCTGCTCACTTCCATTGACGCCGCCAAACTGAATACCGGTTCATTCATGGCAAAAAAGAGCGTAATGCCCTCCGGGTTGACGCTTGATTCGAACCAGTCCTTTCAGTTGGCGATCGCCTCTATGGAAAGAGCCGCGCCCGAAGGTGACCGTCTGGTGTCGAGCCTTCATGATGGCGGTGCTGTTTTGTACACCATCGATCAGCACGTCCAGAACCGGGTTAAGAAAGTGATGGAGGACTTCCAGGTCCCCTACGGGGTATTCGTTGCCATGGAGCCGAAAACCGGCAGGATACTGGCACTTGCCTCGCATTCATCGGGTGATCCCCAATGGGCCCGGAATTCATTCTTCAATCTGTATCCGATGGCTTCGCTTTTTAAGATCATTACGGCTTCTGCCGCTCTGGAGCAGAAAAAGGTGGCTCCGGATACGGTTTTTGCCTTCCGGGGAAGCTCCTATTCGGAGAACCCCAAGTACTGGAGTGTAAAACCGGGAAGCGCATCGCAGCAAATGTCGCTGACCCAGGCCATGGGAAAATCCATCAACCCCGTCTTCGGGAGGCTTGCCAGCGATGTCGTGGGTAAAGATTCTATAATGACCTATGCGCATCGGTTCGGGTTTAACCAGACGCTGTTCCCGGGAATTCCCGTCATTCCCAGCAAAGCCGAGGCTCCGATGGACGATGACGCATTGAAGTTGATGGGGGCCGGCCTGGGCCGGGAGGTGAAGATTTCCCCGATTCACGCCGCGGCAATGATTGCTGCAATCGCAAACAACGGTGTCATGATGACGCCCGTCCTGGCCGATGAGATCAAGAACAGTTCCGGAAGAGTCATCTATGCGCAAAAGCCCCAACCCTTGCGGCGCCTCGTTAACCCCGAGGCGGCTGATCAGTTGGAGAGAATGCTGTCTACAACTGTCAATAGCGGCACTTCCAGGAAAGCTTTCCACGACCGGCGCGGTCGGCCGAAACTCGCTTCCATCAATATCTGCGCAAAGACCGGCTCCATTAACGGCAAGGAACCGGAAGGCAGTTATACGTGGTTTGCGGGGTATGCCCCTGCCGAAGACCCGCAGATAGCGGTGGTGGCGCTGGTCATTAACCAGGATCGCTGGAAAATCAAGGCCTCGTATCTTGGGGAACAGTCACTGGAGGCTTTCTTTAAAGAATGAAAACGTGCAATTGCGGCCGGCTGCCGATATGGACTGTCTGAAATGCGGTACGTGCTGTACAGCTCCTGATATCAAGGCTCTCAAGAAGCCGTTGGGGGTCAGATGCAGGTGTCTTGACAGTTCCGGTTTATGCTCCATTTATGAGGCCAGGCCTGACGTGTGCCGAAGGTATCGGCCGGACGAGCTGTGTCTGCGGATAGCCGCATCGACGCTTGAGGAGAGGGTTGCGAGGTATCTGGGGTTGTTCGGGCTCCAGCCGGATAGTACTCCTGACTGACGGACAGGTGACCCGTTGTGGAAAGCGCTTTTCCCGACCCGAGTCCAATCAGGAATTACGCAGGGTAGGTTTTCAGTTCAATCGAGTTGTTGCCCCATTCCCCATAAGAAAATTGGGTTTTCCAGTCACCGAGCGATAGGAGGATTTTCTCTCCCGCACCATTCTCTGACGAGGTTACATCCATGTACGGCGTGTGGAAATGGGCCGCAACGACCACGTCGCAGCCGGATTCGAACTTTTTCGCAGCGAAATTTTTCAGGATAGTGACGTAATCCCATCTCCGGTTTCTTTCCCCATGGTTGCACGCGCTGTGGCGAGACATAGTGTCTGCAATCATAGAAGTGATACGGTATGGTACCAGAGGAATCAGGGCCTTAGTAAACGGGTTGTGAAGCAGGAATCTCAGCACTTTGTGGCCGTAATCGTTGTGGATGATTTCGTCGCCGTGGCAGAGGTACACCTTTTTCCGCTCTATGGTCAGTACCCGTGGTCCATGGTAGATCTCGGCTTCCAGGGTTTTCTCGAAAAAAGGCCCCATGTGAAAGTCGTGGTTCCCCTCAAAGTAGACGATGTGCGTGCCGCTCGCGTGGATATCCCGAAGTTTCTCAAGAACGGGAAGATAATGAGTGAAGGGAATGGTTCTGTATCCTACCCAGAATTCGAAGAGATCTCCGAGTATATACAGAGTTTCCGTGTTGCCTTGTAATCCCTTGAGGAAATTCAGCAGGGTTCGGTAATTGAAGTCCCCAGATTTTCTTAGGTGGGCATCGGCAATGAAAACCTTTCGCATTGCGGTACTATATATGAAAACAGGTGAAAGGTAAAGGTGGCGCTGAATTATATCTTCGGGAGAGTTTTTAATGGGTTTTATGCGGGATGTGGAAATAATCTGGGATGATCTTCTCGATGCGTTCCAGAATGATGACTGTGATACGGTTTTTTTTCTGGACAGGGAGACAGGGGAGATTTTTTCCGTTCCTATAGATTATGAGGATGATGATTTCTGGGATGAACTGGAGCTCAATGGCGACCGCTACCTGAGGATCCCCGGATTCGATTATGAACAGGAGAGGCTTCTGCTCATTGATTTTATGAAAGGCGTTGCGAACCAGCCGCTGCGAAACCTCCTCGAACGCTCTCTTACGGGCAAGTATTCCTACGGGAGGTTGGACGAAATACTTTCATTTTATCCTGAAGAACAGGAACGCTTACTGGTGTTGAAAGAAGAGTTCATATCCAAAAGGATACATAACTGGCTGGAGGTCAATGATATATTCCTCAGGGAAAATCCGTTGTAACGCCTTCTCTGCAGCCTGACGAGGAAATTTTGTGAGTCACAAACAGCCTTTCTTGAACAAACTGCTAGTCGGCCTTCTCCTGACGGGTTTTTTTGTCGCAGCGGCTTATTCAATGCGGCATACATTTTCCATAACGCTGCTTTCCTTTGTTCTTGCCTATCTGCTCGATCCCCCGGTGGTTTTTCTCGAGCGCAGAAAGCTGAAGCGTGTATATGGAATCGTCATCCTCTATTCCATCCTTTGCATCTTTGCGCTCTTCTCTTTTACCTATGTTCTGCCGTTTTTCACGTTGCATTGGGAAGCCCTGCTGCGCGACCTGCCTGTCTATGCGCATGAATTCCAGAGTCTCATGAACGGCTGGCGAGTCCACATGAAACTGCCGTATGCGGCAAATGAATGGAACTGGCTCCTCAATACCATCCAAACCAATCTCGACTCCATGTTTGCAAAACTCGGCACGGGTGTTTACACAATGGCTGGAAGGGTTGCCATCAACCTGCTGAACGTACTGTTGTCACCCGTGCTCGCTTTTTTCATGCTGTACTACAAAGAGGACATCAGGCGTGCTGTACGGGATTTTCTGCCGGCTGCAAAGCGCGAGTTTTTCTTTTCGATCGGGCATGACATTGACCGGAGTATCGGAGGCTTCATCAGGGGGCAGATTGGTGTTTCCGTTATTGTTGCCGTCCTTTCAATCGTCCCGCTGATTGCCATGGACATCAATCATCCTTTTTTCTGTGCGGTTTTTGCAGGATTTGCTTCCGTTATCCCGTTCGTCGGAGTTATTCTCGCTACCATACCTCCGCTTTTTTTCGCCTATGCCGAATACCAGAATCTGACGATACTGCTGAAGATTGTTGCGGCCTTCTCAGTCATCTATTTTCTTGAAGGGTATGTTATCAAACCGATCGTTTTCAAGGAATCCCTCGATTTGAATCCGCTGGTTACGATTATCATCGTGATGGCCCTTGGCGAATTGATAGGGTTCTGGGGGGTAATTCTTGCCATACCCATAGCGGCAGCCGCAAAAATCATCTACCGTCACTTTATGGAATATAATTCGCGGGCACGGGCCGACCTGCTCTCATTCGGGAAAAAGTGATCCGAGAATTCTTTTTGAGGTTGTCATGTCCACACGCATACGTATCCTTCCTGAAAACCTTACCAATAAGATTGCAGCCGGCGAGGTTGTGGAGCGTCCGGCCTCCGTTGTAAAAGAGCTTGTGGAGAATTCCCTCGATGCCGGCTGCACCGAAATTATTGTCGAAATAGAGTCGGGCGGCAAGCGTCTGATAAAAGTGGCCGATAACGGATGCGGCATGTCGCGGGACGATGCGCTTCTTTCCCTGGAAAGGCACGCTACAAGCAAGATCATTGCCGATAATGACCTGTTTAATCTTTCGACCCTCGGTTTTCGTGGTGAGGCGCTGCCGTCCATTGCTTCCGTTTCCCGGTTCACCCTGGAGACGAGGGAATCCGGGAGTTTGGAAGGGAGCCATATCTACGCTGAAGGCGGCAGGATCAAAGAGGTGAAGGTGTGCGGCATGGCCGGGGGCACCGTGATATCGGTCCGGAATCTCTTTTTCAATACTCCGGCACGTCTGAAGTTCATGAAAAGCAGCGACACGGAGTCGGGGCATATCGGGGACATCATGACACGACTGGCCATATGCCGCCCCGACGTCCGTTTCGTCTATTCCAATGATGGCAAACTGGTATTGCGCATGGTTGATACCGATCTGAAGGAACGTATCTCCTCTCTTTTCGGACACTCCTTTGCCGCCGATTTTTATCCGGTCGAGTTTGAAGACGAACATGCAGGCATAACGGGATTTGTTGCTAAACCGGATAGCAACCGATCATCCACATCACATTTTTACACGTATATCAATGGCCGTTTTATCAGGGACAGGGTAGTACAGCATGCCATTCTCCAGGCATACAGAAACCTGCTGGCGCGCGGGCGGTATCCCATGGTCGTACTATTCATTAATGTCCCGGCCGGTGATGTGGACGTCAACGTTCACCCGACCAAACACGAGGTTCGCTTCAGAGAACAGGGGAAGGTTCATGACGCTATTGTATCCGCGATAGTGGCCGTGCTGCGTGATGCGCCATGGATGAGGCACGGACCGGTTGCAAAAACAGGTATCTATCAGGAAAGCAAATTACCGGTCAGCGATCGCAGGGTAGAAGAAGTCCTTGAATTGCCGGAAGATTTCAGGAACTCTGCCGTGCCGGGTGTTGGAATCGTCCCTTTGGAGAACAGACAAGACCACACGCCTTTGCCGAAAAATGAGCCGGATGCGGCGATCGGGGAATCGACGAGGGGTTATTTTTCCTCACTGATGTATATCGGGCAGTATCAGGGCCAGTATATTCTTTGCCAGGACGCTTCTGACCTGGTAATCATCGATCAGCATGCGGCACATGAAAGGATTGTCTTCGAAAAGCTCATCAGGGAATTCGCTTCCGATTCGATAGAATCGCAGCAACTCCTGCTCCCGCAAACACTGGAACTAAGTTTCAAAGAGGCGTCGGCCCTCAGGGAGAACAAAAGCGGGATCAGACAGTTTGGCTATGGTGTGGAGGAGTTCAGTGGGAATACATGGGTCTTGAATGCAGTTCCCGGCCTTCTTGCCCAAGGAGATTATGTCCGCGTTCTGCGTGACATCATTGAGGATATGCAGAATCTGGGCAGGAGCGGCGGCTTTGATCAGGCACTGGAGAAGATTTGCGCACGCATTGCCTGCCATAGTGTGATCCGTGGTGTATGGCAACTTGCTCTTCAGGAGGTGACCTCACTTTTCGCCCAGTTGGACAAAACGGAGTTTTCCGGCAATTGCCCTCATGGAAGGCCCGTACTGCGTAAGCTCACAATTTCGGAAATAGAAAAAATGTTCAAGAGAGGGTAGGATTGCACGCTGTTCCCGAACGGATAAAAATTGTCATAATCCAAGGGCCTACGGCATCCGGCAAGTCCGAACTCGCCGTCCGTCTCGCGGAAAGCTT
>JAGFXO010000027.1 GCA_017861285.1 Geobacteraceae bacterium | reverse complement strand
ATCGAGACGGGAATATCATAGATATCGACTTCATTTTTCTTGATGAGATGTAAAAGAAGTTCGAGGGGGCCCTCAAATTTTTCGAGTTTTATCTGGTATCTTGACCCGAAGTCTAAAGTATCAGTAATGACCGTATCCCCTTTCGAGAGAGAATCCCCTCTTCTTCAATGTCTTTCAATGAAAAGAGAAAGTAAGCACACTTACAGTTTTATGGCGGAACGTACATCCTGCATAGTTTTTGCTGCCTCGTGCGTTGCCTTTCGGGAGCCTTCATCCAGGATTTCTTCAACCAACCGCGGCTTTTCCGCCAGTTCACCCCGTTTTTCCCTGAAGGGTGCGAGAGTTTCTATTACATGGCGAGCAAGAATTTTCTTGCAATCGACACAGCCAATCTGTGCGCCACGACATGACGCAACGATTTCGGAACGTTCGGATTCCGGCGTATAAAGCCGATGCAGAGTAAAGGCAACGCACCTGTCGGGTTCGCCCGGGTCGGAGCGTCTCGGACGCTGCACATCGGTTACCATGGACATTATCTTCTTTTTTGTCTCCTCATCGCTTTCCGAGAGATAAATGGCATTGTTGTACGATTTGCTCATCTTGCGGCCGTCAGTACCCAGAACTTTCGGTGTTTCTGTTAGCAGAGCTGCCGGCTCGGGGAATACTTCCCGGTACAGGAAATTAAAACGACGCGCTATTTCCCTTGTTATCTCCAGGTGGGGAAGCTGATCATGCCCGACAGGCACTTTGCCTGCCTTGTAGACGATTATGTCCGAGGCCATCAGGACGGGATACCCGAGGAAGCCGAAAGTTGAGAGGTCTTTCGTGTCCAGATTGTCGAGCTGCTCCTTGTAGGTTGGATTTCGCTCGAGCCATGAAAGAGGAGTGATCATGGACAAAATCAGATTCAATTCCGCATGTTGCGGCACCCTGCTCTGTACAAAAATAGTGCTTTTTTGCGGATCTATGCCATAGGCAAGCCAATCCAATAGCATCTCCTCGGTGCTGGACCTAATTATTTCGGTATTAGCATATTCCGTGGTAAGCGAATGCCAGTCCGCGGCAAAAAAGAAACATTCATACTGTTGCTGGAGTTCTTTCCAGTTTGCAAGAACCCCGTGAAAGTGGCCAAGATGCAATTTGCCGGTCGGTCTCATGCCGCTCACTACGCGATTTGTACCCATACAGATAAGCTCCCGTGGAATTATAGACTGCAGATTTGAATTATCGCATCAAAAACGTTGTAACTTTGTAGACGATTACACTCTCAGGGCCGGCCAGCAAGCGAATGCCGAGGTCGAGTATCGGCAGCAAAACATATGAGAAGATATTTGTAAAAAATACCAGCAGAATAATGATTATCATGCCGTAGGGTTCGATGCGCGAGTACGTTACTGCTTGCCGATAGGGCAGCATTCCGGTGAGCACACGTCCGCCGTCGAGGGGAGGAACCGGAATCAGGTTGAACAAGGCCAGGAGCAGATTGATATAAATGGAGAAGGCCAGCATCAACAGTATTGGTTCCAGGAGCAGTCTTGCGGATGATCCCGAGAGCATCATTTCACCCAGAGAAGCGATGCTTCTCAGTGCAAGGGCGGAAACAAGGGCAAGGGCGATATTGGTCAGTGGTCCGGCAAGCGCCACCCAGATCATGTCTTTTTTCGGGTTGCGCAAATTATTGAAATTGACGGGCACGGGTTTCGCCCATCCTATCCCGATGATGAACACCATGAGGGTGCCGATGATGTCAAGGTGCTTCAGAGGATTCAGCGTCAGGCGCCCCATTGAGCGCGCCGTATTGTCCCCGAACCTGTCGGCAATGTATCCGTGTGATACCTCGTGGCAGGTTATTGCAAATAGTGCGGGCACCAGCATTATCGAAAGTTTTAACAAAAAATTTTCCATGGGGACCTTTATGTGCGTACAACGAATTAAATTTTACATATTTATCAGATTGGCGGCTGAATGTCAATGTAACCCGCATTTCACAACCCCCGATCCATAATACATGATTACAAGACAGACACAACCTTACGATCAGGTCCTACTGGTGCACGATGCAACGTTCTGTGAACGTAAAAAGGCGGGATCTCTCCCGCCTTTTTTTCTTCATTTCCAAAACGCACTGTTTAGATGTCGTAATAAAGAGCAAACTCCATCGGTACAGGACGCATGCGGACAGGGTTTACCTCCGCTTCGGTCTTGTATTCGATCCACTTCTCGATAACGTCGGGAGTAAATACATCTCCCTTGAGAAGGAATTCATGGTCGGCCTTGAGTGCATTGAGGGCTTCCTCGAGTGATCCCGGAGCTGAAGGTATGGTGGCAAGTTCTTCCGGTGAAAGACCGTAAATGTCCTTGTCAAGCGGTTGGCCCGGGTCAATTTTGTTTTCAATCCCGTCAATACCAGCCATAAGGATTGCGGCAAAAGCAAGATAACCATTACAGGACGGGTCTGGAGTACGGAATTCAACGCGTTTTGACTTCGGATTTGTGGAGAACATCGGTATACGTAAGGCGGCGGACCTGTTACGGCTGGAATATGCCATGTTTACCGGTGCTTCAAAGCCCGGGACGAGACGCTTGTAAGAGTTTGTGGTCGGGTTGCAGATTGCGCTGAGGGCGGAGGCATGCTTGATGATTCCACCGATATAGTAAAGCGCCATCTTGGAGAGTCCGCCATATCCATCGCCCGCAAACAGGTTGACCCCGTCCTTCCAGATGGAAACGTGTGTATGCATGCCTGAACCGTTATCGCCATAAAGGGGTTTGGGCATGAAGGTAACGGTTTTTCCGTTGCGGTTTGCCACATTCTTGATCACATATTTGAACCATTGAAGTTGGTCAGCCATGTCAACCAACGGGGAAAAGCGCATGTCGATCTCTGCCTGGCCGCCGGTGGCAACTTCATGGTGCTGGCATTCAACCCGGATCCCGACGTTCTGGAGTTCCAGGACCATTTCGTTTCTCAGGTCGTTCTGCGAATCGGTCGGGGAAACGGGGAAATATCCTTCCTTATGGCGCGGCTTGTAACCGAGGTTGGGGAATTCCTCGCGTCCTGAGTTCCATATGCCCTCTGCTGAATCAACAACATAAAAGGACTGGTTCGATGTAGAATCGAAACGGACATCGTCAAAAATGAAGAATTCTGCTTCAGGACCGAAATAGGCCGTATCACCGATGCCGAGAGATTTCAGGTAAGCTTCAGCTTTTTTTGCTATGTTTCTTGGGTCGCGGGTATATCCTTCCTTGGTGATCGGATCGAAAATATTACAGATGAGGCTCAGAGTCGGGACGGCAATAAATGGATCCATTTTAGCGGTAGCGGGGTCGGGGACGATGATCATATCAGATGCATGAATGGGTTGCCAACCGCGGATGGAAGAACCATCAAAACCAACCCCGTCTTCGAATGTATCTTCATCAAACTCGCTGATCGGTACTGAAAAATGCTGCCAGATGCCCACAAAATCCATGAATTTGAAGTCTACCATCTGAGCGCCGTTTTCTTTTGCAAAACTTACTACTTGTTGTGGTGTCATGTTGCTTTCTCCTTATTACTGGAATGTGGCGATTATATCGCTTCTTGACCTCTTTCACCTGTTCTTATACGCACAACCTCTTCGACGGGCGTAATAAATATTTTCCCATCCCCTATCCTTCCGGTTTTTGCAGCCTGTTCTATTGTTTCGACCACCTTTGTGACGATATCGTCACCAACGATAATTTCCATTTTGATTTTAGGTATGAAATCAACAACATATTCAGCACCGCGGTAAAGTTCCGTGTGCCCTTTCTGGCGACCGAATCCTTTTACCTCGCTGACGGTCATCCCCTGGATACCGATTTCATTGAGAGCCTCTTTCACTTCATCCAGCTTGAACGGCTTAATGATTGCTTCAATTTTTTTCAAGT
This sequence comes from Geobacteraceae bacterium, assembly GCA_017861285.1. Classification (GTDB taxonomy): domain Bacteria; phylum Desulfobacterota; class Desulfuromonadia; order Geobacterales; family Geobacteraceae; genus CAIWTU01. The sequence continues at coordinate 14,460 of JAGFXO010000027.1, read as the reverse complement.
ACGCTCACCTCCTCATGAATTCCTATGTACCAGCAAACTTTTATATCATAATTAGATAGTCAAAAAGCACATATACCTGGTTCGGATTGGTAAAAGCAAAATACTTGCCAAAATTTAAATTTTTTTTTGTAAATAATAACAAGAAGTTATGTGACTGAGAATTCCCAGAGTAATACGGTTGTGCGTAATAATTGGGCATTCAAGTGGCGTGTTGCTGAATATGAGGGCAGACACTGCGTGTGTCAGTGCCAGTAATTAAACTTCAGCTCAATAATTATACTTTATTTTCTGTTTCACTCAAATCAAGCAGCGCGTACAGTTCTTCAACTTTCGGCATATGGACGCCGCTTTCCTTTGCCAATGTCAACGGTATTTTAAGAATTGCCTCAAGCTCCAGTTGTCTACCCTCCATGCGATCAATGAGCATCGATGGTTTATAGGGACCGAGCCCTTCGGAAAATGCTATCAAATTCTCGGCAAATTGTGGTTTGATTTTTTCTTTGACATCTTGGGCATTTCCGGCATCAATTACCTCGATCATGATATCAAAAATGAGTTTTCTCGTCTCTTGATGCCGCAGAAGAATGTCAACAGTCCTGCCCATGAGAGCACATATTCCGTTAAACGGTATGTTCCAGACCAGTTTTTCCCATCGTGCTTTTTTCAATTCGGCAACGGCACGGCATGGAATCCCGGAGTCATTGAATATTCCGGCAAGGGTTGAGACCCTGCCGATTTCATTCCCGTGATATTCGCCAATAATAATACGGCCTTCACCCAAATGATGAACAACCCCGGGCACGCCGCGATTGGCACAGAGAAACGCAACGCCGCCTATTATCCTGTCTGCTCCGAAATGAGTCGCGAGCGCTTCTTCGTTACCCAGGCCGTTCTGCAATGTAACAATTATTGTCTGTTTGCCTACAAGCGGGGAAATGAGCTCCCCGAACATATGGTTGGCAAATGTCTTCAAACCGACAATTACAAGATCAACCTCCCCAATTTCAGAGGCAGTCTTGTATCCCTTTACCCGTTCAAGATGAAAATCCCCATCTACTGAATAAACGTGCAGTCCATTTGTTCTGATGGCTTCATAGTCGCGACGCAGAATAAAACTTACGTCATTGCCCGCTCGCTGAAGCATGGCACCGTAATAAAGGCCAAGGGCGCCCGCCCCGACTATTGCGATACGCATATTATTCTTCCTCCGGGGGGTCAGGATTTTATGCAACTCACCTGATAATTGCAGAAAGTTTTTCGATAGTAATGTTTTCCAGTGAGTCGGCTACCATAACTGCACCAGTAAGCCTCTCGGCGGGATAACTGTTTGTGACCGCCAAAACCCTCACTCCTGCTGCGGTTGCGGAGTGTATGCCTGCCGGTGTATCTTCGATTGCAAGACAATATTCAGGGGTTATCACAGCTTCTGGATATGCGGCTGAAAGCTTCTGAACTGCCAGTACATAGCTTGCGGGATCAGGTTTGCTTGCAGCCACATCTTCCGCGGATACAATAACGTCGAATTCTTCCCGGATTCCCAGTTGATCCAGTATGGGTAAAATATCCGATGGTATCGCCCCACTGCACAGGGCGAGAGGAATCTTCCCGGAGATACTGAAAAGCAGATCCAGCACCCCGGGATACGGCTTGATCCCATCCTGTATGATATTCAGGAACGCCTCGCCCTTTTGTTTGATCAAGCGGAACAGTTCGAGGTCATTTATAAGCCGTGACCGTGCTTTGAATGCCTCCCTGAAAGCGTCGCGATCATCGAATCCCATGTATAATGAAACGTATTCATCCCAGGAATACCCCAAACCCAAAGGTTCGAGAATTTCCTGGAAGGCCCTGTAATGGAGAGGTTCCGTGTCAACAATGATGCCGTCAAAATCAAAAATGAGCGCTTTCAGCATGGCTGGAGTCCTGGATTGGGGTAAAATGAAAAAATCTGTTCGGGAAAGATATTTTCAGGTCGATTTATTGACACCATCCGACATCCCCTACCCCTTTTCGGAGCAAGGCGGGGACATCATCGATAAGGCTCACTACCGAACTGACATCAGCCGATAATACGCCACCATCGATTACCATATCAAGTTTTTTACCGAGATCCCTCTCGACTTTTTCCGGATCACCGATAGGTTCTTCTCCCGAGATGTTTGCACTTGTTGTTATTATTGGGTGCCCCAATTGCTGCACTATTTCGAGGCATATTTTGTTGGAGGGTATGCGGATACCGACCGTTTTCTGCTTTGTCACCAAAAGATCCGGAACAACATTCGAAGCCGTAAGTACAAAGGTGTAAGGGCCGGGGAGGTAGCGTTTCAATATTTTGAATGCATAGTTGCTGACTTTCGCATAACGGGAGACTTCCGAGATATCCGAACAGATGAAGGAAAAAGGTTTTTTCTTCTCCCGCTGCTTGAGCAGATATATGCGTTCTATCCCGCGCTTGTTGAAAATACTGCAGCCTATCCCATAGGTAGTATCGGTGGGATAGGCGATTATGCCACCGTTATTGAGCAGTTCAACCACGGTTTTAATAAGCCTGATTTGCGGGTTGTCCGGGTTAATTCTAAGTATCATGTTCTTTTCTGAAATAAAAGAAGGAAAAATGTTTGCTGTAAATGAAAAATTGCATTGAAACGGCAATTGTTGCAGACTGTTAAATCCCTGTATGACCGAAGCCGCCACTGTTCCGGTGAGTTTCATCAAGCTCCGAGACTTCCTGAAAGACTGCCCTGGCAAATCTTGAAAAAATCATCTGGGCGATGCGGTCCCCGTTTCGGATTGTAAAGGGCTTCGAGCCGTGATTAATTACTATGACGCCTATCTCACCACGATAGTCGGGGTCGATTGTTCCGGGCGAGTTGACGAGAGTTATGCCGTTTTGCAAAGCCAACCCGCTCCGAGGCCGTATCTGCGCTTCGAATCCTACAGGAATGGCAAGGGCAATACCGGTCGGGACAAGAACTCTTTCTCCGGGTAGAAGAGTCGTATCTGAATCGATTGAAGCAAACAGATCCATGCCTGCTGCATGAGAAGTCATATAGCGTGGTAACGGGTTTTCCGACGGACGAATGCGCTTTATTTTCAGGGTGAAAGTTTCCATCGGATTTGTCCTTACAGGGAAATTATCGATGGATCAATCCTGGTGTCCCCTGTCTTGCCGATAAGCTGCAATGTAAAGTAATCTTCGACGAACAATTCTTTGGCGAGATGCATAAGGCTGTCGGAAGTCACTTTCTCAATGCTTGCTGTTATCTCCTCGATGGTGACTTGACGTCCGAAATATATTTCGTTCTTGGCAAGTTTCGTCATTCTGTTGTCGCAGCTTTCCAGCGAAAGCAACAGGTTTCCCTTCAGGTGTTCTTTCGCGTTTTTCAGTTCCTGTTCAGGGATTCTCTGCTGCTTGAGTTTTTTCAGTTCATCCACCGTTATTGCGATGACCTCAAGCATTCGTTCGGGACTTGTTCCTGCGTAGATCACGAGGGAACCCGTGTCGGAGTGGGAGGAGAGGTAGGAATAGACAGAATAAGCCAAGCCCTTGTTTTCCCGGATTTCCTGGAAAAGCCTTGAACTCATGCTCCCGCCGAGGATGGTATTTAAAATGTAACTTTCGTAGCGTAAAGGGTGGTTTTGCTGCAATGCCTTGGTGCCGAGACACAAGTGTATCTGCTCGAGATTTCTTTCGACGGCATCAACCCTTTTCATGTAGGTCGGGCTCTCGAGTGATTCCTTGATAGTTCCTGAGGGTACTGCTTGAAACAGAACGTTCAGAAGGTTGACAAGCTCGTCATGGTCAACCCTTCCGGCAGCAGCGATAATAATGTCTCCAGCCTTGAATCGTTCATTTTTGAATGCGAGGATGTCTTCCAGTTTGATATTGCCGACACTTTCTTCGGTGCCGAGAATCGATTTGCCGAGAGGATGGTTTTTCCAGAAGTTCAGACAAAACAGATCATGAATATAATGATCGGGGCTGTCTTTCACCATCCAGATTTCCTGAAGAATCACTTTACGTTCTTTTTCTATTTCCTCAGGATCAAACACTGAATTGAGGAATATATCCGAAAGCAGATCCACTGCCCTGGTCAGGTATTCACTGAGAACTTTTGCATAGAAACAGACGAATTCACGTGTAGTAAAGGCATTGAGAACGCCGCCGACCGAATCGATTTCCCTTGCGATGTCAAGTGCGGTGCGATTTTGCGTCCCCTTGAAAAGCAGGTGTTCTATGAAATGGGCAATGCCGCTTGTCTCGGCACTTTCGTGCCGAGACCCGGTCGTCACCCATATTCCTATGGAAACAGAATGGGCGTGGGGAATATTTTCAGTCAACACCCGAATTCCGTTATGTAATGATGATCTTTTTATCATACCGTTAATTATGTAGCGTAAACTCCCGATTCCAGCCGGGATGATCACTTTACTCCGGGAGTGTGGACCCGAGCGCTTCCTTTCGGGAAAGCTTGATTTTGCCCTGCTTGTCGATGCCGATGCACTTAACGAGAACCTTGTCCCCTTCTTTCAGAACATCACTTACATTTTTGACTCTTTCAGTGTCAAGTTCGGAAATATGAACCAGTCCGTCAGTGCCGGGGAATATTTCCACAAAAGCCCCGAAGTCCATTACTTTTTTGACGGTTCCCATGTAAAGCTTTCCTTCTTCCGCTTCAGCGGTGAGGTCCCTGATCATTTTGATTGCTTTTTCACAGGCGGCCATGTCATGGCTTGCTATGTTGATTTTACCGCTGTCTTCTATATCGATCGTAACTCCTGTTGCTTCGGTTATTCCGCGAACATTTTTGCCGCCTGAACCAATTACGTCGCGTATTTTGTCGGTTTTCACGTAGATTGTCGTGATGCGGGGTGCGTACGGGGAAAGCTCAGTTCGAGGAGAAGACATGGCTTCAGCCATTCTGCCAAGAATATGCAGCCTGCCTTCCCGGGCCTGTTCGAGTGCTTTTTTCATTATCTCCCGGGTAACGCCGGTTATCTTTATGTCCATCTGCAGGGCTGTAACGCCTTCAGCGGTACCGGCTACCTTGAAGTCCATATCCCCGAGGTGGTCTTCGTCCCCAAGGATGTCGGAGAGGATAACCACCTTATCATCTTCTTTTATCAGCCCCATGGCAATCCCGGCTACCGGGGCTTTTATGGGAACTCCTGCATCCATAAGCGACAGGGTGCCACCGCACACTGAAGCCATGGATGACGAACCGTTACTTTCGAGGATGTCGGAAACAATTCGTATGGTGTACGGGAAATCGTCAAATGCGGGTATGACACGCTCAAGGGCCCTCTCCGCAAGCATTCCATGGCCAATCTCACGACGCCCCGGAGCAAGCCTCATGCTTGTTTCACCGACGGAAAAGGGGGGGAAATTGTAATGGAGGAGGAAACGTTTTTTGCTTTCGCCAAACAAGGAATCAATTCTTTGTTCATCGATGGAAGTACCCAACGTTGCAGCAACCAGAGCCTGAGTTTCTCCCCTGGTAAAGAGGGCTGAACCGTGTGCTCTTGGAAGCAGACCCACCTCGGAAGTTATGGTGCGGATGGTCGTGGTGTCACGGCCATCGATCCTCACGCCATCCCGGGCAATATGTTCCCTGACCAGTTCATACTCGAGATTGCCGATAGATTCTGCAATTTCCTTCTCTCTCCCCTCATACTCCGGGAGGAGTGATGCCAGGACCTCGCCTTTGATGGCATCCAGGGAACCGTGTCTTTCAATTTTCGATTTTATTCTGACGGCATCTTTGATTTTCGCATAGGAAAGTTCTCGAACCTTTGCCTGGAGGTCGGAGTCGATTTGCGGTGCAGTCACTTCTCTTGTGGGAACTCCGGCTTTGAGGCGAAGCTCTTCCTGAGCTGCCAGAATCGGCTGCATTGCTTCATGAGCAAAGAAAACTGCGTTCAGCATGTCCTCTTCGGACACTATCGCAGCACTGCCTTCCACCATCAGGACGGCGTCCCTGCTGCCTGCAACGACGATATCGATATCGCTTATTTCAAGCTGCTCCGCAGTTGGGTTGCATATATACCGGCCGTCGACCCTTCCGACCTTTACACCGGCGATGGGCCCGAGAAAAGGAATGTCGGAAACCTCCAGGGCTGCAGAGGCTCCTATTATCGAAAGAATACCCGGATCATTGTCCCTGTCGGCGGATACGACTGTTGCCATTATCTGCGTCTCATTGAGGAAATTCTCGGGGAACAGAGGCCTCAAAGGTCTATCGATAAGTCTGCAGGTAAGGGTTTCGTTTTCCGACGGTCTGCCTTCTCTTTTGAAAAACCCCCCGGGAATCTTGCCGCCGGCATAGGATTTTTCCTGGTAGTTTACGGTAAGGGGGAAGAAATCCTGTCCTTCCCTTATATTTTTTGCCGCAACCGCCGTCACCAGAACTATGGTGTCTCCGCATTGCACTGTAACGGAACCGCTGGCCTGCTTGGCCATTTTGCCGGTTGTAATACTGATGGTTCTTCCGTTGAAATCAACTTCTACTTTGTGTTCCATTATGGATACGGTCTCCTGACTTTTCAATTTGTTGTGTTGGGGCCGTCGATAAAGACACCAAATCCCGTAACAGGAAATTTGGTAGCTGTATCCGCGTCCCCAACAAAAAAATGACAGGCTTCAAGGCCTGTCCCAAATAAAATAGGAAAGGCAATATATCCCCGTGTTTCAAGAGATATACTGCCTTTTCTTACCTCCTGATACCAAGCTTTCCAATGATGGTGCGGTATCTTTCAATATCTTTCTTTTTCAGATAATCAAGCAATCTTCTTCGCTGTCCGACAATCTTCAACAGACCGCGACGGCTGTGATGATCCTTTTTATGAACCTTGAAGTGTTCGGTCAAATAGATAATTCTCTCGGTGAGAATTGCTATCTGCACTTCAGGGGAACCTGTATCGTTGTCATGCAGCTTGAACGTATCTATTATCTCCTGTTTTTTTGCGGTAACCAACATGCCACTTCACCTCCTTTCAAAACGTTACGATTATCAACGACAGTCTTCCAATGTCTGTACAAATCCGCTCATTTTTTACCACAAACAGTGTACAGTGTAAAGAATAAAGCGGTTTTATGCTGCTGTGTTCCGGCAATGCTTCAATTGAATACTCTCAAAAGCCGCATTTTTTCCCGCTCATCGGTTTCGTCAGAATCAATGATTTCGGCTATCGCAGCAAGATTATTGCCGTGAATCAGGCTTACCTTGTCACCGGTGCGCAGGTCTCCCTGGTGGCAAGTTATAAAACCATCGCTCCCGGGAACCGCGCCGCATCGTATTCTGTGTGCACCTTTGTCCGACAAGGTGATCTGCTTGAAATGCGGCAGGCATCGAAGCGGTGGAATGATGTATTCGGTAATGGACCCCTCTGCTTTGAGAAATGCCAGTTGTTCGAGGGTAATTGATTCATTGAGGGAAAACATTCCGCTGGCAGTACGCCGGAGTGCGCTCAAATGAGCCCCGCACCCGAGCTGTTCACCCAAATCGTTCGCAAGGGTCCGCACATAGGTGCCGCGTGAACACCGCACACTGAAGTAAATCAGCGGCAAATTAATTTTATCGATAGAAAGCGAAAATATCGTGATTTTTCGAGGTTCTCTTTGGACGATTTCACCCTGTCTTGCTAGTTTGTACAGGGGAACACCCGAGCGCTTCAACGCCGAAAACATCGGCGGTACCTGTTCAATTTCTCCGCTGAAACTGGAAAAGGTTTTTTGCAGCATTGCTTCGCTTACAAGATTAAAAGCGCTTTCGCGCAGTACTCTTCCGGTACAGTCCTGCGTATCGGTTGAGACCCCCAGGCGCATGACCGCCTGATACTCTTTTACGGACTCATCGAGAAAAGGTATTACCTTTGTACCCTCGCCCAGTGCCACAGGCAAAACCCCCGTGGCAAACGGATCAAGTGTTCCGGTATGCCCTGCTTTCTTCAGATTGAGTATCTTACGGACGGAGTGGACTATACCGTGCGACGTTACACCTTCGTGTTTGTCAATTACAAGAAAGCCGTTCATCTGGTCAGAAAGAATTCTCGATGTATGAAATGACCCGGTTCCGCGCCTCTTGTATGGGGCCGGGAATCTTGCAGCCGGCGGCATTGTGGTGCCCGCCCCCGCCGAAAGCGGCTGCAATGGCCGATACGTCCACGCTGCCCTTCGAACGGAAGCCGACCTTGAAAGAACCGCCCTCGATCTCCCGGAAAAAAACCGCAACTTCAACACCGCGTATTGAACGGGGGTAATTAACGAACCCGTCGGTCAAATCCGGGCTGGCGCCGGTTTTGTTATACATGTCGAGGGTGACGGTTATGGAAGCGACGTCTCCCCGGTCAGCCACTTGAAGAGTCGCAAGCGCCAGTGTCAAAAGCTCAAGGCGTTGGCGGGGCTGGCTTTCATACAGTCTTTCCGCTACGAACCATGGGTTGATCCCGCATGCTACCATTGCTGCGGAGATGGTGAAGGCTTCAGGATTGGCGTTGGAATAGCGGAAAGATCCCGTATCGGTAACGATCGCAGTATAGATGCACAGGGCGGTATCATAGTCGATCGCATGGCCGGCTGCGGTGAGGATGCGATAAATCAGCGCCCCCGTTGCCGATGCCTTCGGATCCACCAGATTCAATTCCCCGAATTTCTTATTGTCCGGGTGATGGTCGATGTTTATTATCTTGCCTATTTTTCCAAAGGTAGCAAGGTCGCTGCCGGCACGGCACAGATCACCGGCATCCAGGACAAAGCAGATGTCATAAAATTGTTCCGGAATTACAGAACATATCCTGTCTGCCATGGGAAGAAAAGCATAATTGTCAGGGAGAGGATCGCAATGATATATGATTACCTCTTTCCCGATTGCGGATAAAAAGTTTGCAAGGGCAAGAGATGAGCCAACCGCGTCTCCATCCGGATTTTCATGAGCGGTTATCAAAAAAGTACTGTTAATCTCGATTTCACTGATTATCTTCTGTATCATCCGGACCTTTTGTAGTGCTGATTTCATGGAGTATGGTTTCGATGCGCTGACCATAATCCAAAGAATCGTCATATCTGAATATTATATCAGGTACATAGCGAAGCCTCAAATTCCTTCCCAATTCTTTCCGGATGAATCCCTTGGCGCTGTTCAACCCTTTTTCGGTTCCTTTTTTTTCGTCTTCGCTGCCAACAACGCTGAAAAATACGGTAGCCAGATGCAAGTCATCGGTAACTTTCACTCCGGTAACCGTAACGAAACCTATCCGAGGGTCTTTGAGGCCTTTTATCAATAGTTCTGAGATAAGCTCATGAACTGCTTCAGCAACTTTTTCTGATCGTTTATAATTCATGCAAGTACCGGTTGTCTGTAAATTTATCCAGATTGTATTCTGGAGATAAAAAAGAATTACAATGTTGCAGCAACCTTTTCTATCTCATATGCTTCTATGATGTCGCCGATTTTTATATCATTGTAGTTTTCCAGAGATATTCCGCATTCATAGCCGGAGGCAACCTCTTTAATGTCATCCTTGAAGCGGCGCAGGCTGGCCATCTTTCCTTCATAGATAACAACGTTGTCGCGCAGAAGGCGCACGGGCATGTTACGGACCATTTTCCCGTCGAGCACGTAACAACCTGCCACGTTACCATGCTTAGGCACGGAGAATACTTCGCGGATCTCGGCATGGCCAAGCTGTTTCTCCCTGAGAGTCGGCTCCAGGAGACCTTCCATTGCCTTCTTGATATCATCTACCGCGTCATAGATGATATTGTACAGCCTGATGTCGACCCCTTCCTTTTCCGCCAGTGACTGGGCCTTTACCTCTGGACGGACATTGAAGCCAAGCACAATGGCATTGCTCGCCGCTGCCAGATTTACATCTGTTTCGGTGATGGCGCCAACCGACGCATGGATAACGACCAGACGGATTGCATCGGTCGTCAACTTGCGCAAGGATTCGCTTACCGCCTCTACCGATCCCTGAACGTCGCCTTTTATGATAACGTTAAGCTCTTTGACTTCGCCTTTCTGTATCTTCTCGTAGAGTTGTTCAAGAGAAAGCTTGCTTGTTTTGGCAAGCTCTGTTTCACGAATTTTCTGCTGTCGATAGGATGCAATTTCCTTGGCCTGCTTTTCATCGGCAAGAACCACAAAGGAGTCCCCGGCATCGGGCACACCGGCAAATCCGATAACCTCTGCGGGCATGGAAGGCGTGGCAACGGGTATCTTCACGCCCCGTTCATTCTGCATTGCACGGACCCTGCCGAAGTGAACTCCGGAGACGAAGTAGTCACCGACATTCAGGGTTCCATCCTGAACAAGAACGGTAGCTACCGGTCCGCGGCCTCTGTCCAGTTTTGCCTCGATGATAGTGCCGCGGGCCTCTTTGGCAGGATTTGCCTTGAGTTCCATTACATCCGCCTGCAGGAGAACCATCTCTAAAAGCGCTTCAAGATTTATCCGTTTCTTTGCCGACACTTCGACAAATATGGTCTCTCCGCCCCATTCCTCCGAAACGAGGCCGAATTCCATCAGTTCCTGCTTGATCTTTTCCGGTTTCGCCTCAGGCTTGTCGATCTTGTTGATGGCAATGATAATGGGTACGCCCGCTGCCTTCGAGTGATTGATGGCTTCGCGGGTCTGGGGCATTACGCCGTCATCGGCTGCAACGACAAGAATGACGATGTCAGTGACCTTTGCGCCCCTTGCTCTCATCGCGGTAAAAGCCGCGTGACCGGGGGTGTCGAGGAAGGTTATCTTTCTGCCTTTCAGTTCAACGTCATAAGCGCCGATATGCTGGGTAATCCCCCCTGCCTCGCCGGCTATGACATTTGTTTCGCGGATGGCGTCCAGAAGCGATGTCTTCCCATGATCGACATGACCCATGATGGTGACGACCGGTGGACGCTTTACCAGGCTTTCAGGGGTATCGGGCACGGCTTCGAGCATTTCGTCGAGGTCTATGGCAACATTCTCGATTTCATATCCGAAATCCGCGGCAATGATGCATGCCGTATCGTAGTCCAGCGGATGATTGATTGTAGCTAAAAGGCCCATTTTCATGAGAGAGCGTATCAGGTCATTGGCTTTCGTGCCCATACGCTTTGCAAGTTCTCCGACAGTAATGCTCTCTGTAATTTTGATGATGCGCTTTATGGCTTTCGGTGTTGTTATTTCGGTTTTCCTGCTTGCCGGTTCCCTTTCCTTCTCCTTTTTCCTGCCCTTGGAGGAACGAGGCTGGGGTTCAAACACCCTTTCCCTTTTTTCGAGAATCTCGTGTTTTTTAAGGCCTTCTTTCTTCTTCGCGACAAATCCGCCCTTTTTGGGAGTCCTGTCTACCTCTTCGATCGAGACCTCTTTCCCTTTTTTCAATTTTTTCCGTTCTTCGGCAGCAGCAGCCGTTTCAACGGTGGGGGCAGGCGCCGGTTTTGCGTACTCTTTCTGTTGTACCGGTTTGAGAGGCTGACGCTCCGCAGGTTTGGCTGCGTGGCTAGGTTGCTGTATTTCCACTCTGCCGAGAATTCGCGCACGTGTCATTGTCGCTTTTCCCGCCTCAGTATCTTTCGGGGTAACCGCAGGTGCCTCAGTGATCGTTTTTGCCCCAATTTTTTCTTTCTTTTCCGCAACTATCTCTTCAGGCGCATGTTCTTTTGCTACTTTTTTCTCGTCCTCATCAGCCGGTACCTTCCCTGCTCTCTCGTGGATCCGCTCATCAGACTTTGCAGCTTCCTCTTCCGGAGCAACTTCAGGCTTGGCCGCAATTGGTTCTTCAACAATTTTCGGCCGTCGACGGATAAGGGTCGGTTTCACCCTGACTTCTTCCTGGGAGACCTCGATAGCTGCCGGGGGCTCCGACAACTTTTGCACAATGTCTTCGTCCAGAGCTGCCATGTGATTTTTTACCTCGACACCTATCGATTTCAATCTGGCAATAATTTCTTTATTATCAACACCTAATTTTTGTGCCAATTCATATACACGGGTTCTATTCATCTACTGCGCACCTCCCCCCACGAAGTTCCTGTATCTGTCAATTTCTCTCTTCATTGCCGAAACGAAACCATGCCCTTCCACCGCCACGACACTCCTCAAGCCTTTACCGATAAGCGCCCCAACCCGTTCCTTGTCGAACAGGGAAAAGCACTCAGCTCCGGCTTTTTCAGCCAGAGATATGACTTTCAGCCGTATGTCGCCCGAAATATCAGTGGAAAGGAGTATGATCCGGCCTTTGCGGTTTTTCCTGAGGACCTGCATGACCAAATCGCTTCCTGAAACAACCCTGCCCGCCTTGTTTGCAAGGGAGAGATACGACGCTATTCTTTCTTCCATTAGTGAAACAACGAGATTAATCAAAACTTCCGCCGAAACGGCTTTAGTCTCGCACTTGAACGTCCTGTTGAACTGATTTTTCGCAACAGCGCCTGCAATGCATGCCTTGTCGAGGCAGGTATATGCCCCCCTGCCGGGAAGTTTTGCCAGAAGGTCCGGCAACGGTGTGCCGTCGGGTGCGAGGACAAAACGCAGCAAATCTACCCTGTTTTTTACCGCTCGACAACCAAGACACGTTCTTCTGGGCTCTTCTTTGGCCATACTTATTCTTCTTCTACCTCTTCGGTCACCAAGGCCGCTTCCGTTTCCGCGTCACCCGGTTCGAGAGCCTTTTCCTCATCGGACGGTTGTTCTGATGCACCATCAAAAGATGCGTATTGCAGCATCTCTTCACCGGCGGCTTTCGATTCGCTCTTGATATCCGTTTTCCACCCGGTGAGTCGTGCAGCCAGTCGCACATTTTGTCCGCGTTTTCCGATGGCGAGCGAGAGTTGATCATCCGCCACGATTATTTCCATCGAGCGCGAATCTTCGTCGATGAATACCTTGGACACTACAGCGGGAGCAAGGGCATTGCAGGCAAAACGGGCGATATCTTCAGACCAGGGGATGATATCTATTTTTTCACCACGCAGTTCTGAGACTACGTTCTGAACACGCGAGCCCCGCATCCCTACACAGGCCCCGACCGGATCTACATTCGAATCATAGGAATAAACGGCAATCTTGGAGCGGCTGCCCGGGTCTCTGACAACCCCCTTGATCTCCACAATACCTTCGGCTATTTCCGGAACTTCGGCCTCGAACAATTTTGCCAGCAAAGAGGGGTTCGTTCTCGAGAGCAGGATCTGCGGACCTTTGGGAGTCAAGCGAATATCGGTTATCAGCGCCTTTATTCTGTCCCCCTGCCGGTAAACTTCCCGGGGTGCCTGCTCACCATGAGGCAGTACCGCTTCTACGCGCCCGAGATCGACAACTATTTCCCCCCGCTCGAAACGCCTGACAATGCCGTTAACCAACTCGCCCTTGCGGTCTTTGAATTCTTCAAAAATCGTTTCACGTTCAGCTTCACGAACCTTCTGAATTATTACCTGTTTTGCCGTCTGGGCTGCGATTCGCGTAAAATCGCTGGCGTCGATCTTCATGCCGAGTGAATCGCCGATCTCGACATCAGGATCCACTTCCTTGGCCTCTTCCAGGTCGATTTCCTTGTATGAATCAATGACTTCGGCGACTACGGTGACGAACTCGAACAATTCAACCTCACCGATCTCCTCATTGAAGTGGGCTTCCAGTTCGCGCGTATTTCGGTATTTCTTGTTCGCAGCGGATAGTACAGCCTGTTCCAGAGCATCGAGTATGATCCTCTTGTCGATACCTTTCTCTTTGACTATCTGGTCTATTGTATGTTTGAGGTTAAAGGTAGTTTCCACACCCACATCTCCTATAATTCTAGTCTTTTAATGTATCTATCCGGCATTCGCTCATAACCGGGAACAGAGGTGCAATCCGTCTCGGTGCCTTGCCGTGCATTTCGCCTAAAACTCAAATTCCAGGTTTGATTTCGCAATCTTCTCCAGTGGAATTTCAGCTATCTGGCCTTCCGTTAACTGTATTGTTACTATGCCGCCAACGAAACCCGTCAAGGTACCCAGAAAAGTCTTTCTCCGGTTTCCTTCATTATCGGCAAGCGGCTCGAATGTCCTGACTTTAATGAGCCTACCCCTGTAATTGACATAGTCGGCCTCAGTCTTCAAAGGGCGATTGAGACCTGGTGAAGAAACCTCCAGGGTATATTTGCCGGGAATCAGGTCCTCAACATCCAGTACGGCAGACAGTTCCCTGCTGACATCCGCACAGTCGTCAAGGGTAATCCCGCCGCTTTTGTCTATATACAAACGGAGGATCATCTGCCGTCCCTCCCGTTTATATTCGATGTCAACCAACTGCATTCCGAGCGAGAACGCAAGCCTTTCGGCTATCTCTTTAACTTTTTCAGTTACAGTCTCTTGTGACATAAATAAATCCATAAAAAACAAAAAAGCGAGCCGGAAGAGCTCACTTTTTTAGTGAACAGTAAATTTATACCTTCTTAACACGTATATAGTATAATTGCAAGCGAAATATTAAGAATTAAGTA
>JAGFXO010000092.1 GCA_017861285.1 Geobacteraceae bacterium | reverse complement strand
AGGGACGACGGGATTCATTTCACGGTAGCCGATACCGGCTGGGCAAAGGCGGTATGGGGTAAAATCTACGGCCAGTGGATTGGTGGCGCCGCAGTCTTCGTGTATGATTACGACAAATTTTCCCCGGCGAAGCTGCTCGAGACCATCTCGCGGTATGGGGTGACGACATTCTGTGCTCCCCCGACCATCTACAGGTTCATCATCAAGGAAGACCTGGCCAGATACGACCTGTCCCGGCTCAAATACTGCGTGATTGCCGGAGAGCCCCTAAATCCGGAGATTTATAACCAATTCCTCAAGTGTACCGGGATCAGGCTCATGGAAGGGTATGGGCAAACGGAATGCACCCTGGCAATAGCGACCTATCCGTGGATGGACCCAAAGCCGGGTTCCATGGGCAAGCCGTCGCCGGGGTACGATATTGATGTCATCAACGACGAAAAGAAATCTTGTGAGGTTGGCGAGGAAGGGCAAATAGTCATCAGAACGGATACAAAGACCCCCGTCGGTATGTTCAAGGGATATTATCGCGACGAGCAATTGACAACAAAGGTCTGGCGTGACGGGATCTATTATACCGGTGACATGGCATGGCGTGACGAGGATGGCTTTTACTGGTTTGTCGGCAGGTCGGATGATGTCATCAAGAGTTCCGGCTACAGAATCGGTCCCTTTGAAGTGGAGAGTGCCCTGCTTGAACATCCGGCTGTTATGGAATGTGCCATTACGGCCGTCCCCGACGAGATTCGCGGGCAGATTGTCAAGGCAACCGTGGTTCTGACAAAAGACTATTCGCCCGGGAACGATCTTGTCGAAGAGTTGCAGGAACATGTCAGGAAATTGACTGCACCGTACAAGTATCCGCGAATAATCGAATTTGTTGCCGAACTGCCGAAAACCATCAGCGGGAAAATACGCAGGGTTGAGATCAGGGATAAAGATAAAACAGGCGAAAAGAATTAGTGCGTAGAATTTCGGGACGATACGGTACCAGCGAGCGGGCCGGGAGGACAATGCGTGAAACCTGGGCAGACTGATTCCTTCTGGGGCGGGATAGTAAAATCCATGGGACTGGTTTTCGGAGATATCGGCACCAGCCCCATATACACTCTCACCGTCATTTTTGCCCTGACCGCGCCGACCCGGGACAATGTGTTCGGGGTTTTGTCCCTTGTATTCTGGACCATGACAATCCTTGTCACGGTGGAATATGCCTGGCTGGCCATGAGTCTGGGACGCAAAGGGCAGGGGGGCGAGATCGTCCTCCGCGAAATATTGATACGGCTCCTGAAAAAGGGAAGGTTGCTGGCATTTGCCGGCGTACTGTCGTTCATCGGGGTGTCCCTGCTGCTCGGTGACGGGGTGATTACACCGGCTATCAGTATCCTCTCGGCGGTGGAGGGCCTGCTGCTGATTCCCGGGATGGAAAGCCTCGGCAGGGGTACGCTGGTGCTGATTGCCGCATGTATTGCAATTACGCTGTTCATCTTTCAATTCAAAGGGACTGACAAGGTGGCCGGTACATTCGGTCCGCTGATGGTTCTCTGGTTTTTGACGCTTACGGTTTCCGGATTCATATCTGTGGCATCAATGCCGGAAATTGTAACGGCCATCAGCCCCCATTATGCAATGAATTTCCTCATCGATAATGGAGTTGCCGGTTTTTTTGTCCTTTCCGAGGTCATTCTCTGTTCGACCGGGGGTGAGGCGCTTTATGCCGACATGGGGCATTTGGGCCGGAAGCCCATTATCAGGGCGTGGTATTTCGTGTTTGTTGCCCTGATCATAAACTATCTTGGCCAGGGTGCTTTTGTACTGACCCATCCCGAAGCGACAAATCTTCTCTTCGGCATGGTCCGTTCGCAAGCCTCGCTGCTGTACATCCCTTTTCTCATTCTCACCATCATTGCCACCATCATCGCATCTCAGGCAATCATCAGCGGCGTGTTTTCCATAGTCTATCAGGGGATTACCACGAGGCTGATGCCTCTCATGAGGGTCGATTACACTTCCACGAAACTTAAATCGCAGATTTATATCGGCTTCATCAACTGGTCGCTCATGTGCGCGGTAATCTTCGTCATGATCATCTTCCAGAAATCCGCGAATCTGGCGGCAGCGTACGGCATGGCGGTTACCGGTTCCATGACCATAACCAGCATGATGATGGTGATGGTCTTTTCCCGCACCCAGAAGAAGTGGAAGGTTCCCATTGCACTGCTGGTGTGCTGTATTGATTTTGTGTATCTATTTTCCACCTTCAGCAAGATCCCCCATGGGGCCTACTGGTCGCTTATCCTGGCCTCTTTTCCCTTTGCCACCATTTTGCTGTGGAGATATGGACAGCGACACCTCTACCGGGCTCTGCGACCTCTCGACCTGGAGACCTTCCTGGTAAGCTATGAGCAGATTTATGCGAAAGGGAGAATTGCCGGGACAGGTCTTTTCTTTACCAGGGAATGGAATGTTGTTCCTCCGTACGTGATCCATTGCATGGTCCGGAGCAACATCGTGTATGAAAGAAATATCTTCATCTCTATTGTCACGACCGACGAACCGTTCGGCGTCAAAACGCATTTGCAGAGCAATATCGGGACCGGTCTCGACTCGTTCGAAATCAAAGTCGGGTACACCGAAGTAATCGATATAGAAACCCTGCTGAAAATGAACGGTATCAGGGAGAAGGTCATTTTCTACGGTATCGAGGATATTTCGACCAAAAATCCGCTCTGGCGTGTCTTCAGTCTGCTCAAGACACTGACCCCCAATTTCGTTCAGTTCCACAAACTTCCCGCCAGCAAACTGCAGGGCGTCGTGACGAGGGTGGAAATGTAAGGCAACGGCGCTTTTCCGTCTCACGGAACCCATAGAGGTACCGTGCCATGCATGAAAGAATAAAAAAAGGGGAACGGATATTTGTCCGTTCCCCTTCTTGTTATGCAATCCGAAATGCATGTTCCGGTATTAGTAGTCCATACCGCCCATACCACCCATGCCGCCCATACCGCCGGGGGGCATCATCGGGCCTCCATCCTTCTTCGGTTTCTCGGCTACCATGGCTTCGGTAGTGAGCATCAGACCGGCAACGGATGCGGCGTTCTGCAGCGCATAGCGGGAAACCTTGGTCGGATCGATGATTCCGGCAGCCACCATGTCGCAGTATTTGTCTTCGGAAGCGTCATAACCGAACGCGCCTTCGCCGTTTTTCACCTTGTCCACGACGATGGAACCTTCGATGCCGGCATTGGTTGCAATCTGACGGATCGGCTCTTCAAGGGCGCGCTTGATGACATTTACGCCGAACTGCTCGTCGTGGGACAGCTTGAGACCGTCCAATGCCTTCAGCGTGCGGATATAGGCTACGCCGCCGCCGGGAACGATGCCTTCTTCAACTGCAGCGCGGGTTGCATGGAGAGCGTCTTCCACGCGGGCTTTCTTTTCTTTCATTTCGGTCTCGGTTGCAGCACCTACTTTGATTACGGCTACGCCGCCAACCAGCTTGGCAAGCCTTTCCTGAAGCTTTTCACGATCGTAGTCGCTTGTGGTTTCTTCGATCTGGGCGCGAATCTGCTTGACGCGACCCTGGATGTCGGCTTCGGAACCGGCGCCGTCGATGATGGTGGTGTTGTCTTTGTCGATGGTGATTCTCTTGGCGCTGCCGAGCATGTCAAAAGTGGCGTTTTCCAGCTTGAAGCCGAGTTCTTCGGAAATGACCTTACCGCCGGTCAGGATTGCGATATCTTCCAGCATTGCCTTGCGCCTGTCGCCGAAGCCGGGGGCCTTGACGGCGCAGATGTTCAGTACTCCGCGCAGTTTGTTTACCACCAGGGTGGCAAGCGCTTCGCCTTCGATGTCTTCGGCAATAATGAGCAGGGGTTTGCCGGATTTGGCGGTCTGCTCGAGGATAGGCAGAAGGTCCTTCATGTTGGAGATCTTCTTGTCGTAAATGAGGATCCCGGCATTTTCCATGGAAGCTTCCATTCTTTCCGGATCGGTTACGAAGTACGGTGAGAGATAGCCGCGGTCAAACTGCATGCCTTCAACGGTTTCCAGGGTGGTTTCCATCGATTTTGCTTCTTCGACGGTAATGACGCCCTCTTTGCCGACCTTCTCCATCGCCTGGGCAATGATGTCGCCGATGGTCTTGTCGTTGTTTGCGGAGATCGTGCCTACCTGGGCGATTTCCTTGTGGTCCTTGATCGGTTTGGAAATATTCTTCAACTCTTCCACAACCATCTCGACTGCCTTGTCGATACCGCGCTTGATGTCCATCGGGTTATTCCCGGCGGCAACCAGTTTGCTGCCCTGGCTGAAGATGGCCTGGGCAAGAACGGTTGCGGTTGTGGTGCCGTCACCGGCAACATCGGAGGTTTTCGATGCCACCTCTTTTACCAACTGTGCGCCCATATTTTCGAACTTGTCTTCAAGTTCGATATCCTTGGCTACGGTTACACCGTCCTTGGTTATAAGGGGGGAGCCGAAGGACTTATCGAGAACGACATTGCGGCCCTTGGGACCAAGGGTAACTTTAACTGCGTCAGACAGGGTGTTCACACCGCTCAGGATGGCGTTTCTGCCCTCCTGACCGAATTTTATTATTTTTCCAGCCATGATTCTATATCCTCCTTGGATGTAAATTCTTTTTCTGGTTCAGACTTCTGAAAGGTGACGGAAGGTATTGCCTATTCGATCACGCCGAGGATGTCGTCTTCACGCATGATCAGGTAATCAGTGCCGTCGATCTTTATTTCCGTACCGGCGTACTTGCCGAAAAGGACTTTGTCGCCAACCTTCACGTCCATGGGAATAAGTTTGCCGTCGTCGGCAGTCTTGCCTTTACCCACTGCGACGATTTCGCCACGCTGGGGCTTTTCCTTGGCGGTGTCGGGGATCAAAATTCCTCCGGCGGTTACATTCTCCTCTTCCAGCCTCTTGACGATGATACGGTCCTGCAAAGGTCTCAAATTCATGCTTTCATTCTCCTTTCGTGCTTGAGATTATGGTTGTGGGCTCAAAAAATATTAGCACTCAATACTACCGAGTGCTAATCGCTTTGTAAATATAACCAGCCTGCCGACAAAAATCAAGTCCATATTTTGAAAAAATTTTCTAGATACTGAAAGCCTGCCTCACCATTTCTTCTTTGCCATTTCTTCCCTGTAGAATTTTTGATAGAGAATTTCCCAATCGCGGCTGCCGGGCACCTTCGCCTGGGAATAGGATGCGAGTTTCTTGCGGACGATTGCATCGATTTCATCGGTAACGGAAAAATACTGATGAATGGAGGACTTTATTGCCGAGAGCGCCTCCGCCTCGTCGCTGAAATCAACCAGGTCGTCACGCCAAAGTTTGTCGAGAATCTTGTGGGCCAGATGAGAAATTCGGTCTTCAGAGATATTCATGGGCGCTCCGTGTATTTCGGTGAAGATGATAATGAAACTCAGTCAAATCAAAAGTATGAAGGATTACGGGTCAGGTGTTCTTTTCATCACAATACTATACTACGTTCCTTTGCCAGCTTTTCCTTGATCATCTTCAGCATCTTGTGCCTGTCGATCCCTACTCCGCCGCCCGTTGCCCGGAGGGTTTGGTCAAGAATGCGTTCTGCTTCCTTTTCCAGGTCATCTTCGGACTTCATGTCATGCACGATAACCCCCCTGATAGTTTCGAGGACCTTCTTCCGATCTACTTTTATGGCAACAAGTTTTGCGGTGTCGAGGTCCGTAAATATTTTTTCGGCCAGTTTTTCAATCTGCTCTTGCTTCAGTCGCACGGTTCCTCCCTATGTCCCGGCAATACAGCGTAACCGGGTATTCAAGGCAATATGGCAAAATATGCCGCAGGATGCCTCATTGTACTGTATAGGATTTAAATAGCAAACGGTTTATTCGTTTGTTGACCGGGTTGCATAACCTCTGTTATTCTCAACAGATTCAGTAACTGATCAATCGGGGGTGTCCGCATGCTCATAGTAATGAACCACAATGCCGGAAAAAAGCAGATCGAGGCCGTCAGCAAAGCCATAGAAAAAATGGGGTATACGGCGGCACCTATCCCCGGTGGCGAAAGAACGGCCATCGGTGTGCTGGGCAACAAGGGATACGTGGATGATTCGAACATACGGGACTTGCCGGGCGTGCAGGAGGTTATCCATGTTTCCAAGCCGTACAAGCTGGTTTCGCGTGATTTTCACCCGAAGGGAACCGTTGTCAAAATTTCCGGTGTCGAAATAGGCGAGGGAAGACGCCCCGTTATCATTGCCGGGCCCTGTGCCGTGGAGAATGAGGAACAGATACTGAAGGCGGCACGTGCGGTAAAGGCAGCGGGGGCTGATATGCTGCGCGGCGGCGCTTTCAAGCCGAGAACCGGCCCGCACACCTTTCAGGGGCTGAAGGAGGAGGGGCTGAAGCTTCTTGCGCTGGCCTCGAAGGAGACGGGTCTGCCGGTGGTAACGGAAGTTATGAGTCCGGACAATGTCGGGCTTGTTGCTTCCTATGCTGACGTGCTTCAGGTCGGAGCAAGGAATATGCAGAATTTTGATCTCCTCAGGGAACTGGGAACGATCAGGAAACCGGTGCTGCTGAAAAGGGGCTTGAGCGCCACTCTGGAGGAGTTCCTGGCGGCCGCCGAATACATCCTGGCTGGCGGCAACGGTGCTGTTATCTTGTGCGAGCGCGGAATCAGGACGTTCGAGACGGCTACGCGCAACACCCTCGATCTTTCCGTTGTCCCGCTGATAAAAGAATTGTCGCACCTGCCCATTACCGTTGATCCGTCCCATGCCACCGGTAGAAGGAGCCTGGTACCGTCCATGGCAAAAGCCGCCCTCGTGGCAGGCGCTCACGGAGTTTTGCTGGAGGTCCATCCTGAGCCGGAAAAGGCGTTGTCCGATGGTGCACAGTCACTAACCCTGCAGGGTTTCGCAAGGCTGATGGACGATATCAAGAGGTTGATGCCGTTTCTGGGTTTCCCGGCATAAAGTATCTTGATTTTTTGCCGGTGCTGGGATATTATCACAATTGCTCTCTGCCATGCTCGTGAGGTTATCAAACCCAAGCGGAACAGAAATAGAAAAGGTGCCTTTCAGGTCGTAGTGTGCTGCCCCATTATGCGGGATTTGCCTGAAACGATACAAAGGTTGCCACTTTATAGGGAACTCGCTGTGAGGTCCTTTAACCCACGACATAGTGGAGAGATTTGAAAAGGTTGGTTTATCCAACCTTTTTTTATTTGCAGTGACGCGCTCCGGAGTTCTACCCCTTTCCATCTTCCGCAATAACTCTCTGTATCACCACTGTTTCTTCATTTCACGTACATCAAGATATTTATTATCAGGAGGGGTCAATCAATGGCGCGCTCGGAGGGATTCGAACCCCCGGCCAATGGCTTCGAAGGCCATTGCTCTATCCAGCTGAGCTACGAGCGCATAGGGTGTGGTGAAAAGGCTGCAAGGGAAAAAAGTCCAGCCGTACCGGCTGAACCCTTGTTTTCGGTGGAGCCACCTGCCGGAATCGAACCGGCGACCTATTGATTACGAATCAATTGCTCTACCATCTGAGCTAAGGTGGCGAGTTGGCAAACATATTAATATTTATGGATAAAGGATTGTAAATTGTGATTATTTATCAAATGATCTGAACACAATTCATTTATTTCTATCCTAAATACAATTTTGTGTCAACCCTCAAGCACATGCTGAGTTAACTTTCATTGATTGCTAATACCGGTAAAGCCCAAAAACCCCGCAAATCTTTTTTTATGGAGTAGGTAACAGGATTCGAAGTTTATGGGGGTTATTTACACCCACTTACTGTGCGGAAAACAGATGTGGGGGACGACTGACCGGAGGCTTCTCATACCAATGGAAAAGGCGGGAGATGCCCCGACTTTTCATTCCAGGGGCAGTTGGAGATCATTGCAAGTTATTAACAGCCTCCGAAC
>JAGFXO010000212.1 GCA_017861285.1 Geobacteraceae bacterium | reverse complement strand
CGCGCTTGAGCAGTTGGAAAAAACTTTCAGCGACAGCGTTATCATAGCAGTTGCCTCGACGGCTCATGCTGCACACGAGGTTGTGTGACTTCAAAAAGGGTGCCAACTCTCACGGAGTCGGATTGAAAACATTTTACTTCCGCTAAGGAATATTTGGGACGCAGCGTGTGACAGGTACCGCTGGGATCTCCAGGATCCGTTCAAAAAAAAGGATGAGCAATTATTTAAAGAACTCCCTCAAGATGAATGCATGCCCGATAAAAACGGAAACATTCGAGAAATTCAGTCAACAATTGATACTCTGAGATATGATGAATACACCGTATATCTCACCCACATTGATGCCTGGTATAGGCCTATTCTCGAATTGTGGGTTCTCACGGGAATGATCCCGAGCGAAATGGCCGGACTCACAAGGCATCACATCAAGAACGGCTTTATTTATGTACGGAGAACCATCAGCAAGGGGATTGAGAAGGAATCTTGTAGAACAGAAAACCGCAGGAGGGATATTATTGGCGTAGACAAAAAATCGTCTTGTTTCCTTGATGGGGCACGGGAGTAAAAAAATGGTTTTTGAAGTTTACGGGAAATATGTCAAAGGGTTGGAACATGACCGTGAAAAGGTCATGAATTATCTCGGTAAGGATTTTGTCGCTGGCGAAAACAAAGAAACCCCGGAATCACAAAATGCGAAAGAATTTGCGAAAGCCGAGGCCTCAGTTTATTTAACATGCTAAAAACATGTTGTTTTTATTGGAGCGGGAAACGGGATTTGAACCCGCGACTTCAACCTTGGCAAGGTTGCACTCTACCACTGAGTTATTCCCGCTCAGCAAGTGTTAGGGTTATACCAAAAGAGGAAAATCAAGTCAACCCTTTTTTGCTCTATAATTTCTCTTGACTTCGGTAGACGACCGGTCTATTTTCCAGATATGGCAGCGAAGGATAAGAAAACTGAAATCATCAAAGCCGGTATGGGAATAATAGCCCGTCAGGGTTTCAATTCTACAGGTATTGATGCAATTCTTAAGCAGGCAAATGTGCCGAAGGGATCTTTTTACCATTACTTTCCCAGCAAGCAGCAGTTTGGCCTGTCTGTTCTAGACCATTTTGCGGTCGGGATAGACCGGATATTTGCTTCCTTTCTTGCGGACGAGACAAAATCTCCTCTCAATAGACTCAGGGATTGTATGGAAAGCCTGGTTGCACGCTTCGAGATTAACAATTGCAGCATAGGGTGCCTTGCTGCCAACCTCGGTCAGGAAATGGCCGACCAGAGTGAAGAATTCAGACAAAAGCTTGCCAATATTTTCCAGAACTGGATTGCTTCTTTTGAAAAATGCTTAGAGGAAGCCCAAGAGACTGGGGAAATATCGGATGCACTGTCTCCCGCTGCCCTTGCCGGATTTCTACTGGCGGGATTTGAAGGCGCCCTGCTTATTTCCAAAGTCAACAAGTCTCCTGAACCCTTGACGAATTTCCTGAACTTATTTTTCGATACATTGGTCAAACCTTTGGAATTGATTGGAAATGGCAAAGAATAGATCGTCAGGGTTACAGATAGAGACAGGCAGGAGGATACAGTCAAAGTTTCCGAATACCTTACTCGCCATTTGCACATATCAGACAGGGAGAGGATAGACTATGGAACGTGAAAAAAGCCCGAAGCTCAACGAAATAACAGTTGCCGACAAATCCGAGCTGCTTTGCATGAAACCGTCGGAAGAAATTATTCCCCGTCTCTGTACGCTCATGCAGAAAGGCTGCTTCGTCAAAGTGCAAACCGGATGCAGTCTGAGGGAGCTTCTCAATGAGCAATTCAATATCAGTCCCGAGTATGTGAAGCATGACATTAAGGTCCTATTTCTCGATTACAGCCCGGTGGATGACCTTGATGCCGCCATCATCAAGGATGGTGCAATCCTTGCCCTTTCCGCGGCAATGCCTGGACTGGTGGGGGCCGCAATGAGGAAGGACGGGTTGTCCTGGATGCGAACCTCCATAACCTATCATGAACAGGGAGGGGGGGATGATCACCGAGAAGGGGTTTTGCACGTGAAGCTGTTCAATCAGGTCATGGCTGACCTGGGCGAATCTTTTCTTCGGCGCGGAGTCTACATGAAGTCGAGGTTTCTTGCAGATTACCTGGAAAGGTTTGATGAGGAATTCTGGCAGGGCTGCCGGCAGATCACGAGGAATGGAGATAGTGTAACGCGGCAGGAAATGCTTGATTACCTGAAAGCCGAGGAGAGATGGGTGAAGTTTTCGATACAGTGATCGAATTGTAAACAAGTATCACTATGCACCACAATATCCAAACAATAAAGGAATTTTAATTTCGTGACGTAACATCGTGGACACCCACTTGGTCAAGGTGTGTGGCTCCGCACAGGCACAAGTAGCAACGGAATAGCGGAGCGACTGGCTATGTTTGGTGTAGCGCTCCCCGACCAGAATGCGTCCATTCCGGTTTTTCCATGAGTGGCCAGGACGATCAAGTCAGCCCTCATTTGTTCCGCGGCACTGACGATGGCTGTGACGGGGTCACCGCGACGGACATCGGCCGTCGCGGTGACCCCTGCATCCTGTAAGGTGCTTATGTGTCGATGCAGGTATTTCTTCGCATCCTGCTCGGCCATGTCCAGCAGCACATGTGTTGCACTGGGGAGTATCTTAGCAGTGGCAGCCTGCTCCCCCGATAAGGTGTTCACTGTGTGAACCACCATAAGCAGTGGTCAGGGTTGCCGTCCAGTGTCACTAGCATCCGCTTGCATGAAAATGCAGGAGCGACTCCGATTGTAACAGGCGGTACGAGGAGTACGGGTGTTGTGCCAAGTCCGGCCACCTGCTGGGCAATTCTGCCATACATAAAGCCGCGCAGACCTCCGCGACCATGGGTGCACATCACGATCAGATCGGAATCCAATTCCCCCTCATGTTCCGCGATACTCCGCGCCACGTCGTTCACCTGATCGCAGTGAACATGTCGTTCTACATGAATTTCCTGCGTGAATGAGCGAGCGGCCACTGAGTCAAGATATTTTCGGGCCTCCTGAGGGTCGCGCAGATGTAGATCACCATGGATTTCCTGCGGCGCACCGCGCTCGATGACATGGAACAAGGTAACCAGTGCCCCGAAAGTTCCCGCAAGGTAAACAGCGGCAGGTAGTGATGCTTCCGCCAAGCGTGATCCATCCAGGGGAACCAAGAGATGTTTGAACATTTTATTACCCCGTTATAAATACCCGATAAACCAGGTACACGTTCAAGGCTACAATCAGGGCTGCAACAACACAGGTCAATGCCGTAGTTGCAGGACGGTTAACCAGCACTCCCATCAAGGTTTTGCGTCTGGTGAACATGATCAGGGGAATGACTGCGAACGGAAGACCGAAACTCAGTACTACCTGGCTGATTATCAGGGTGCGGGTCGGGTCAAGGCCAATGGAGATCACGACCAGGGATGGCGCTATAGTAACCAGGCGGCGAATCCAGACGGGGATTCGCCTCTGCACGAATCCCTGCATCATTACCTGCCCGGCCATTGTCCCGACGGCAGAGGAAGCCAGGCCGGAAGCCAGAAGCGAAACGCCGAAGATCCAGCTTGATGTCCTGCCCAGCAAAGGTTCCAGAGTACGATGTGCCGTCTCCAAAGTTGCAACATCGGTGAGCCCGTAACTGAAAAACGTTGATGCCGCCATGATCATCATCGCCATGTTGACCATGCTTGCCAACCCCATGGCAGCGATGACATCCACCATCTCATAGCGGAACAGCCGCTGTAACTGGCTCGGGGCCTTAACTGTAATGCGGCCCTGGGTGAGGGCGGAATGCAGATAGATTGCATGGGGCATGATCGTTGCCCCCACGATACCCGTCGCGAGCAGTACACTCTCTGTTCCGGAAAATTGCGGAACAACTGAATGGTACAGCACGTCGCCCCAATTCGGCCTGTCCATTACTGTTTCGATCAGATAGCTGACCGCTACAACTCCCAGCAAAGCCGTAATTACTGCCTCGACCGACCGGAAGCCGTAACGCTCAAGGCCCAGGATGAGGAAGGTGGCAATGGCGGTCATGATACCGGCCAGCCAGAGGGGAATTCCGAGCAACAGGTTAAACCCGACTGCGGCGCCAATGAACTCGGCCAGGTCGGTCGCCATAGCGACAATCTCCATCACCCCCCACATCATAAGAACAACAGGGCGCGGGAAGTGGTTGCGGCATTGTTCCGCCAGATTCAATCCCGTCGCTATGCCGAGCTTTGCCGACAGAGTCTGGACAAGCATCGCCATCAGGTTGCTGGCGACAATAACCCAAAGAAGAGTGTATCCGAATTTGGCCCCGCCCTGGATATTGGTCGCGAAATTGCCGGGATCGATGTACGCTACGCTGGCAATGAAAGCCGGACCCATAAAGGGGAGAAGACGGGATAAGCGTCCCTTCCGGCTGCTGCCATCCAGAACATCCAGTGCAGTCTCGGTCGTCCCATCGCTGAGGGGCTTTTTGCGCCGTGTGGTGCGTGTTTCATTCATCTGCAAATACCTTGGGTATTTTTCTAATATTGCAACGAAGGGTCTCACCACTATTAAATAAAGCGAACAATCAAGCTCCTAAAAAGAACATCATAGAAGTTTAATGGTTTTGTATCCGGGCACAACAATTCCGCAATGGCATGAGATTCAAGAAGAGAAACCAGAAGGAATATCCAGCACCCAATAAACTGAAAATGTTCTATTTTCAGCAGTATATAGTTGATCAAATATATCGTGGAAAAGCCCCATGCATCGGCTGGTCTTCCTCCATTATACTTCTTTCCCCGGGAAAACCCATTCCCTATAGGAAAACTGTAGCAGAAGAATAACCCCAGACAGGTCTTTTTCGTGGAAACGGGTAAGGGCAAACAGTTAGTACCTTTCTTGAGGTATGAAGCGTATCATTTGCGGTGAAAATTTCTACTTATCTAAGACGGTAATTGCGTAAGTATCTTCTGGATCCGTTACAATTAAAAATGTTTTGCGTTGGCACGATATCTGCGAATCTACGCAACCATCACGGAATAAATACGTTTATTCACAATTTGACTGCACCACAATCCCGCTTCCGTATTACCTTGGACAGCAATCAGGAATAAAACTGATAAACAGCGTAATGGCCTTATAATTACACGGTTTTAAACTGCCCTCTGGATATGCAACCAATAAAAGGATGAATTCAAACCTCTGGAGGTTACAGATAAACTTTGTGAAATCCGGCACACATTCATGGAAAAAAATATCCTTCGTGATCCCCGTTTTCAACGAGGAAGAAAACATCCCCCCGCTCTTCGGTGAAATAAAGCGGGTTGCTGATAACCTCGGTTATTTGTACGAAGTGCTTTTCGTCAACGATTGCAGCACCGACAATAGTCTGGCGGTCATAAATGAATTGGCCGGGCGGTACGACATGGTCCGGTGTTTCAGCTTCCCGACCAACAGGGGTCAGTCGGCAGCCCTCGGCGCGGGGTTTCAGGAGGCGACCGGAGACGTAATTATAACCCTTGACGCGGACCTTCAAAACGACCCGTCTGACATTCCCTGCATGCTCAGTTTCTATGGAGATTACGACATGGTAAACGGCTGGAGATACCAGCGTCGCGACACCCTTTCGAAGCGGATCGGCAGCAGGGTAGGGAATTACGTCCGCAACCGCCT
>JAGFXO010000026.1 GCA_017861285.1 Geobacteraceae bacterium | reverse complement strand
GATTCCGCCTCTTTCATATTCTGGTCGGAAAAATCGAGAGGTGACCGATAGTGGGCTGAAAGAAGAAACAGTCGCAGCGTCTCCCGGTCGTATTTTTCGAGAATCTCCTTGATGGTAAAGAAATTGCCGAGGGATTTGCTCATTTTTTCTGAGTTGATGTTGACAAACCCGTTATGCAGCCAGTATTTGACGAAGGGTTTCCCTGTTGCGGCCTCTGACTGGGCGATTTCATTCTCGTGATGGGGAAAGATCAGGTCCTTGCCGCCCCCGTGAATATCGAGGGTTTCCCCGAGGTATTTCATGCTCATTGCCGAACATTCGATATGCCATCCCGGACGCCCTTTTCCCCAGGGGGATTCCCAGAAGGGCTCATCCGGTTTTGCCTCTTTCCACAAGGCAAAATCCATCGGATGACGCTTCCGTTCGTCCACCTCGATCCTGGCTCCCGCCTGCATGTCATCCAGGTTCCTTTTTGACAGCTTCAAATAGCTATCGAATTTTTCTACGCAAAAATAGACATCTCCACCGGCCTGATATGCAAATCCCTTGTCTATCAGGTTTTCCACCAGCCGGATTATCTCCGCGATGTTGTCCGTTGCTTTCGGCTGGCAGGTGGGAAGCCGAAGCCCCAGTTCCTCCATGTCGCGGTCGAACTCCCTGATGAACCGCTCGGATATTTCGTTGAAAGGAACGCCTTCCCGGTTGGCCCGGTTGATTATCTTGTCATCGATGTCGGTATAATTCCGGATATAGGTAACATCGTAGCCCAGGAGCCGCAGATACCGGAATATGACGTCGAACACGACATTGGCCCTGGCGTGGCCGATATGGCAGTGATCGTATACCGTAACACCGCAGACATACATCTTTACCTTTCCCGGCGTAACGGGGACAAACTCTTCTTTCCTCGCGGAAAGGGTGTTGAAAACTCGCAATGGCATAATTCACCCGAACCGGCAGCTAGCTGCTAGCCACTAGCCGCTCGTTGATCTATGTACCTGGCTGCCAGCCGCTAGCTGCTAGCCGCCTGATTTTGCCCACGAATCCCGCAGTGTCACCGTCCGGTTGAAAACGGGGGCGCCGGGAGAGGAGTCTGAAGGGTCGACGTAGAAGTACCCCTGCCGTTCGAACTGGTAGCGGCTTTCCGGCTCCGCTGAAGCCAGGCACGGCTCCATCCTGCATGATCCGATCCTCTCGATGGAAGCAGGATTCAGGCAGCTCTTCCAGTCAGGGCCGTTCCTGTCGCCGCCCGGGTTCGGCACGGTAAATAGCCGGTCGTACAGGCGTACTTCGGCCTGAATGGAATGGCGGGCCGAAACCCAATGGATGGTTCCCTTGATCTTGCGTCCATCGGGTGTCGAGCCTCCACGCGTCTCGGGATCATAGGTACAATGAACCTCCACGACTTCTCCGGTGTTCTCGTCTTTTACCACTCCGACGCATTGTACGATATACGCGTAACGCAGTCTCACTTCGCGTCCCGGTGCAAGACGGAAATAACCTTTCGCCGGTTCTTCCATGAAATCGTCCTTTTCGATGTACACAACCCGTGAAAAAGGAACTTTGCGACTGCCCATCTCCGGCTTGTTGGGGTGGTTGGCGGCGTCGAATTCTTCCGTCATCTGTTCCGGATAGTTGTCGATGACCAGGCGGAGGGGGCGAAGCACGCCCATTACCCGCGGTGCCCGCTCATTCAGATCCTCGCGGACACTTTCCTCCAGTATGCTCATATCGATCCAGCTGTCGTTCCTGCCGACACCAATCCTTTCGCAGAAATTCCTGATCGACTCGGGGGTATACCCGCGCCTCCTCATTCCCACCAGGGTGGGCATGCGCGGATCGTCCCATCCGCTCACATTTCCTTCCTTCACCAGTTCGAGCAGCTTGCGTTTGCTCATGACAGAATAGGTGAGATTGAGGCGGGCAAATTCTATCTGTTGCGGGCGATAGATGCCCAGTTGCTCTATGAACCATTCGTACAGGGGGCGGTGATCCTCGAATTCCAGGGTGCAGATGGAGTGCGTTATCCCTTCAATCGAATCGGACTGGCCGTGGGCGTAGTCATACATGGGGTAGATGTTCCAGTCATCACCCGTATGAGGATGGGTTGCATGGAGGATCCGGTACATAACCGGGTCACGCAGGTTCATGTTCGGTGATGCCATGTCGATCTTTGCCCTGAGGACCCGGGAGCCGTCCGGGAATTCGCCTGCACGCATGCGCCGGAACAGGTCCAGGTTTTCCTCCGTCGAACGCTGTCGGTAGGGACTTTCCTTGCCAGGCTCGGTCAAGGTGCCCCGATACTCCCGAATCTGGTCGGCAGTCAGGTCGTCCACATATGCCTTTCCCTTTTGTATCAGTTCCTCTGCCCAGTGGTAGAGCTGCTCAAAGTAATCCGATGCGTAGTAAAGATGCTCTCCCCAGTCGAATCCGAGCCAGCGGACGCTCTCCTTGATGGTTTCCACGTATTCGGTTTCTTCTTTAGTCGGATTGGTGTCGTCGAATCGGAGGTGGCAACGGCCATTGTAGGCACTTGCCAGCCCGAAATTGATGCAGATGGACTTGGCGTGCCCGATGTGAAGATACCCGTTCGGCTCCGGAGGAAATCGCGTGATCACCGTTTTATGCTTTCCGGACTGCAAGTCTTCGTCAATGATGGTGCTGATAAAATTGGGAGGTGGAGTCGAGCTTTCATTCCGCTCCCCGGTCCCCAGGTTCGGTACAGTCATAAACTTTTCCCTTTCGGCATCTTGTTCGGCAGGCACCCTGTCGATTATTTCTCCTTATTCACCAGAAGCGCAACCGCATAGGACGCCATGCCTTCGCCGCGCCCGGCAAAACCGAGTTCTTCCGTTGTTGTTGCCTTGACATTGATCCGATCCGGTTCCGTTTCCAGCGCCCGGGCGATATTGGTGCACATTTCCCGGATATATGGCGCCAGTTTGGGACGCTGGGCCACTATGGTCGCATCCAGATTCCCCAGCACAAAACCTTTGCCGACGGCAAGCGCCATGACATGGCGAAGCAGCTTGATACTGGAGATGCCCTTGTATTCCGGATCGGTATCGGGGAAATGCTTTCCGATATCTCCTTCACCGATAGCTCCCAGTATCGCGTCGGAGATCGCATGCAAAAGAACGTCAGCATCCGAATGGCCTAAAAGGCCTTTGCCGTAAGGTATTTCGACCCCTCCGAGGATCAGCTTTCTTCCCGTTACCAACCTGTGAACATCGTATCCGTGTCCTATGCGCATATCGTTCCTTTCCGGTTGAAAGTCCGAAGCCCGTGGCGCCGGGGTTTTGCTTTCAGCACCAGGTTCCAACCTGCCGGCTGCCGGCTGCCCGCCTGCTTCCGTGAGAAATGCCCCGGCAAGGATCATGTCTTCCGGCGTGGTTATCTTGATGTTTCGGTAGTCCCCCATCACGAGATGGACCCGTTTCCCCGCTCTTTCAGCGAGAGAGGCGTCATCGGTTCCCAGAAAACCTTCCTTTTCCGCTTTTTCGTAGGCATCGAGAATTACGCCGTACCGGAATGTCTGGGGAGTCTGCGCCAGCCAGATATCCTCCCGGTTGGGCGTGTTCTCCACAACCCCTGACGAGACGATTTTTACCGTGTCCTTTACCGGCACCGCGACCAATGCCCCATCGTGCCGCGCGGCGACCTCCACCGATTTGCGTACCGCTTCGAGGGGGACAAAGGGCCTTACCCCGTCATGGATGATGACAATATCATCAGCAAGCAGACCGGATGCCTCCCTGAGCCCATTAAAGACCGACTGCTGCCTTTCCCTGCCACCGGCCACGATCCTCCGCACTTTCGTGAAGCCGTGCGCTTCGACAACATGCTCCCGGCAGTACGGGATTTCATCTTCGGGAACTATCACATAAATGTCGTCAACAAAAGATGCATTCTCGAAAACGCTCAGAGTATGGGCAAGGATCGGCTTGCCGTTCAGCTTCAAATACTGTTTGTTGATCCCGGCGGCCATCCGTTTTCCCATTCCCGCCGCGGGGATAAGCACTGCAACTCGCATTACGGTATATTCCTTCAGCCTGAGTCAGGCGTGGCTTTTTTCTTGGTGTCCGGCGCAACTCCTGCCCGGCTGGAAAACGCAATTGCAGCGCCAGACGGCATAACCCGGAGGCTACCCATAATAATAAGCATATCCCGCGGCGGTCAATGAAAATCTGACATGTACGTGCCGGATATTCCCGGGGTGCTGTGCCGCAATCCGCCCCCCCGATGAGGTCGATCGATCATCCCG
Source organism: Geobacteraceae bacterium (assembly GCA_017861285.1). Classification (GTDB taxonomy): domain Bacteria; phylum Desulfobacterota; class Desulfuromonadia; order Geobacterales; family Geobacteraceae; genus CAIWTU01. The sequence goes on along the minus strand of JAGFXO010000026.1, from coordinate 14,258 downwards.
CACAGCCTCTTGAGTGATCAGCGTTGCTTGACTTCTCCGCTGATCGACAGCAGTGCGGAGATGATCACGGGAATGTCCGGTTCGAGAATGGTTCGCACATCGAGCAGATAGGTTTCGTTTCTGATTCGACCTACGATCGGTACGGAAAAGTTCCTGAGCCGCTTTTCCAGGGTGCCGGCGGAAATGCCATCGATGGAGATCGACAGCAATTTCGACGGAAGTTCCAGCAGGGGCAGGGCACCGCCGCCGACCTGGGAAAAACCGTCCACAAGGGAAACTTTCACCGAATCGGGCAGAGCCCTGCGCAACCGCCGCACGGCTTTTTTCCCGCCGGCGGAGAGCGAGGCAAGGCTCTCCGTAAGCATCCGGAGTGTCGGGATCTGCTGACGGGCGCGACGATCATCAAGGTAGAGCCGAAGTGTTTCCTCAAGAGCGGCGAGTGTCATTTTATCGATGCGCAACGCACGCAGCAGGGGGTGTTTTTTCAGCGGATCGACGCAGGACTTTTTCCCGACAATGATCCCTGCCTGTGGGCCGCCAAGGAGTTTGTCGCCGCTGAAGGTCACGATATCGATGCCGGCGCGGACGAACTCCTGGACCATCGGTTCACCGGCGATCCCCGCCGCTGAAAAATCGAACAGGTTGCCGCTCCCGATGTCCGCCATCACGGGGATGGAGAACTCCCTGCCCATCTCCACCAATGCCGAGGGAGTCAATTCGGTGGTAAATCCGACAATGGCAAAGTTGCTGGTGTGCACTTTCAGGAGAAGGCCGGTCTCGGTTCCGATCGCCTGACGGTAATCGGACGGATGGGTCCTGTTGGTGGCGCCGACTTCCTTCAGGATTGCCCCGCTCTGCCGCATGACGTCGGGAATGCGGAAAGAGCCGCCGACTTCCACCAGTTCCCCCCTGGAAACGATAACCTCTTTTCCTTTGGCCAAGGCCGTAAGGGAGAGGAGCACCGCAGCGGCATTGTTGTTGACGACCAGCGCCGCTTCCGCGCCGGTCAACCTGCACAGGAGAGGTTCCACATGGGAATACCTGCTGCCCCTCTCGCCGCTTTCAAGGTCAAATTCCAGATTCGAGTAGCCGAAAGCCGTATCGAGCAGCTTTTCCCGTACGCTTTCCGGGAGGGGAGCCCTTCCGAGGTTGGTATGAATGACCACCCCTGTACCGTTGATGACCCGTTTCAGGCTGGGGGCTGTTGATGACTCGAGTGCTGCCAGAATACGCTCCGTGATTGCGCTGTCATTGAGAGATTCGATGGACGAGTCTCCGCGGCTTATTTCCGTGCGCAGCGAATCGAGAACCGATCGGATCGCTTCCATGACAACCGGTCTCGGGTAAAGGCCGCAGGCGGTTTTTATCCCCTGCCATTCAAGGATCCTGTCCACTTTGGGTATTTTTCTGAACACTGTGAAACCTTTCCCCTGTCGTGTAATCAATCTTGTAAATATACGTTTTTCGGCCTCATTGTAAACAGTGTGCATGAATTGTCAAGTGTTCAGCGCGTGCCTCTTCTCGAAAAACGGAGCCCACTTTCAATTCACTTGCAATTTGGCATTTCCAGGGTTAATCTTTGCCCCAAAGGAGCGGCGGAATGGATCCGGTGCGTCATCTGAGAATATCAATAATAGTACTTCTGGTGCTGGTTACCATAGGGACGGCCGGTTATAACCTCATCGAGGGCTGGCGGGTCATGGATTCCCTCTATATGACGGTAATAACGCTGGCTACCGTGGGGTTCAGGGAAATCCAGCCCCTCAGCGATGCCGGCAAAATCTTTACCATGCTGCTGATCATTTTCGGGGTCAGTGTCATCGGTTACATCGTGGGGAGTCTTGCCCAGATAATGTTCGAAGGACAGTTCCAGCGGATTGTCGGGAGGAAAAAAGTGGAAAAAAAGATAGAAGCCCTTCGAAACCATTATATCGTATGCGGTTTCGGCAGGATAGGCAGCCTCATATGCAAGGAGTTTGCTGCCAAACCGCTTCCGTTCGTGGTCATAGAAAAAAGCGCCGATGTTCTGCCGAAGCTGGAGGAAGACCGGTATCTGTTCATTCATGGAGAGGCGACGGACGATGAGACACTGCTCAAGGCCGGAATCAAAAGGGCAAAAGGCCTGGTATCGGTGGTGGCCTCGGACACGGAAAACGTCTACATTACCCTTACCGCCAGGGGCTTGAATCCCGACCTGTATATTCTGGCGCGTTCGGGAGAGGAAGGCTCGGAGTTGAAACTGAAAAGGGCGGGAGCAAGCAAGGTTGTGTCTCCCTACATGATCGGCGGCGGGAGGATGGCCCAGGCGATACTGCGCCCGAATGTGGTTGACTTTATAGAAATTGCCACCGGCCGGGAACACCTGGAGTTGCAGATGGAAGAGATACTGATCCCCGAAGATTCGGGTTTTGTGGGGCAGAACCTGCTCAGCTCAGGGTTCCGCAAGGAAACCGGGGCCATGATAGTGGGTATCAAGAAGGTTGACGGCACGATGGTATTCAACCCGGAGTCGCATACCAGAATAGGGGGAAACGATACCCTTATCGTTCTCGGGGAACCGTCAGCCATCAGCAAGATGGAAGATCTCATTCAGTGCGGCATCTGCACGGAAGAGGTGATCACCAGGTACGGGAAAAAAGAAGATGATGAAGAATAATACGGTCTTTGCCCATGTTCCCTATGCGCTTGTCTGGCATCATCTGGAAATGATTTCGGGGGAACGCATCAACCCGGAAATTGCATTTTCCTGCGAGTCTCTTTCCGCCGCTGTCCCCTCGGAGCTTGCCCAGCTTGCGGGGACCCTGGCGGACAACAACCTGAAAGCGACTATTCATGCCCCTTTCATGGATCTCAATCCCGGCGCCGTCGATCCCCTGGTATGGGAGGCAACCCTGCACCGGTTCAATCAGGTTTTTGATGTGGCGGAAATTATCCGGCCGACCATCATCGTCTTTCATCCGGGCTATGACAGGTGGCGCTTCGGTGACAAGAGGCAGAAATGGCTGGAGAACAGCATCGGAATATGGGAGAAAATGCTGGTCCGCAGTGAGAAAACCGGTTCCGTGATTGCTGTGGAAAATATCTTCGAAGAAGAGCCTTCTACCCTCCGGGCCCTGTTCGAGGCTTTCGATTCGCCCCTGTTCCGCCACTGTTTCGATGTCGGTCATTTCAACCTGTTTGCAAAGGTGAGCCTGGAGGAATGGTTTGCCGAAGTCGGGGGGTATATAGCCGAGGCGCACATTCATGACAATAACGGGACAAGGGATGACCATCTCCCGATCGGCGAAGGGGCCATAGACTTCGACAAGCTTTTCGGTTTGCTGGAAAAGTACGCGCCAGGTTCGGCGTATACGGTAGAGGCCCATAGCAGGGGGGCACTGGAAAGGGCCCTCACAAACCTGTCGGCTTACCTCCGATAACGGTTTGTCAGATAGAGCTGTCCGGGTCTACGTTCTGGCGTTGGCTTCGAAAGCCTCGAACGTTGACCTTTCACAAATACGGAGAAAAAAGCTTCGCGGTACCGTCCCGCAGCCTTTCCGGGAGACTCCGCCCATCAACTTCCGCAAGGGTGACTTCGCGTGATGCGCCCAGGGCTGCCTCGAAGTGGCTCTCCAGTCTGTCCGACAAATTCCGGTCATACGCTTCGAGGTTCAGTTCGAAATTGAGCCTGAGGCTTCTCGGGTCGAGGTTCGCCGAACCGGTCAGGCTCCAGACTCCGTCAACCAGAAACAGTTTGGTGTGCACGAAGGGTGGCGGCTGGTAGTAAATCCTGATGCCGCATTCCAGGAGTTCCCACAGGTAGGATCGTGTTGCCCAATGGACATAGGGGAGGTTGTTCCTCCCCGGCAGGATTATGGTAACGGGAACACCGCGCATGGCAGTTGTGGCAAGCGCTGATACCATGGAGCGGTCGGGTATCAGGTACGGGGTCATGATCCGCACCCTGTGCCTTGCGCAGGACAGCGCTCCGAGGATGATGCAGTGCAGTTTCCTGTGCCGCTTGTCGGGACCGTCTCCGATAGACCGCGCATGAACCGTTCCCGTATCGTGCAAAACCGGAAAGAACCCCGTATCGTCCAAAAGTTCACCCGTTACGAAGAACCAGTCCTCGAGAAAAATCTTCTGCAGTTCGGCTACGACAGGTCCCTTGACCCTGAAATGCATATCCTTCACCGGGGCCGGCGGGCCCTCCCGTTCAAGCAGGTGCCTGTCGCCGATGTTCATCCCGCCGGTAAAACATTCACAGCCGTCTATGACGAGTATCTTCCGGTGATTTCTCAGGTTCAGCCGTCCGCCCTGCCTGAAAGGAAGAAAGCGTGCCACCTTCACCGCCGAATTCCGCAACAGCCCCCGGGCCGTCGGGAATGAGTATTTCTCTCCGAGGCCGTCAATAATGAGCCGAACCTCCACACCCCTGTCCGCGGCCGCTTTCAATGCATCGATAAACCGCTGACCTGCGCCGTCCCCGTCAAAAATATAGGTACTCATGTTCACCGAATGCCGCGCTCCGCATATTGCATCGAGCATGGCGGGATAGGCCTGTTCGCCGTTTTCCAGGGGGATCAATTCGTTACCTTCGGTGATGGGGGAAAGAACGACCCTGTCGCCGAGTGAGCGGAGTTCGGAAAGGTGTTCCGCTCCTTCGGGAAGGTGCACAGACGATGCCGCTGCCTGCATGGCCAGGAAAGTATCCCGGCCCATCAGGCGGCGCCCTTCCTCCAGCCATCGTTTGGCGCGGCGGTTGATGCGGTTGATTCCCATGCTCCAGTAGAGCAGCGGCCCGACTATGGGGAGGGTCAGGCTGACGGCAACCCATCCCAGTGCCGATCGCGGATCCCGCTTCCTGAGCAGCGCATGAGAAGCTGATATGATGGAGATGCCGTAGGAAAAGATCTTAAAAATTATTTTCAGGAGATCGTCCATGCTTTCATCCGTTCCACGGGAAATGACGGCTTCCATGCAAACCTGATTGAAAGGGTAGCCCGCTTGCCGGTAAAGTCAAGCGCGGACAAAACCTTGCAGTTTTTGCTTGCAGTTATTATACTGAAATAAAACACAAATGACTGATGAGGTGTAACGGATGAACACTTTGAAGACTACATTTCTGCTTGCTTTGCTGACGGTTATCCTCGTTTTTGCGGGAGGGGCCATCGGGGGAAGGGGAGGCATGACCATTGCCCTGGTCATGGCAGGGGTGATGAATTTCGTTTCCTACTGGTTTTCGGACAAGATTGTCCTGGCCATGTATGGGGCCAAGGAAGTAAGCGAGTCCGATTCCCCTGAATTTTACGGTATGGTGCGGCAGCTTGCGTCGCAAGCCGGACTTCCGATGCCGAAGGTGTACATTGTTCAGTCTGATACCCCTAATGCGTTTGCCACCGGGCGCAACCCCGAGCATGCCGCGGTAGCGGCGACGACGGGGATCCTGCGGATCCTTTCCAGGGAGGAACTGATGGGAGTCATGGCCCACGAACTTTCCCATGTGAAAAACCGCGATATTCTCATTTCCTCCATCGCCGCTACCGTTGCCGGAGCCATAACGTATCTGGCGCATATGGCCCAGTGGGCCGCAATGTTCGGCGGCGGGCGTGACCGTGAAGAAGAGGGCGGGGGGTTGCTGGGAATGCTTGTCATGGCTATTGTGGCACCCATTGCGGCAATGCTGATTCAGATGGCCATATCCAGATCGCGGGAATATGATGCCGACAAGGGAGGGGCTCTGGTAACGGGCAACCCGCTCTACCTGGCGAACGCCCTGAGGAAACTGGAGATGGCCAACCGGCAGATTCCCATGGAAGAGGCGACCCCGGCTTCGGCACACATGTTTACGGTCAATCCGTTGACCGGCGGGGGACTGATGTCGCTTTTCTCGACCCATCCACCCGTTGAAGAGCGCATCAGGAGACTGGAATCGATGGTATACGGCCAAAGGGGATGATATCGGCCTCGGCGGACAAAACGCAAAAAATGCGGGGTGGCCAATGCCTGAGGGAGAATAATAAAAAGTTTTTTATCCACGGTGAAACCACGGCGCGGTTGAAAATTGACCGCGCTGTTTTTTTATAAACGATGATTTCTCATTCCCTTTATTCCGGAGCCTATTTTGACTACTACCAATCCGCGGCAGGCGGCATTTGAAATTTTACTGCACCTGGAAATGGATCGTTGCCATGCCGACAGTCTCATTGACAGCGAGTTGTCGAAAGGCTCGCTGCAAGGACCTGACCGGGGACTCCTGACGGAACTGGTGCTCGGTGTGCTTCGTCGGCGCGAAACGCTGGACCATATCATCAACCAGTTCTCGAAGCAGAAAACCGGGAAGCTGGAGAGGGCCGTTCTGGTCCTCCTGCGGCTTGGCCTCTATCAGTCATTTTTCCTCGACAGGATACCCGTTTCCGCCGCGGTCAATGAAACAGTCAACCTGGCAAAGGTCTTTGCCCCGCGGGCATCCGGTTTTATTAACGCCGTCCTGCGCAGTGCCGACAGGGACCGCGACGCCATCACCTGGCCTGACAGGACAAAGGGCAACGCTGATTTTCTTTCAGTGTACTATTCCCATCCACGTTGGCTGGTCGAAGACTGGATTCGTCAGCTGGGCCCGGACGAAGCGGAATTGCTGGCCAAATCCATGGCGGAATTGCCCCCCCTCACCTTCAGGGCCAACACCTTGCGGACATCGAGGGAAGAATTGCTGGTGCGCCTTGCCGAAGAGAATATCCAGGCTGAAGTAAGCAGATATTCCCCCGACGGCATCCGTGTTCTCTCGCCGGTAAATCCCGCAGTGCTGAAAAGCTTCGCGGAAGGCCTTTTCACGGTACAGGACGAATCCTCGCAGCTTGCATCCATTTTTCTTGCTCCCCATTCCGGCGAAACAGTTCTCGATGCCTGTGCCGCACCTGGCGGGAAGTCGACCCACATTGCCCAACTGATGGGGAATTGCGGGTCGGTTGTTGCGTGTGACCTGCATCACTCAAAACTGGGTCTTATCGAAGAGACAGCTGCACGCCTCGGGATATCCATTGTTCGGACAAAAATACTTGATGCGACAAGATCCGGCGATGTGGAGGGGGAAAGGGTTTTCGACAGGATACTCATCGATGCCCCATGTACCGGCCTCGGGGTGTTGAGACGCAATCCCGAGGGGAAGTGGCTGAAGACCCGTCCCGATGTCCTGCGCCTTGCCGGCCTGCAGAAGACAATTCTGAATAATATTGCGGACCGTCTTGCGGGAGATGGGGTTCTCCTCTATTCAACCTGCTCCACCTCATTGGAAGAAAATGAAGCGGTGGTGGATGATTTTCTTACTGGTCGCGATGATTTTATGATAGAAGATTTACGGGAACTGTTTCCCGGATTTGCAGGTCTTTTTACCGAGCGCGGATTCTTCCGCAGTTGGCCTCACCGGCATGGAATGGACGGATTCTTTGCCGCGAGGCTGAGAAAGAGACAGGAGAAATCGATACCAGTGACCGTGTTACATGAGATCTGAAAATACATTACGGGTATGGAAATCGATCAGCGGATGCGAAATAGCCGGAGGTTTTTATGAAAAAAATAGCGCCATCCATACTCTCGGCGGATTTTTCCCGTCTGGGGGATGAAATTCGTGCCGTAGAGGCAGGAGGGGCGGATTATATTCATGTGGATGTCATGGACGGGCATTTCGTTCCCAACATAACCATCGGCCCGCTGCTGGTCGAAGCCGCCAGAAAAATTACCAGGCTCCCCCTTGACGTTCATCTCATGATCTCCGATCCGGACAAGTACATTCCCGACTTTGCCGCAGCCGGAGCGGACATCATTGTTTTTCACGCCGAAGCGAGCTTCCACATGCACCGGACGGTCCAACTCATCAAGTCGCTGGGCAAAAAAGCCGGGGTTTCCTTGAATCCCGCAACTCCCCTTAACGTTCTTGACTATATCCTTGAGGACCTTGATCTTGTCCTGTTGATGACAGTCAATCCGGGGTTCGGAGGGCAATCGTTCATCGAGGCCTGTCTGCCCAAGATTCATTCCCTGCGTGGCATGCTCGACAAAAGGGGACTGGAAACCGAACTTGAAGTCGATGGGGGAGTCAAAATCTCCAATATCGACCGTATCTCCCATGCCGGGGCGGACGTCTTTGTAGCGGGAAGCGCCGTTTTCGGTTCTCCAGACTATACCGCCACAATTGCCGAACTGAAGAAGAAGGCGAAGGAACCGGTGCTGTAGGATCTGTTCCGAGGTCATTGTACAATGTAAAAAGTCTCGCACTATTATTATAATTTGCCACATTTCAGCACCATATCATTTTCTTTACCCCATCCTCCTCCTGAAACCCCCCTTGAAGGGGGAGGAAGATATTGGGTGGATTCCTCCTACATGGTGAGAAGCCGTATTATTCCCTGCCCTTTAAAGGACGAGCGTAACAATTCTATCCTTTTCAAGGGGATGATTCTAATAATTCAATTCCCTCCCTTTCAAGGGGAGGGTTAGGGTGGGGATGGGTTTGATGGTACGCTGAAAAATTTAAATACTATGTACATGGATTTCAAGGAAAGAATAAAAGCAGCCCTATCAGCCAGAAAGAGAGTGACGATGGCGCCCGGTCCGGTGCCGTCAGCGGTTCTCATTCCGGTTTTTCTCAAGGATGGTGAATATCATATCCTGTTCACCAAGCGAACGGAAAACCTGAACCATCACCGGGGAGAGATATCCTTTCCGGGTGGTGTACGTCATGCCGGGGACAGGGACGCCTTGCAGACGGCGCTGCGCGAGACCTGGGAAGAAGTGGGAATTCTGCCTGAAGCTGTGGAAGTTCTGGGATGCCTGGATGATTTCTTTTCCATCCATAACTATCTGATTACCCCTTTTGTCGGGATGATACCCGGCGACTACGAGTACAGGATCAATAGCGGGGAAATAGAAAGAATCATCGAGGTTCCGGTCAGTCATTTATTGCAGCCGGGGGTCTTTCGCGTCGAAGACTGGAGCTGGAAGGGACGTACCCGTCCCGTATATTTCTATACCTACCGGGGCGATGAGATCTGGGGCGTGACGGGAGCAATTCTGAAGCAGTTTCTCGACCTGGTTTTCCTGAGGGAGGAAGTGGCACGTCGGTAGCGTTGCAGAAATCAGGGTTTGTTCCCGTATAGGGAAAATTCGCAGATACGATGGAGCGGACACTGTCCGCAAAGCGGTTTCTTGCGGCAGAATTCCTTGCAGTGCTGAACGATCAGGGCATGGTATTCGTTGAACAGTTGGACGTCGGCGGGAAGGTTTTCCATGAACAGGGCGCGCACCTCTTCGTAGGGTGAGTACTCTCGAAGCAGGCCCAGACGGGAGAGAAAGCGTTTCGTGTAAGCGTCCACGACGAAGGAAGGCTTTTGCCCCGCATAGAGCAGGATCGAATCCGCGGTCTCCGGGCCGATACCCCGAACGTTCAGCAGTTTCCCCCGCAGTTGCCCCCATTCCTCGGAAAACAGCCTCTCGAGGCTCCCGTCGTATTCGCGGAACAACCAATCGATGAAATCCTTGAGCCTGCCGCTTTTCACGTTAAAATAGCCCGCAGGTCTGATAAATTCGGCCAATCGTCCGATTGGCACCTCCTGAAGAGCTTTCGGGGACAGAAGATTCTCTTCCTTGAGTTTTTCAATGGCTTTCTCCACGTTTCCCCAATTGGTGTTCTGGGTAAGGATCGCCCCGACGCAGACTTCGAACGGAGTATCGGCAGGCCACCAGGAAAGCGGGCCGTACTGATGCAGAAGCATGTCGAATATGGCAAGCAGTCGTTTTTCCATTGCCGATTTTGTTTCCTTGCCTGATATTGCGGATTCGGTTATCAACAATAGAAGACATTCCCCGAAAAGTAAATGCGCAAGCCGAAAAAATTTTCTTTGCAGCCTGAAAGGAGTATCGGAAAATGGCAATCGATCAGGCATTCAACATGACCGTCGAATACTATGATGGCTGGATAAAAAAAGCGGTGCCCGGATATGAGGCTCTCTTTGCCGCGGCAATGGAGATGATTCCTTTTGCGCGGGAAGCGGCCATCGATATCCTGGACCTGGGCGCGGGAACGGGCCTGTTCGCCGGACAGGTTCTCGAGAAGTGCCCGCAGGGAAGGTTCGTGCTCTGGGATGTGGCGGGGAAGATGCTCGACGTGGCCCGGCAACGTTTTCGGGATTATACGGACCGGTTTCGCTATGTTGAGAACGATTACCGCACCCTTCAGGATGTGGGGAGTTTCGACCTGGTCATATCAAGCCTGTCTATTCACCACCTCGAGGATCATGAAAAGAGAGCCCTATTCAGGCGCATTTATGAGTCTCTCCGGGAGGGGGGCATTTTCATGAACATAGACCTCGTGAGGGGGCCAACATCGAACCTTGAGGAATTCTACTGGGAAAACTGGCTTGAAAAGATCAGAAAGGCAGGGGCGCCGGAAGAGGAGATTCGGGCGGGCGTCGAGCGCAGGCAGGCCTTTGACAGAGATGCATTTATGGAAGACCAGCTTCGGTGGCTTCGGGAAGCGGGGTTTGCGGATGTGGATTGCGTGTACCGGAATTTCAAGATGGGCCTGTTTTACGGAGCAAAGGCGGATATTCTATTCCGGCCGTGAACTCCCTTCCCCCAAGATCTTCTCATACACTTCCCGTATCGATCCGGTTATCCGTTCGTAGTCCCTCATCAGTACTTCGCCCGGGTTGCGCAGCTTATCGTCGTAGTCGAGACGGCGGGCCAAGGTATTCAGGTATCCCTTCGATCCTCCCAGGTCGTTCATGGAGTAATCGTGGATGAGGCGGAGCCTGTTTTCCAGATGACGGAGAAATCGGTACCCGTCATGGATGGTCCGAAAATCCTCGTCCGATATCAGGCCTGCGGAATGAATGGCCTGCAGGGCTTCGAGAGTCCTGACGCCCCGGATTTGGGGAAGGTCCCTGCCGTATTGCAGCTGCAGATACTGGACTATGAACTCCACATCCACCATCCCCCCGCGGCCGGTCTTGATGTTGTAGCTTCCTTCCGATTCCCGCGCCAGCTCATTTTCCATGCGCATGCGCAGGTGATGGATCTCCTTGCGTACCGACTCGTCAGCTCCGCTGCCGTAAACGGTGTCGCGGATAATTTCCTCTATTTTTTCCTTGAGAGGTCCGTTGCCCAGGACCACCCGCGCTTTGGTCAGGGCCTGGCGCTCCCAGACCCGTGCGTCCTCCCGGTGATAATTCCTGAATGAATCCAGGGAAGTCACGAGGGGGCCCGCGTTCCCTGAAGGACGAAGACGGGTGTCGATCTTGTACGCATACCCTTCACGGGTCGGTACGGAAAGTATGGAAATGATTTTCTGACCCAGCTTGGCGAAATATTCATGGTTGCTGAGCTGCTTTTCGCCATCGGTGGTTCCTTCGTGGTCATAGACATAGATGATATCCAGATCGGAGTGATAGTTGAGTTCGCCCCCCCCCAGTTTACCCATGCCGATTACTGCAAAGCGAGCTTCGTGGCGTTCGCCGTTTTCAGTCGTCCAGCCGGGCCGGCCGAACCGGGAGAGTTCGGACCTTGCCATGCCGCAGGCGGCGGAAAGGCAGACTTCCGCCAGCTTCGTCAACCTGCCGGCTATTTCGGTCTGATCGTGCTTCTTGTAGATGTCGTCCATGCCGATACGAAGAAACTCCTCATGGCGGTATCTGCGCAGTACATCCAGACGGTCTTCAAAATACACCGCCTGCTGCAGGAGGGCCTCGAGTTCAGCGTCCGACAGCTTTCGCCCGTTGAACAGCAAGTCGGATGATTTGTCCACCATATTGTCCAGGATTTCCGGGTGGACGATGAAAATTTTGGAGAGAAATTCAGACATGCCGAACAGCGAAACGAGAAGTTTCAGCAATTCCCTGTTTTCTGCAAGCAGGGCGTAAAAGCTTGATCGCGGGCCGACCGCACGGAGGAAGCCTTCCAGGTTGCCTAAAGCCATGTCGGGGTCGGGAGCGGCAAAAATCTCCTGCAGAAACAGGGGCGCAATCTTTTCCAGGAGCCGTCTCCCCCGCTCGGTCAGATGGGCATGGGGCGGCCCGTCCCGAAGCAGGAGCAGATTTTCATAGGCGGAATCGGCGTTTTCAAAACGGCGCTCCGCCAGCATGTCCTTGATCATGTCCGCATCGGCGCGAGGGTCGATAAACAGATAGATTTCAGGACTGATTTCCTCTTTGAGCCGTTTGTCCCGGGAGAGGAACAGATCCCCGTATATGGACGAAACTTTTTGCCGGTGCCCTTCCAGTATATCGCTGAACCGCCGCATTCCATCCGCCTCAAGGTATCCGCAGCGACGGGCCAGACTGCTCATTTCCTCGTCCTTTGCTGGAAGGTTGTGGGTCTGTCTTTCCTGAACCACCTGGATGCGGTGTTCCACCGTGCGGAGAAAACGATATGCCTCACCGAGGGCATGACAGTCCTCTTCCCGGATGATGCCGCTTTCCCTGAGGTTTTGCAGGGCTCGGAGTGAATTCCTTTCCCTGATGCCGGGATTTTTCCCGGCAAAGACGAGCTGCAACGCCTGAATGAAAAATTCGATCTCGCGTATTCCCCCCCGCCCCAGTTTTATATTGTATTCGCTTTCCCTTTGCCGGAGCAGTGATGCATCGATCTTTTTCTTCATGGCCATCATGTCTTCGATCTGGTTGTAATCCAGGTATTTCCGGTAAATAAAGGGACCCAGCGATGCGAGGATGCATTCTCCCAGTTTCAGGCATCCGGCCACCGGGCGCGCCTTGAGCATGGCCGACCGTTCCCATGACTGTCCCCAGGATTCATAGTAAATTTCGGCGGAGCGGTGAGAGATGGCCAGGTCTCCGCTTTTCCCTTCGGGGCGCAGCCCCAAATCCACCCTGAAAACAAAACCGTCTTCCGTAACCAGGGAGATGGCCTTGGTGATCATCTCGGAAAGTTTTACAAAGAATGCATGGAGTGAGATTTTTCCCCCGGATGCGCCTTCGCCGGCTTGATGTCCGGCGGTTTCACCATCATCGGACGAGTAGAAGTAGATGAGGTCGATGTCGGACGAAAAATTGAGTTCCCGCCCGCCCAGTTTGCCCATGCCCATGACCACCATGTCGGCCTCTTCCATTCCGCAGTCGGTGCGCATGAGGGGAAGGCCATGCTCCCCGACAAGCTGGCGGCGTGCGCTTTCATAGGCAATCTGCAGGGTTGCGGCTGCAAGGGAGCTCAGTTCCCCGGTGACTTCTTCGAGGGGTGCCAGTCCATTGAGGTCCCGGGCGGCAATACGCAACATTTCCCTGTATTTGAATCGGCGCAGGATGGGGAAAAGTTCCTGGTATTCCGGTTCCTCACCCGCACCTTCCCTCAGTACTGCCAGGGTTTCTTCCTCGGTCCGGCGGCAGTCGAGCAGGTCATCAATGAAAAGTTCAGAAAAATGTCCGGGATTTCGGTACAGAATTGCAGTGAGAAAAGGCGAAGATCCGCAGACGGTCAAGAGACAGGCGAGTTTTCGGTGGTTTCGGCAGACGGCGAGCAGGTCTTCCGGGACAACAACGGAGCTGATCCTCTCCAATCCGTTGAGGGCCATATCCGGCGATGGAGTGTCCAGCGCCGTGCGGGCGATGACACCGAGCATATCCGGCGGAATCAGTTCCGCAAGGAGACGGAGGTTCACGGCTGACCGCTCGGGGTTGGGAAAACCGCGCAATGCCAGCAGGGCGATCAACTGCGGTTGGCTGTCTTCTCCGGTATCAACGGACAGGAAGTTCGAAATTTCCGCTGAAAATTCGTCAAGAGGGTTCATTTTCCCACCATTGCCCGCAGTTGTCTGCCGTATTCGCCGGTTGCCACCCCCTTCTCCGTAATGATGGCGGTAATGTAGCGAGCCGGAGTAACGTCGAATGCGGGGTTGCGAACCTTTACTCCCTCGGGGGCGACCGGAAAGCCCGAGAGATGGGTGACTTCACCGGAGTGGCGCTCTTCTATGGGAATCTCCTCCCCGGACTGAAGGGACAGATCCAGGGTCGACAGGGGAGCGGCTACATAGAAAGGGATATTATTCTCCCTGGCCAGCACGGCGACGGTGTATGTGCCGATCTTGTTGGCGGTGTCGCCATTTGCGGCGATCCGGTCGGCGCCGACGATGCAGCAGTCTATCTCCCCTTTGTGCATGAAAAAACCGGCCATGTTGTCGGCGATAAGGGTAACCGGGATACTGTCTTTCATCAGTTCCCAGGCGGTCAATCGTGCCCCCTGGAGCCACGGCCTGGTTTCGTCCGCGAATACGC
>JAGFXO010000091.1 GCA_017861285.1 Geobacteraceae bacterium | reverse complement strand
TGCAAAGTCAACAGGATTTCACCTATTTCTTGGGATCGATGCCGTAGCTCTTCATTTTGCGATACAGGTTGCTGCGCTCGAGCTCGATAATTTCCGCTGTTTTGCTGACATTCCAGTTGTTCTCCTCGAGCTTCTGCAGGATGAATTCTTTTTCGAATTCCTCTCTGGCTTCACGCAGCGTGTTAAAATCCAGCACGTTTTCGAATTTCGGCGCACTCCCCACCCTGTTGTCGACAGCTTCGGACATATACGAGGGCAGGTCGGCGGCACGGATGCTCAGTCCCGGTGTCATGATGACCAGCCTTTCAATGATGTTCTTCAACTCCCGCACATTTCCCGGCCAATCATAATTTTTCATCAGCTCCATCGTCTCGGGAGCAACAGTCTTGATCTCACGACCTTCCGTATGACAGTATTTCTGCAGAAACTGCTCCGTAAGCAACGGGATATCTTCTTTGCGCTCACGGAGAGGGGGCACGGTAAACGGCACGACATTCAGCCGGTAGAAAAGGTCCTCCCTGAAGTTTCCGGCCCTGATCTCGTCTTCCAGAATTTTGTTGGTCGCGGCTATCACCCGCACATCCACTTCGATGGTTTTCGTCCCTCCCACCCGTTCGAACTTGCGTTCCTGCAATATCCTCAATACCTTGGCCTGGGTCTTGAGGGACATGTCGCCGATCTCATCGAGAAAAATCGTACCGCCGTCGGCAAGGTCGAATCTGCCCTTTTTCTGCGCAACAGCGCCGGTAAAAGCACCCTTTTCATGGCCGAAAAGCTCGCTCTCGATCAGCTCCTCCGGTATGGCGGCGCAATTCACCTCGACAAAAGGCTTTCCCTGCCGGAGGCTCTGGTAATGAATGGAACGGGCAACAAGTTCCTTGCCGGTTCCGTTTTCCCCGGTTATGAGGACCGATGCGTTGGTGGGTGCAACCAGCTTAATCTGCTCCATCAATTTCATCATCGCCGGAGAGCCTCCGGTTATGGCATAGTCTCCGAAAGCAAGCTCACGCAAGGAATCATTTTCAGCACGCAACCGTTTCATTCCCAGGGCATTCCGTACAGTCACCAGCAGCTTTTCCAGGGAAAGCGGCTTTTCAATGAAGTCATATGCGCCCATTTTGGTCGACTTCACGGCCGTTTCAATGGTGCCGTGTCCCGACATCATGATCACGACGAGTTCCGGATTAATCCCCTTCAGTTTCTGCAGCGTCTCGATGCCGTCCATGCGGGGCATCCAGATGTCGAGCAGGACCAGGTCCGGCATCTCTTTCGCGACCATCTCGAGAGCCATGACCCCGTCGCCGGCAAATGAAATGATGAAGTTCTCATCTTCCAGTATTCCCGCAAGCGAAGCCCTGATACTTTCTTCGTCATCTACCACCAATATCTTTTCGCTCATCGCCCTTTGCCCTTTGCCCGCCTTATTTACACCCTCGCTCCGCCAGCCGGCAGCTCAACAACGAATTTTGTCCCCTTCGGAACATTGTCCTTCACACGGATAAAACCGTGATGGTCGGAGATGATGGTGTTCACGATGGCCAGCCCGAGGCCGGTTCCCGACTTTTTCCTGGAAAAATAAGGCTCGAAAAGTCTGGGCTTGTCTTCGGGGGGAATGCCGTGCCCGGTGTCCGCAACGGCAAAAGTCACCATCTGCAATTCGGGATTATAGCTGCTCTCGATGTCAATCCTTCCTTCGCCGTCAAGTGCCGCAACCGCATTATCGAGAAGATTGATCAGCACACGTTTCATCTGGTCCCTGTCCAACTGTTGCAGGGGAACGGAATCGTCGGCCCGAAACGAGAAATTTATGGTTCGATGGGCTTCCTGGTACAGTGCAAGGGATTCCCGGATAATATCATTAAGATTATTTGCCGTTGGTTGGGCAGCCGGCATTCTGGCAAAATTTGAAAACTCGTCCACAAGTGTTTTGAGCTCGTCAACCGATTTTATGATCATCGCCGTGCATTCGTCAAAAACCTTTTCCTCTCCGTCGAACATGGAAAGATAGCGCTTGCGCAAACGCTGTGCGCAAAGCTTGATGGGGGTCAGCGGATTTTTGATCTCGTGGGCGATGCGGCGGGCCACTTCCCTCCAGGCGGCTACCCGCTGCGCCTTCACCAATTGGGTAAGATCGTCAAAAACAACCACCGTACCCATGAATTCGCCATTCTCGTCCTTCAGGAGGGTAACGTGCACGAGGAGAGCCAGTGCCCCTTCTTTCAGGGGGATGGACACCTGCCTGCTTATGGTATCTTTTTTGGACAGAACCATGTCACGCAGCAGCCCCTTGATGATATCCAGCTGATCAGGCCTGAGAATCTCACGGAAATGCCTGCCGAGAACCGTTTTCGTGTCGATTTTCAGAAGCCTTTCCGCTGACTTGTTGACGGTTGTAAGAATTCCCGTTCTGCCTACGGAAATCACGCCGGCCGTTACGTTGCGCAGCACGATCTCCATGTACCGCCGTCGCTGGTCCAGTTCCTGATTGCTTCTGCTCAGTTCGTCATTCGTTTTCCTGAGAGTAAGCTGATTGCAGCGGAGATCCTCGGTCATCTTGTTGAAAGAAGCGACCAGCATTCCAATTTCGTCTTCCCCTTCCCCTTCGATATGTATGTCGAGCTTCCCTTCGGCAACCTGCCTGGTAGCCTCCGCCAACTCCTTTATCGGCGTGGTAAGGCTGTTGGCAAGGTATACCCCCAGCCAGATGGCAAGAAAGACGATTACCATGGTAATCAGAAACAGGGTAAGGATGTAGCCGCTCCGGACCGGCGATTTGAGCAGTTTCATCTGCCGGTATTCCTCGTATTGGCTCGATATCTGCTGCATCCTGTCCGCCAGGGAATACGGCATATAATAGCTTACGGCTACCGCCCCGATGATGTCTGCTGAATTGCGGCTTGAATAGACGGGAACGATTCCCCTGATAAAATCTGCCTTGCCGACGGAGTGCACTCCTGCAACGACCCTGCCCTGGAGAGCGGCTTGGATATCTTCGAAAGACGGGACTTCAAACTCGCCCGGCGGCACTGTTGCGTCGGAAACCCTCACAAGCTCTTCATGCCCCGGCGAGTAAATCTGTAGAACCCCCAGGTTGTACTCTTTCTGTTTCTGACTTGCCAGTCCTGCAAGCTGCCTCGTATCCGGACCATCCAGGAGCGTCTGCCCGCTGATCGCGGAACTTATCTGCCTGCCGTAGTGGATAGCATTGGCTTCATTGTTTTTATAATATGCCCCGGCAACATCGAGAGATTCCTCCAGGGATGTTTCAACCTGCTTGTCGAACCATCTTTTGATGCTGATGTTAATGAAGCTCGCGGATACGAAAAAAAGCAGCAGGGTGGGAATCAGCGACAGGCTGACGAAGGCAAGGACAAGCTTTCCCCTGAGCCGAGCTCCGAAAGGATTGCTCTTTCTGTCCAGCATGAGCTTGGCAATATTGCGAAACACCAGGTAAACAAGGAGTATGATCAGAAGGATGATGACATTGATAAGCCCGAAGATCAGGATATTGTTGCCTGCGGGGAAATCGGGGCTGAATTGCGACAGACGGACCTCTGCCGCGGTGAGGCCCATGATGAGCATGATCGACAGGATAATGAAAAAACCTTCCCGTCTGCGTCTCTTCACTTCCGTGGGGCTTAATCTTTCTTTTTTCTCTTGCTCCATACATTCACCGCCGCCTTTACCATGCAACCGGCAGGCAGCTTTCGGGGGAATTTTCTGACTATCGTTTCAACGTAAAACGGCTCACTCGAATTCTGTGAAAATGATTTATCATGCAATTACGCACACTTTAACTGAACCACCGGAATTTTTCAAGGATTAGCCCCCCATGCGGAGCATAAAAAAAGGCAGCCCGCAAAGGCTGCCTTGAAAAAGGGAGGTCTACTGTGGCTCAAGCTTCAGAGAAGGCCAACTCCGGTATGGAAAGCGATGCTGCAACGTGATCCTGTTTGCCGGTACATTCGTCAAGTTTCCAGCAGTCCTTGCGCACAAGCAGTTCGGTAACCAGTTTGTGATTAAGATCATGTCCCGATTTGAAAGCTTTTATGTGGCCTATGATCCGGTGGCCGGCAAGATAGAAATCACCAACCGAGTCGAGAATCTTGTGACGCACGAATTCGTCCTCATAGCGCAATCCGCCTTCATTGAGAATTCCGTCATCACCAATGACGACTGCATTTTCCAGGGACCCGCCGCGGGCAAGGCCATTTGCCTTGAGTGTCTCCACTTCGGCCAGAAATCCGAAGGTTCTCGCGGGCGCAAAGTCCGCCGCAAATTTCTCCTCGTCGAATTTCATGCTCTTGAACTGGTTGCTTACAACGGGATGATTGAAGCGCATGTCAAAGGAGATCCGGTAGTACCGTGAAGGGAACAGCGTCACCTTCTTGTCTCCGTCGGCAACCGTCACCGGTTTCGTTACCACGATATACTTCCTGTGCTTTGTGAGGGTCTTCGTACCGGTTTCATTGAGGGCGGCCACGAAGGGGGCGGCGCTCCCGTCCATAATGGGAACCTCGGGGCCGTCTATGTCGATGTGCGCATTATCGACACCGCAGCCATATAATGCAGCCATCAGATGTTCGATCGTGGACACCGAGGCATTACTTTTCCCGATCGTCGTGGAGAGCCTGGTATTGACGACATTGCAGGCTTCCGCTTCGATGGAAACGGCGGGATTCATGTCGATACGGTGAAAGATGATTCCCGTCCCCGCATCGGCCGGCCGAATCGTCATGGTTATCGTTTTTCCGGAATGAAGTCCGATCCCTGAAAAGACAAGCTTGTTTTTAACGGTTTTTTGTAAGGCCATTGCAGGCTCCTTGGAGAAAGATGAGATATCACAATACGTCTTGCTTACCAGACATAAGCAATTTGCAGGCCAAATCAGCAAACCTTAAAAAGCTTGTAATATCAGCTTATTGCAATAGCAGGCACTGAGATCGTGTATATATGATAAAGGAATAGTTGCATAAATGCCACAAAATTTGTGGCGTAAACGCAACACTGTTGAGGGAATCCTACAACCGGCCGGAGCGGAGTATCGCCAGGACCAGCCAAAGCCCGATCAGTGCGGCAATGGAATAGCCGAGCATGGCCAAGAGCGGGAATCCCATGAGGTGCGGCCCTTTTGATGTCAGCATAATGAGTGATGAGCCGACTATCAGTGCGGCAATGATGAGGCTGGAAGACAACCGGTTGCTTGACTTGTCCAGTTCCCTGATCAGGTGATCGAGCCCCCTGTGCTCGAGGTCGATCTTGAACTTGTTGCGGTTTATACGATTGAGGATTTCCTTGATGTCATCCGGAAGGTTTTTGGCCAGATTGATGTACGATTGGAAATGAGAGCCTACATCCCGGGCGATATAGCCGAGCGAAAAGCGTTCCCGTGCCGCCACCTCCATGAAGGGACGAAGATGTTCCACCATGTCGAACGCGGGATCGAGCGTCCTGCCCATTCCCTCTATGGTCATCAGGGCCTTGGCAAGAAGCATGAAGTCTGGACGGAAAACAATACGGTACGAGGCGATTATCTCGATGAAATCCACCAGCATTTTGCCAACGATGGCTTCCCGGGGCGGGACATCGTAGTAATTGTCCAAAAAGTCCGAAAGATCGCGTTTCAGCCCCCGAATATCCGGAATATCCGTAATGTCCCCGGAATACAGCAGAATGGAGATTATCTTGTCCACATCGCGGTTAATGATGGCGAGTAGAAAATCGGTCAGAAAAGCCCTTGATGGGGCATCCAGCCTGCCTACCATGCCGTAATCGAGGAGGCAGACGACATTCTCCGGCATGATGAAGACATTGCCCGGATGCGGATCCCCATGGAAAAAACCGTGAACCAGAACCTGCCGGAGAAAGAAATCAGCCCCCCGCCGGGCGAGCAGTTTCCTGTCGAACCCGGCCAGGTCGAGTGCCGCCAGGTCTGAAACCTTGATCCCGTTTACATATTCCAGGGTCAGGACACCTCTGGCAGTCTGTTTCCAGTACACCGCCGGGAAGTAGAGACCGGGTTCTCCGGAAAAATTCAGAGCGAACTTCTCAATTGTTCGCCCCTCTCTCGACAAATCCATCTCCCGGCGGATGGTCCGGGCGAATTCCTTGACCAGCCCCATGGGATCGAACGTCTCACTGCCGGGAAAATGACGCTCGGCAAGCATCGCCAACCCCATGAGGATATCGATATCGGTTTCCACGCTGTCCTCGACTCCCGGCCGGAGCACCTTGACGACAACATCCTCCCCCGTGACAAGATTGGCCCGGTGCACCTGGGCAATGGAGGCGGCTGCCACGGGTGCTTCGGAAAAAAAGGAGAAAAACTCTTCGATTTCACCTCCAAGCTGATCGCGTATCTGTGTTCTTACCTCACTCAGGGGAAATCCCGGCACCATGTCCTGAAGCTTGGCAAACTCAGCCACGTAGTTCGCGGGGATGATGTCCGAACGGGTGGAAAGCACCTGCCCGAGCTTGATAAATGTGGGGCCGAGTTCCTCGAAGGCCAGGCGCATCCTTTCCGCCGGAGAAAGCAGGGCGACTTTGGCTTCTCCACGCCGGAAAAGCCTTACCCCCCGTGCGATAAGGTGCGCCAGGTTCAAACGTTCGAGCAGGTTTTCAAAACCGTACTTGAACAGTACACCGATGACCTGACGGTAGCGCTTGATACTTTTCGCATTCAGTTTTATGCGCATCATACCGGGCATAGGTCTTCTTTCAGCTGTTTTTCATTCTTTCTTCCAGTTCCTCGAGCCTTTTCTGAAGGCGATCGAATTCTTCCCGTGAAACAAGGCCGATCTTGTCGAGGACCTTCTTCACTTCTGCATCGGCCGCCTCGGAAAGCCGTTCCTTTCCTTCCTTCGCCATGGTCTGCGCCTTCTCCAGGAAGCTTCTCCCTTCCTCCTCGCTCAGTTTGTATTTGTCCTTGAGCTCGGCAAGCAATTCCTCCGCCTTCTTCTGGGAAAGTGACATGGCGCCCAATCCACTCAGAACGATTTTTTCCAACAGATCGAACATAATGGCCTCCTGTAGAATTCTTACGGCAAAACCTGCCGGCAGGTCCGAACGAAACTCACCCACCGGAAAACCCGGGTTGTCCGTTCATACACTTTCGTACTAAAACGTTAACAGGAATGCGGTAGATTACAAGAGAGCTGACGAACGGTGACCGGAAGGGGAAGGAAAAGAGGAAAAAACAAGGTTGGACGAGAGATGCCATCCGTAACGAGCATGGGCTGTATTCCCGCCTATTTCCGCAACAGCCACAGGATCAGGGATAAAATCACCGAAACCAGGATGCCCGTGGCAAGGGGAAAATAGAGGGTAAAGTTTTCTTTCCTGATGTAGAAGTCCCCCGGCAGCCTGCCAAACCACGGCACCTTCCCGAGAAACGTACAGAGGACGCCGACGGCGGCAATCATGAGTCCGATAATGATCAGTGATTTCCCTATTCCGGGCATGCTTCCTCCACAGGGTGAGTTTCCTTGGGCGGCTTTCCCTGTCCAATCCGGCGGTCCTTCGGCGCATAGCGGTCCTTTTCGCTGTAAATGCAGCCGCAATACTGCTGCCGGTACATGCCCGCCTGCTTCGAAAGGCGGATGCCCTCCTGCCATCCGCGGCGGTAATCATCGTAGTGAAAAGGTATTCCGAACTTTGCTGCCGCCTGTTCGGCCGAGGAACGAATGGCATCGTGGTTCTGGTACCTGCTGTACAGAAGCGATGAGGTAAAGGCATCGAAGCCTTTTGCAGCAGCGGCCTCAGCGGTCTTTTCCAGCCTCGAGGCATAGCAGTAGGCGCATCTCCGGGCAGGGTCGCCGGCAACATTGGCAAGAAATTCTTCCAGGTTATAATCATCCCGGACAATCAGTTCCAGGGACTCCCTGTCAGAGTATGCGACGACGGTATCGAGGCGCCGGCGATATTCCAGGTACGGATGGATGTTGTGGTTATAGAAAAATCCGCCGACATCCACTCCGGCTCTCCGCAGCTCGGAAACGGGATAGAGTGCGCAGGGAGCACAGCAGATATGCAAGAGTATCCTCATCTCCCGGACCTCGTTTTTTGAAAAGG
>JAGFXO010000090.1 GCA_017861285.1 Geobacteraceae bacterium | reverse complement strand
CAATGGTTTGTTCATCCGCACTGACCGTCGAATCCCCGTTGGGAACAAGGCCGCGATATCCTTCAATCTGCCCAGCGCATCCAGAAGTTCAACGGTAACTGTGGACGGTGTAGTGGTGCGAAACGATGTGCACGGTTTGGCATTTCAATTCAAATCACTGGACCATGATTCATTTTCTTATTTAAAGACGGTTATAAACAGGAAATCACCGTACCGCCTGAGAGAGTATTTCAGTGCGTGAAGACCTGAAGACGCTGTCTCCCCATTGAAGACTGCATAAGAGGGTATTTTTGTATTTTTTATTGCCATCCGGACTTCCCGTACTCTGAAGAGTCAAGATAAATCAAGGCAACCCGCCGGTAATTGACCAGCCTATTCCCTCGAGCAAGAAAATCATAACCCGGGAATAATAGATTCACACAACCCGACTAGAGAGCATTGTAAAATCAATATTCTCTAGTGATGTATCTGCAAACGCCTGGGGCACATAATCCCTCCTTGCAAGCTCTGTTCATTGCGCTACACTGAATTACAGGGAAGAGAACATCGCGAGGAGGGCAAAACATGGCCCGGACACTAACAGAACGGCATAGGAAAATGAAAGAAATCCTGCTCGCGGAAAAACGCAGGCTCTGGACCGAATTGCGGGGCGAGCTTTTCGCCGGGCAGGACAAACTTCACAGTCAGTTCGATATACCCCAGGACGTGGGCGACATGAGCATTATGGACGTTCTTGCCGACACCGGCCTTGCCGTGACGGAGATCCTCCGCAAGAAGCTTTCCGGGATGGATGCCGCTGAAAGGAAGCTTGCGCAGGGGAGTTATGGCATATGCGAGGATTGTGGAGAAAATATCGGGGAGGAGCGGCTCAGGGTCCAGCCCTATGCAATATGCTGCGTATCATGCCAGCAAAAGCGCGAAGGTCCTTCGCACCCTCCCGGGACGACCATGTAGCGCCGCCCGGTGTCCAGCCGCCTGCTCCTACCGGCTGAAGCCTTCCGCAAAGTCGGTGACACACATGGCGGTGTATTCGGGATGCGAGCCGCATGCAACGCCGGCTCTCCTGAAATCGGGTTTAAATATATTTTTCCGGTGTCCCCTGTTTCTTACTCCGTCATCTACGATCAGTTGTATTACAACCCAGCGCGGATTATCGTACCCGTAACCGATATTCTCCCCTATGCTGCCCCGCCATTGCCCATGCCTCTCGATACGCTGGCTCATCGACCCGCTCAACCTGCCGTTATGGCCGGTATCGCCGGAAGAACTCTGATCAGCCACGAGATCTGCCGCTGCTTCCGACAGCCCCCGAGAGAATTCGAAGGGAGCGAGGGGCTTCTGTTTGAGAAGGAACCGTACTGCCTCGTCTACGGCACTGACTCCCTCGACGGTGGGGATCCTGACATTGCTCCCCGGCAGGTATATCCGGTTCCCCTTGTAGAGGGTCCTGAACTCCTTTACATACTCGGCGTACAGACGTGGTTTTGTCCTGGCCAGGTTCATTTCCTCGATAACACCCTTTTCCAGCCGGCTTTGGGCAAAAGAAGCGGTTGCTCCCATGAGCAGCACGACAATGATTACCATCAGTTTCTTCATACTGTCTCCGTCGGCAACTCCGGCAGCTTTGCAAGCAGACCGACATATCGTTCGGCATTGAACGGTTTGCCGGTCTGCACCACATTTCGCATCTCCGCGACAATGGCGGAACCGATCAGATGTTTCGAATCCACTTCGGAATAGCCTTCTCCCACCAGCTTTTCAAAAACCTGTGCCGCTTCGGGGGGCGTTTTGTCCTGCAGCTGATTTTCAACCACCTGCAGGATCAGGTTGTTAACCCTCGGTCTTTTCCCTTCCATTCTCTACTCCTTTACGCTTTGTGCTGCTTCAGGCAGAACCGGCGCATTTCTGCCCACCCGTAAAAATAACGGTATACAGGAGAACAATCAAGGCATTTTTTGAATATCAGTCTTTCGCACACTCATAACGGGATCGGCCCAGGATAAAATCTTGAAAAATAGTATATAGATGACCTGCAGGCCCGGCAGAATATTCTTGGAGGGGTTCATTGCTCAGCCGGCACGATTGTATGGCATTTGTCGCAGGGTACGGGGATTACCTTTAGCAGCAACCTCCACCCTTCTTCGAACCCGGCATGAGCCTTTCCAGAAACTCGTTTATCATCGCCGAAGCGCAGCCGACACCGGCATCTACGCTGATGGCGCGGACCGGGCAGTTCAGGGCGCATGCGCCGCACTCGATACAGGCGTCACGGTCGACAATCCCCGCTTTCTCGCCGGCAACCGCAAAGACCTGGTGCGGGCATACTTCTGCGCACATTCCGCAGCCGATACAGGTTTCCCTGTCAAGCCGCAATGTTGCAACATTTCTCAGGTAGGCAAATCCTTTCATCCGTTTCACCCCGCAGCGATGAATAACATCACGGTGCCATTCCAATGCCCAGAGAGATGAGCCCCATGACGGCGGCCCCCGCCATGACCGGCAAAGCCAGCCGCATCTCCTTCCTGACCCCGGAAAGGGAGGTGAACGGGGTACTGCCGGTAAAGTTGAGGGTAAAGAAAGCAGCAACAACAGGCAGGAGCAGGAAATTGGCGATAACCTCGAAGCTGTTCCATCCTTCGCCGCGCATCAGGTACCAGAAAAAAGCCCAGACGAGGCCTGCAACGGCTCCCTTGAAAGAAAAACTGCGCGTCGGCAACCATGGGAGGAGAACCGGGGCCGCAACTGCTCCGGCAAAAAGGGCACCTGTATAGGCAAAAACGGGAATCAGGCCCTGCGCGGCCGAAAACGTCCCCGCAACAAGCGAGCCGGCAACGAACAGAACCACATACAGGGGAAGTGATTTTTTTACCCCTGCTACAACCTCGACAGGGGTTAGTACGAGCCTTTGGTAGGGTGTAAAGGTCAACTCCCGCATCCGGGTGGTGGTTTCCATACCGCTGTCGAAAAAGCCGGGGAGGTCGGAAGCCCTGACAGAGGCATATTTTATGCTGAAGCCCGTCCGTGCCTGCACTTCATGGGCCCTGACCCCCGGTGCCCCGAGAATGGGCAGGATTAAAAGGCGGTGGCGAACGATATCGGCAAGCCCGGTTGCTTCAACCCTTCTCACGATCTCGCCGGTCCCGAAGCTGCCTTTGCCGGCTGCGCACCAGACATTGATCCCGTATGTTTCCAGAACCAGCAGCCAGACATTTCGTCCTGTAAGCGCCTGGCGGACGATGTCATAGCTCATCTTGTAGTTGGCGGTTACGACAACGGGATCATCCGCTCCGGGATCGCCGACCGCATAGAGCCCGGGAGGAACCAGGTACGACATCCTGCCCATGCCCCAGCGGCTTTTCCACGCGCCCAGCGTGTCAATGAAGGTAAGCTCCGATGAAACGGAGGGAACACTCCCCGCCGGCGTATTCAGCCATCTGGAGAATCCCGGTACATTCTCGTCGATTTTCCCGCTGACCGCGGGAGTTTTGGGGCCTCAACAGGGCGGCTTTTCCTCTTTTACCAGGGGTGCATCAGGTTCCGCATAGCGTGGCTCGTGATTGATTCCCATATCGTCCATATTCTCATCGGTTTGATGTTTTCACCTTGAGCCGCCCGGCCAGGTCGTCGATGAACTGTTTCGCCGCCCGTCCCGACCGCTGCCCTTTATGCAGAGCCCAACGCAGTGCATCGATATGCAGATTTTCTCTCTCTATGGGTAACTGCAGTTTCTGCGCGTAATATTCAACTACGGAAAGATAGGTTTCCTGGCTGAAAGAGTAAAAGCTGAGGGTAAGGCCAAACCGGTCGGCCAGGGAGAGTTTTTCCGAAACCGCCTCTTCCGGATGTATTTCCCGGCCCAGGTTGTCATCCATCGGTTCCGGCATGAGATGGCGGCGATTCGATGTGGCATAGAGCAGCACATTTTCCGGTTTTTCCTCAATCCCACCTTCAAGAACCGCCTTCAGTTCCCGATAGGAGATTTCACCCTCATCGAAGGACAGGTCGTCACAGTAAAGGATAAACCGGTACGGAATTCCCCGCAGCGAGCGCACAATCTGCGACAGGCCAAGGAGGTCGTTTTTCTGCACCTCGACAATCCTCAGTCCGCTTGCCGCAAACAGCTTCAACAGGCCCTTCACGCAGGACGATTTTCCAGTACCCCTTTCACCCCATAAAAGGACGTTGTTGGCCGGATAGCCCTCTACGAACTGTGCAGTATTCCTGATCAGCTCATCACGGGCAAAATCGACCCCGACCAGGTCGTTCAGGTCAAAAAGGTGCGGGAAGTGCACGGGAACGATCCTCCCCACATCCTTCCAGCTGATCCAGCGGAATGCCATATGGTTCGAAAAGGCCGAGGCTTCCGTCTCCGGAGGCGGAAGATATGCCGCAACAAGACCTTCGACCCTATCGATCAACTGTTCGATTTTTGTCAGCACCCCATCACAGTTTTCCATCAGTTGCTTTTCATCCTCTCCGGAATGTTACATTTCCGTTCCCTTCCTCCATTCCCCGTGAGGAGCGCTGTGCCGCACCTTCCAGGAAAGCAGAACCAGGGTGTTACAGGTCTACCGCAGCTTTGCCTTGATCCGGATCAACTCCGTGTTGTCTTCCTGGTAGACTTTAGCCGGCAATTGGGCAATATCCCGTTTGACACTTTGAATGCGGTCCGAAGTCATGGGATGGGTGGAGAAAAACTGCGCCAGCGAACCCGGGTTGCTCTTCTTCATCGTCTCCAGCTTGCCGAGAAAGGTAGTCATGCCGTTCGGGTTGTACCCCGCACGGTACATGGTCTGCACGCCGAGATAGTCTGCCTGGCTTTCCATGCTGCGGCTATAGGACATTGTGCCTGCCTGGCCGAAAAGCGATGAGGCAAGCTGCGCCAGGAGATTCGGATCCTGCCCCAGCACCAACTGGGAAACGAGGGCAAACCCGTACTGCTGGGTGAGTTGCCTCGTTCCGTGACGCGCAACGGCGTGATTGATCTCGTGCGCCATGACGCCGGCAAGCTCGCTTTCATTGTCGGCAGCCTTGATAAGCCCCGAATTCACATAAATGTGGCCGCCCGGCACTGCGAACGCGTTCACATCATTATCCTTGATAACCTTGAATGTATAATCGAAATCCCTGGCCTGAACGCCGGTCAGCAGCCTCCTGCCGACCCGGTCCACATAGTTCTGCACATCCGGGTCTTTTATGACCGTCTGCTGTTTTTCGACTTCAGCGGAAAACTTGCTTCCCAGTTGTTTCTCTTCTTCGATGGAAATAAGATTGAACCCCTTGATATCTGTCGGATTTACCGCGCACCCGGACGAGAATCCGGAAAGGAGCATCATGGGAACCAGCAAGAATCTGAACAATCGCATAGTTATACCTCCCTTTTCTTTCAACCAACGACATCATCTGTCTTTCAGCGTGCATTCCTTTTCCCAGGCGAAGTAGCCGTCACCCCTGATAGACCAGAAAGCTTCGATTCTGTCCCTATAGTATGCACCATTTTCACATTCCTGTTCAACGATTCGCAGAAATTGATCCGAAACAAGTCCGGATTCTCTGAGGAAACCGTAAAAAGCCTTTACCCCGGCGAGGTGAGCGGATAGTTCCCGCATATTCGGTTCCAAAGTATTGGTGATATACCAGTTGCCGGCAAACTGCCGGACTGCTCCCGGCTGCTCGTCGAGAATGTTTTTCTGCTTCGCGCCTATGACGAAATCACGCGTGTAATAGTCGGCACCGGAGGCCAGCAACGAAGCCTCCCCGGGCACCATGCTCTTATCAAGAAGATACTGGTAGAACCGCTGCAGAAGGTCCCTGCACAGTGCATCCACCCTGATCTCGTCGTCCAGGGTCCTGATGTCGAATTCGCTTTTATCGAGGGGAAGCAGTTCAGTCATTAGCATATCTCCATATAATTTTATGCTCTTTGCCCTTTGCCCGCCTTTACCTGTTCAACCGAGGGTCGAGCGCATCACGTATCCCCTCGCCCAGCAGGTTGTAAGCCAGAACGGTAACAAGGATGGAAAGCCCCGGGAACAGGGAGAGCCACCAGGCAAATTCGATATAATCCTTCCCGGAGGTAAGGATGTTCCCCCAACTGGGAGTTGGCGGCTGCACGCCGATACCCAGAAAAGAAAGGGCGGATTCGGTGAGTATGGCCCCCGCAACCCCGAGAGTGGCGGCAACCAGGATGGGGGCCATGGCATTGGGGAGGATATGGCGGAAAAGTATCCTCATATCCGATGCCCCGATAGCCCGCGCAGCCAGGATAAAGTCGCGCTCCCTGAGGGAAAGGACTTCGGCGCGCACCAAACGGGCAACGCCCATCCATCCCGTCACTCCGATGATAAGCATGATATACCAGATAGACGGCTCAAGAATGGCTATAACGGCCAGAATCAGGAAAAAAGTGGGAAAGCAGAGCATGATATCGACGATGCGCATGAGGAAGGCATCAACCCATCCTCCGTAGTAGCCGGAAACCAGTCCGGTAACCGTCCCGATCAGTACCGCAATCCCGACGGCGGCAAAACCTACTTTCAGCGATATCCGGGCGCCGTATACCACACGCGCGAAGACATCACGGCCAAGTTCGTCGGTCCCCATCCAATGCTCGGCTGAGGGAGGCACCAGGACATTGTAGGCATCGATGGTGGATGGGTCATGGAAAGTTATGAACTGGGCAAGAAAGGAGATGACAAAAAGCAGCAGGACGACAACTCCTCCCGCAACGGCAAAACGGTTCGAGCGGAATCTGCTCCAGAAGACCTCATGGAAATAACTGTTTTTCAACACCATTGCGACCCACCCTAAAAACAATTCTTACTACTCGAAACTGCCTACGTCTTTCGCCAGATCGTGCCTACACCCGAGGCCGTAGAGGACACAGAGGAGAGCATATGTATTACCCAACTTCCTCCCAACACCCCCTTGAAAGGGGAAGAGAACTGAGATGCCTTTCTCTGTGATCTCTGTGATCTCTGTGATCTCTGTGAGAGACCGGTTTTTCTGCCTTTAACTCAAAACTCAAAACTTAAAACTCAAAACCTGAAACCGCCTCATCCACTCCCGTGCCGTATGCGGGGGTCGGCAACTGCATAACCGAGGTCGGCAAGCAGATTCCCCACAAGGGTTAGGAATGCGCCGATAACGAGGATTCCCATCACCAGCGGATAATCCCTCGACATTACCGAAAGGTAAAAAAGCTGCCCCATGCCAGGGATGGCAAAGATGGTTTCGAAAATAACACTGCCGCCGATAAGCCCCGGAAGCGAGAATCCGAGCAGGGTTATGATCGGCAACAATGCATTGCGCAAAGCATGGCGCAGGATTACCACCCTCTCGGACAATCCCTTTGCCCGAGCCGTGGTTATATAATCCTGCCGGATTACTTCCAGCATGGTTGAACGCATGTACCGCGACAGGCCGGCAAGGCTGCCGAACGAGGCGACCGCCACCGGCATGACAAGATGTTTGGCCAGATCCGTCAGCCAGCGGAACGTACCGAAATTCTCGCTGCCGAGTGAATGAAGCCCGGAAATGGGTAACCAGCCGAGTTTAACGCCGAACAGGTACATTAGAAGCAACGCAAGCCAGAAAGTGGGGACCGCGAAACCGACAAAAACGAAAACCGTTATCCCCTTGTCGAGAAGCGTGTTCTGATGTGTTGCGGCGAAAATACCGATCGGAATGGCCAGGCCGAACTCCAGAATCAGGGCTATGATATTGAGGGAAAGGGTGACGGGGATGCGTTCGGCGATCTTGTCGATGACCGGCCGGTTGTCCGGGGCAAAGGAACGGCCGAAATCAAGCCGTACAAGCCTCCCCAGCCAGGTGACATACTGGACATGCAGGGGTTTGTCAAGGCCATAGAACTCCCTCATCCTCTGGCGCGACTCCGCGGACACTTTCGGGTTCATTGCAGTCTGCATATCCACCGGTTCGCCGGGCGCCAGGTGGATGACGGCAAACGTAATCAGGGTAATCCCCAGAAAAAGCGGCACCAGCATGAGAATTCGTTTCAACAGATACTGTATCATACTATGAATTCAGCCCCTATCACCTATCACCTATCACCTATCACCTATCACCTATCACCTATCACCTATCACCTATCACCTATCACCTATTGACCCCCTACCGGTACACCTGCTCCTCCTGCGGCACATA
>JAGFXO010000089.1 GCA_017861285.1 Geobacteraceae bacterium | reverse complement strand
ATACCGTAGCATGGAGGATATATGCACATCATAGATCTGCGCGGCGTCTGCTGCCCGACAAATTTCGTAAAAGCCAAACTTGCGCTGGAAATGATCGATACCGGGGAAATTGTTCAATTCCTGCTGGATGACGGGGAACCGGTCAAAAACGTCCCTCGAAGCCTCAAGGCGGAGGGCCATAAGATTCTGGGACTGGAAGAAAAAGAAGGATATTCCGTACTGACACTGGAAGTCTCATCTCCCGAAATGAGGGCCAGCGAGCCGGTCAGGGTATATTCATCGACAAAGATTACACGTAACGGCAGGGAACCGGCAACTGACCCTGTCATGGTCGAGGAGACTATCGAACTTATTGTGAACGGCACGAAGCTGTCCTCAATCGTTACGACTCCCGATCTTCATAAAGAACTCGCCGTCGGGTATATGGTAACCGAGGGGGCCGTTAAGGAACGTAAGGATATCGAAGAGATCACAGAGAAAGATGGCTGGGTGTTCCTGAAAATCAGGTCGTTCAAACATTTCGATCTCTGGCATGAGCTGAGATCGTCGGGCTGTATAGGCGTTAACTGGGAGAAGAGAGATGATGACGTGATTCTCCCCGTGAAACAGACATTCAGAATCGAGGTCCTTCTGGACAGCATGAAAAATCTTTACGATGAGACACAGGACAGGACAGGAGGCGCACACAGTGCGAGTCTGGTCGACGCAGACGGCAATTTGAAATATAAGGCGCTGGATATCGGCCGCCATAACGCAATCGACAAGGTCGTAGGATCGGCGGTCCTGAATGGAGACGACTTGTCAAAGATGTTCCTGGTTTCTTCGGGAAGACAACCGGCTGGCATGGTCATGAAGGCCGTAAGGGCCGGAATTCCTTTGATTATCTCAAAGTCGGCGCCCATAAGCTCCGGCATCGACAGCGCGCTCCGCTCGAATATCACGTTGTGCTGTTATGCTACACGTGAAAAAATCAAGGTTTTCTCAGCTCCGGAAAGGATTATATAAACCATTTCCTCCATTAGACATCAACCATTACAGTTGCTATTTCACACAATCAACTTGTTGTATTTTGCACTCGGGGTATTATGTCTAACCGGTATACGGGGGGGGTACGACGTCGAATTCCTCAGAACAAGCTTAACTTTTACGCTCATGACCCAGTACCTTTTTCTCCAAGAGTGACAACCGTTTCAATCCGCTGCCATCATTATGCCCCTGAGAACTGCACCAGGAGCGCAGTTTGTCTAAAGAAGCGCCTGTAGCAAGAGTATGGCGCGCATCAGAAACCCCTGCGGAAAGAGATGGCGAGACCCCCTCCATCCATAGAATTGCACCGGCATTAAGTGCCACAAAATCCTCGCATCCTCTGAACTTCCCTGACCCGGACACAACTGAGAGAAAACGCAGCGTTTCCTGTTCAAGCGACTCTGACGCCGCTATTTCATCGGCAGAGTATTTCGGAATGCCCACATCCTCTGGAACGATTTCAAAGCAATGCTTCATTTCACCATCCATATGACAGATGCTGCTCGTACCGCACACCGATAGCTCATCGATACCGGTTCCATGGGCATCGACACAGCCATGAACCACAAGCGCACGTCGAAAGCCCATCTCCTTCATGACCTTGGAAACAGGCTCCAGCAGCATACGGGAATAAATACCCCGCATGGCTCGCCGGGGTCGTGCAGGATTAGCAAGGGAAGCAGCAATGTTGAAGGTTGTTCCAAAGCGAATTTGAGAAAGGATGCGCCCCAAACCGCCGGGATGTACCTGGGATGACATGCCGTTAAAGAGCCCGATGCCCGCCGTGTTGATGCTATTGGCGACTACTGCCGGTGGGCACTCAACATTAATGCCCATTGCTTCCATGATATCAACCGTGCCGCAGCGTGACGTAATGGCACGCGATCCATGGCGGGCGACCGGGATGCCATGGGCAGCGGCAACGAGCGCCGCAGCACTGCTGACGTTGAATGTTTTAAAGCTGTCCATGCCGGTTCCGGAATTATCCAGGATCGTTTCAGGAAGGCCATCCACATGCACCGTATCAAGTTCGTCGATTGCCTGCCATGCACCGACGATTTCATCAACAGTTTCTCCCTTGGCTTTCAGGGCGGCAAGAAACGCCCCCTGCTGCAGGTCAGGCTGCGAGTTGATCAACAATTCCCGGAACAGCCGGTAGCTTTCAGTACGGCTCAGATCCTTCCGTTCAATCACCAACTGCACATACGCGCCAAATTCTTCAATGGTCATAGCTTCCATCAGTTACTCCTGCGGGTTGAGATGGATTTTCATGCAGCACCGCCCTGCCACCATATCCAGGGCGGCATCCAGCGCAGAAAGCGGTAACCTGTGACTGACAAGATCAGATACGATGACCGACCCCGAAGTGATAAGATCCAGAGCCATTTTGCCGTGGCGGAGGGCACAGCCGTAGGCACCCACAACGGTTTGTTCATAATAGTGAAGTAGATTATAGTCTGCGGCATGGTGTGCTGAATTGGCAGGAAGCCCGGAAAATGCCACCAGACGGCCACGGGGAGCCAGTTGTCCAAGCGCTGCCAGATAGGCGCCGCCGTCACCAACAGCAGGAATGCATACGTCGAACCGTTCTCCGGCGGCTGTTTCCTGCCCGCCGATGCGTTCTCTCCGCTCTCCGTCCGGTTCGATGACCACAACATCGGCACCGATATGGCAGGCTAGTCTCTTCAGCAACGTTCCGGCCGGACCAGCCCCCCAAATCCCGATCCTTTCCCCTGCTGTCAGGCGTGACAATTCAATGGCGTTGATGCAGCATGACAACGGCTCCGCAAATACAGCGTCATGGAAATTGCACTGGTCATCAAGGGGGATCAGGCTCTTCTCCGGAACGACGACATACCCGGCAAAACCGCCATCCCGATGAAACCCCATGATGCGCATCTCCCGGCAAAGGTTTTCGGCACCGGAACGGCAGGCCGGACAAAGGCCGCACCACTCGCCCGGATAGATGTACACTCTGGTGCCGACATTATTCTGAACAGCTCCGGGGCCATTCTCCGCAACAACACCTACGACCTCTTCACCCGGTATACGCGGCAGTACGAGGTCCCGGTGCCCTGATCTAACCAGTTTGAGATCAGTGCGACAGAGCCCGGTTACGGCAACTTTCACCAGAACTTGACCCGCTTCCGGCCGCGGGACGTCACGATCACCCCAGGCAAAAGAGCCAATGGTTGATACGGTTACTGCTTTCATGCTGCTATTCATGCACTCTCCCGCAAAAACCTCCTGCCTTGGATAATACTACCGGTCAGTCCCTGTATGGCAAGGGTGATCGAGAAGCGGTTTGAGAAACTTTTCAAAAACAACCTTCTGCTTGGCGGTCAGCAGATCGCAGTTCCCTTCGTTATCGAGCAAAAAGGTGCCGACGCCGATGACCGTTTTTGCCAGATAGCCGGTCCCGGCAACACTCTTTTCAATTTCATCGCCTCGTTTGTCTAACACGCTTTTCACCAAATCCAAGTCTACGTTCATATGCTCTACTCCACAAGCAATACCGTGTGCTTCTCGTATTGCATCTTCTTTTCCGCTTACTTCTTCTTTTTCGACCTGGCAAGCAGCATCTCACCCAGCGTCCCCATCCCCGAGGGAGCTTCACCTGCCTGGCGTCGGTATTCGGCGATCGATGCCTCTTCCTCATCAGCTGCGCGAGCCGCACCAGCCAGGGCGAGTGAGAGGCGGCGGTTCGCCCGGTCGAAGCTCTCGACCTTGACCTCGACACTATCCCCTTCCTGCAGAATCTCGCGCGGATGGTTGATCCGTTTCCCGGCCCCGAGCCGGGAGATGTGAATGAGACCGTCCACCCCGTCGGACAGGGTGACGAAGGCACCAAAAGGTGCCAGTCGCGCCACAATGCCGGTGTGGAACGATCCTTCCGGATACTGCTCCCCCACCCGCTCCCAAGGGTCGACCAGGGTATCCTTGAGACTGAGTGATATCCTCTCCTTCTCCCGGTCGATGGTCTTGATCACCACCTGCACCTGCTGACCGACGCTCAGTACATCCCGGACATCCTTGACCCGGCTCCAGCCAAGCTCGGACATGGGTATCAGGCCTTCCATGCCGCCGATATCGATGAAAGCGCCGAAGTCCCGCAGGGAAGTGACCGTGCCGCTGATTATCATCCCTTCGCTGATGGCCGCCAGCGACTCCTCTTTGACCCGTTGCTGCTCTTCCTCCAGCAGGACACGACGGGAGACGATGATGTTCCGGCCGTTTTCGGCGTAGTCAGTGATCCGGAATTCCAGCCGGGTACCGATGAGCGACTCAGGGTTGTCAATGCGACGCAGCCCCATCTGTGAAAATGGGCAGAAGGCGCGGGTCGTGCCGGCCAATTTCACCTCGTACCCACCCTTGATCTCCTTGTCAACCTGGCCCTCCACCGGAATGCCCGCCTGCCAGGCCTGCTCCAGTTGAGCACTGCCTGAGGCACCGCCGCCGATCTTGGTCGTGAAGCGCATTTCCCCATGGCTCGATGAAAGGAAATACGCAGTTATGGCATCCCCCTCCTTGACCGTGAGATTGCCGTCCAGGTCGAGAAACTCTTTCAGGTCAACAACACCTTCTCCCTTGTGACCGGTATCGATAAAAAGCCATTCCGCGCTGATTTTCAGAACCTGTGCCGTCACCTTTTGCCCCGGCTTCAGTCTGCCGCTCTGCTCGTTCAGACTCTGCTCCAGCAGTTCAGCAAAACTCTCATTTTCGACAGTCGTTTCACGTTCGTCGTTATTTGTCATGGTTTTTCCCTTTTACTTTAAAATATTTTCTCCGGTCATGCCGTACCGTTTCTGTTGTATAACTGGACAGCGTAATTGCCCGAGCCGGCACAGACCCTCATGCAGCATGATAATATATCGGGCACGGAAATACTATTACTAGTATTCCCTCTCTTCGATATTCACGCCGCAGTAGCTCGAGGCACCACCAGAAATTCTTCTTTCTCCATCATTTCCCAGTGCATGTTTTGATCAAGCGGCTGAGAGGAAATAATCCAGGAATCTTCTGAATATGCTTTGTATAACGAATAGTAGTCAGGTTCTTTGGAGTAATCACGATAAGCGAATAATCTCGCCCCATCGCTGAAAAGACAGTTTAGTGAAGAAAACTCATATTCCCGCTTGATTATGGAAACTGTACGTAGAAAAGCCCGGTTCAGTTCAAGAGACCCGGCGCTCATGAAATGATAGAAAAAAACTTCCGTATCGAGTGCTTCTTCCCGGAGACCCGGAATTGTTATGGCAGGAATCAACCCCTTGTACCCGTATACCACTCCGTTGTGGGCAAAAACCACCTTGTTGTAATGGAAGGGATGTGCGTGCCGGCTGGAGGTGGTGTCTTTCCAGGCAGACTTCCGCAGGTGGAGGATCACCACCGGCGTCCGTCCGATACCGCTCAGTATCTCGATGACTTTTTCCGTTTCCTCCAGGAGATTGCCCCCGCTCTTGTGAACGATCAAATCACCATTCTGATAGAAGGCCAAACCCCAACCATCCTGGTGCCCGGGAGGATCGCCAGCCATAACATTGCCGGTACGTGCGAGTTCGCAGAAATTTTTGACTATTGCATCATGCCTGGAAAATTCAAAGTTGGTTATACCGAGAAGTCTGCACATCAGAATACCCACCTCACGACTGTAATGGCTACAACGATTCCGACAAAATCCGCAAGCAGACATACCGGCACAAGATATCGGGTTTTCCTGATACTGACAGCGCCAAGATACACTGCCAGCACATAAAAAGTGGTCTCAGCGCTGCCCATGATAACTGCAGTCATTGTGGTGGCGATCGAGTCAGGACCGGTGGTTTTTACTATGTCCGTAAAAAGGGCGGTTGAGGCGCTGCCGGAGAGAGGTTTGATAATCGCCATGGAAAAGACTTCTATGGGGATATCCAGCAAAGCGAATACACTGTAAAAACCATTCCTGATAAACTCGAAAGCGCCTGAAGACTGAAACCCCTTGATGGCGACAAAAATGGTCAACAGATACGGAAAGATTTTGAGAATAATACCCGGCCCTTCCTTTGCCCCCTCCACAAAGGAATCATATACCCTGATCTTTGCGAAAGTTCCATACAGAATCGCAAACAGGATAAATAACGGGATAATAAGCAGCGATATGTAGTTGATGTATTGGATCATTTGAGAATCTTCCTGAAGGTAAAGAGAATCAATAATGCTGCTATGGCGGAAATAGCGGTGGCAACCAGCACCGGAAGCGCAATTGCAGCCGGGTTGCGGGCGCCGTAGCCGGCGAGTATTCCAATCACTGAAAACGGGATCAACTGGATGCTGGCGGTATTTAAAACTATCAGGATCATCATTTCATAGGTCACGGTTCCTTTTTCCTCATTGAGGGAATCCAGTTCCTGCATGGCCTTTATCCCAAGGGGGGTGGCTGCGTTTCCAAGGCCGAAAAGATTAGCCAGCACATTGAGAGTGATGGCCGTGATTGAAGGATGATCGCCGGGTATGTTCCCGTACAGCCTCGATATGACCGGCCTGAACAGATGCGCGATCCGGTAGATGAGCCCGGAGTCTTCCAGGATCCTTGTTATTCCCATCCAGACCGACACTATACCAAGCAGAAAAAGAGATATTTCAACCGCGGATTTGGCGCCTTCAAAAATTGATTTGGTGAAGGATTCCAGATTACCGGTACATATGGCAAAAACAATGCTTATCGAAAGTAATACCAGCCATAGAACGTTCATTGTTTAGCCCCGGGAAAGGATATCTGTTTTATCACAAGTTGCCTGGTATCTGTATTCAGCTCTACCTCTGCTCCCACAGGCATGGTTATTTTGTTCTCGACATGTCCGACATAAGGGCAATGGATAACCGGGAAGTTCAGCTCCATTTGTGAGGCCAGAATATCATAGACCTGCCCGCTTTTAATTCCACGGAAATCGCCAAGGATAACAGCCTTTACCCCCTTGAATTTCCCCGCAAGAATCCATTGTGTCAGATAACGATCAACCTGATGCAGTTTTTCATCAACGTCTTCAAGAAAAAGGATTGAATTGTCCATAGTGACATCCCAGTCCGTATGAATCAGGGCCGTAATGGTAATGAGATTGCCACCCTTGAGAATACCGGTGGCAATACCGGAATTATAGACGGTCACAGGGGCATCTTTCAGCAGATCTTTCTCCGGGTAACTTTTTACGGCGTTCATAAATGAGTTGACGGTAAATGGCGACGGCGTATCCAGATTAATAACCATCGGGGCATGCAAAGTTACAAACCCGGTTCGCTCATTGATCGGGTTGAGCAGTGCGCACAAATCGCTGAAACCGGCTATGATTTTAGGGTGGTTTTTAATCAGATCGAAATCAATAAATGGCAGAGATTTCATCGCGCTGTAACCACCACGCTGGGCCAGGATAATATCTATGTCAGGATCGGCAAAGGCCCTGTGTATCTGATCCGCCTTCTCCCGCGGCGAGGGAAGCACCTTCGGGAATTCCGGGTTTATCACATTGAAACCCAGCTTTGAGAGCTGCGCGATCCCCTGTGTAAACGGACGTTTCTTCTGCATCAAATAACTCGGCGTTATAATAAAGACATTAAGCATCATGGTGCCCCTTTTTTCGCAAATCAAGGCGTGCGCGTGTCATCCGCTCGCGCAGACCGCCTTCTTTCTGAAATGCTGCTTCAAGCTGTTTCAGCTGCCAATCCAGTACATAGTTGACCTGATGAATCAGGCAGATGAAACTATCATGAAACCGCTATTTTTCCAAGCTTCCGACGGAATAAAGTCCGTCCATACGCCATAAACGGTCAACAAACATCCTGTCAATGAAGCGTTGCTGAATAATTTTTGATTGGAAGAACGGACATGCCGGCCTGCCCACGGGAGATTGAATGTGCGTGTTCAGTCCGTAAAACGGTACGAATTATTTTCCCGCGAGCTCGCCGACAGGCCTTACCCGGCAGGTTGCCTTTTCGGTCGGGGTTGCGGAGAAGGTGCTCAGAAGCACGGCTATCCGATCCTGGAGGTCGCGTACCCTCTGCTCCGGACCGACGAAGTTCTCCATTATCATGGAAAATGCCAATGGCTCTCCGTCAACTGTGACAGTATAGCCCTTTCATCCGGTTCGCGAGGGTGCCGTCATTCCCCGCGAGCGGCAGGGAGTTGACAAAAAAGGGGAAGGTCGCTTGATCCTTATATGCGGCAACCAATAGCCGGGTGACGGTATCGGCATTGGTCAGATTGTACCGTGACACCCCCGACCCGTCTGCGATAACCAGTCTGTCAGTGGGTATCCCTTGCATGCGGAGATACTTCCTGATTGCTTCTTCCCCCCCGGCAGAGGTTCCTTTTTGACCGGACTGCGCGTGCGCAAGGTACTTCAAAAGGTTCTCGGCACAAAGATTATCGCTCTTTTTCAGCATTACGGAAATAATTCCGCTGATCGGAAATCGGATAGAAGTGAGTATTATCGCATCCGCCGGGGCCACTCCCAGTGTCGGAGGGCCCGCCGTTACGCCGGACTTCTCCAGAAGCTCCCCCAGCAGTGTCAGGGTATACAGTTCGGGCCGCCAGACAGTCAATCTTCTGCTTACGGCTTTGCACCCGGGTGCAAGCGTGCCTGAAACCAGTATGTGATTGTCACGATCACCTGCCGGCCTGGTCAGGGAAACATTGCATGGCTCGCCGGGCTTCCCGGTTATTCCGGCGTTTTCAATCACCACATAGCGGGTGGACGGTTCAACCGAGACCTCTAATGCCGACGATGCGGTCTTCCCGGGAGACACCGTAACGTGAACAGTGTTGCCGTTCACGGAAAGCGCGGAGATGTACATCGCTTCGGGGCCGGGTTCATCGTCCCACATCCAGCCGCTGCCCCAATAGGCATCATCAAAACAACTTGTGTCGCCGACAAGTTTGTAATGCCCGCCCGGGGGAAGTTTCCCGGCAAGTTCGTCGACCATCCGCGCAAGGTCGGCTGTTTTCAGCAGAGGGTCTCCACACCCCCTGAGGTAGAGTGTGGTGTTATCGGGATCCAAGGAAATGGAGGTTTCAATGGCTTGGTCGGGACCCAGGAGTGACAGCACCGCGGCGGCTGTGAACAGTTTTTGCAGCGAAGCCGCTGGCATGAGCAGGTAAGGGTTGGTTTCGTACAGGATTGAACCGCTTTTCAGCGAGACTACCTTGATGGATGCGAGGGAATAAGGGAGCAACTCCCGGCCAATAATCCCGTCCAGTTCGTTCTTCAGCGCGACACGGGGAGAAATGACCGATGACACGACCGGAGGCGCGGGATAATTGAAGCTCGCTCCTTGAGAGGCGCATCCCGCAAGGAAGATCATGAGCGCAATCCGGGCCAGAATGTCAAGTTTTACCAGTTTCAAGGTTTGAGTTCCCTTTATCGGATCAAGTTGCCCATGGGGTCAG
>JAGFXO010000088.1 GCA_017861285.1 Geobacteraceae bacterium | reverse complement strand
CCGGCGCGGGAATGGGAATTGATCACCTGATCTTGCCGAGCGATAACGGATTTTCATTTCCCCTCGAAACGCTCGAGAAAAAGCTTGAGGAAGGCTTTCGGATTCTCTTTCTCTGCAATCCCGGAAATCCGAGCGGAGCACTTGTGCCGCTTCCCGTCATCAGCGCGATACAAGAGTTATGCCGGGCCGCGGGGACATTCCTTGTCCTTGACGAGGCATTCATGGACTTCTGTGAGGAAGGTTCGGCAAAGCATCTGGTCCCGGCTGGCGGTGACGCGGTAGTCCTTCGCTCCATGACCAAGTTTTTTGCCATCCCCGGGCTGCGGGTCGGTTATGCGATTGCCGCACCGGAGCTGATTGTCCGCCTGCAGCGTCTTCGGGGTCCATGGAGCGTCAATACGCCGGCGCAGCTTGCAGGCATCGCCTCCCTGCGGGACGGGGAATACAGAAAGAATACCCTGCGCTATATCGAGGAAGAGCGCGCCTTGTTGTCCTGCGAACTTGCCGGCATTGCCGGGTTGGAGCCATGCCCTTCCTCGGCCAACTACCTGCTGGTCAGAATAACCGGAGGGTTTACCGCAGGGGACCTGGTAAAGGAGCTTGCCGGACGGCTGATCCTTATCAGGGACTGTTCCGGTTTCGAAGGGCTGGACGGGAGGTTCTTCCGTGTTGCGGTCCGGAAAAGAGAGGAAAATGAGAAGCTTGTCGAGGCACTGAGGGAGATACTCTCTTGACCTCGTTCCCTTGTGCGGCAGAAAAATTACAGGAAAGATTTCTGGCCGCTGAGCCTTGACCGACAAGGTTTTCCGGAGCGATATTTTTTGACGGTGCTCAAGATAAAGGGTATTATAATAAAAGAGATGGAAGAATAGATCCTTGAAAAAGACAGGTGTTACGTGAGACAACGCAGAATATGCTGTTCATACTTCATCCGCCAGGGGCGTACAGACCCCTTGAAAAAGGAGAAATTGCGGCAGTTCAACCCGGCTGCGTGGTCCCGCAAGGAGCATGCCTATCGGGAGCTGCAAAATTTCTACCGACGGATTTGAAGAAAGAGTCCCGACGTAACACCGAACAAAAAAGCCCGGCGAATGTAGCCGGGCTTTTTTGTTATGGAAACAGTGAATCGAAATAAATGAAACAGTCCGCGTTGAAACCCTTGCGAAGAAGGTCAGTAGGTCGGGGCGTATCTTTCCCCGGTGCATGCTTCCTTGATGCGATCGCTTAACGGTCGATCGTTTCGAGGAATTTCATGACAATCGTCCTGCTTTACAGTGATTTGCTGTAATCACCCATCTTGTGTTGACATCGGAAGCCGCTTTCATATAAATGGAGGGGATGCCGCATGCATGAAAAAGCTCTTGCTGCGAAGGTTGTCATTTTGCCTGCGGCTACATTCTTTATTCCCACTATTTAATCATATTCCAAGGAGCTAACGATGGCAGAAACAGTCAGATTCGGAGTTTCCATCGATGATAAATTGCTGGAGAGCTTTGACGGACTTATAGAAAAAAAGGGATACATGAACCGATCGGAAGCAATCCGCGACCTGATCCGCGCATCCCTCGTTGAACTGAAGTGGGAGGCTGGTGACGAGGAAACGGTTGGAACGGTGACGCTGGTGTATGACCACCATGTGCGGGATCTGTCCGACAAACTCAACGAGCAGCAGCATGCTCACCACGACAAGGTCATTTCGGCCCTGCATGTTCACCTCGACGCCCATAATTGCCTGGAAGTGCTCGTGGTGCGGGGCAAGGCACGCGATGTCAAGAAAATAGCGGATGAACTTATCAAGGTAAAGGGAGTGAAGCATGGTAAGCTGGTCATGACTACGACGGGTGAGGAACTGCATTGAAACCAGGAAAT
Source organism: Geobacteraceae bacterium (assembly GCA_017861285.1). Lineage (GTDB taxonomy): Bacteria > Desulfobacterota > Desulfuromonadia > Geobacterales > Geobacteraceae > CAIWTU01. The sequence continues at coordinate 6,947 of JAGFXO010000088.1, read as the reverse complement.
CAGACCGCCAATGCCAGGCTTTTCATGGGGGGAATACTCTTATGCCGGAATTGAGAAAGCAACGGTGGAAATGTATCCTCTGCCATTATATGTACGATCCGGTCATGGGTGACATCGAACACGGCGTTAAAGCCAGAGTCCCTTTTCATGAACTTCTTCACCACTGGGAGTGCCCGAAGTGCAAGTCGCGCAAAAACCTTTTCAGGCAGGTCATTGAAGAAGAATCTGCATCACTATGAAAAGGAGGAAACTCGCGCCACTGTTCTTGAGGTATATCCAAAAATAGAATATCTTCTCTTTCTTCTTGCCTTTAACGCCATTTGAATTTAAACTAGCCTCTTTTTAGATGCTTATAGTGCCCGGTATCCATACTCCTTGTTTTCAAGAATCAGCCGGCGGGGATACCTGTGACAAAACCAGAATATCAGGAGGTGTGCGAAATGCCCAAAATTTATATCGTTGACGTAACCAATCGCGATGGTGTGCAGACATCAAGGCTCGGCCTTGCAAAACTGGAAAAAACGATGATCAATCTCTATCTCAATGAGATGGGAATATTTCGCAGTGAATTCGGTTTTCCCTATACGCATCATGAAAAGAACTATATCAATGCTAATCTTGAACTCGCGGAAATGGGGGTGCTGCATCCCATCAGGCTGAGCGGATGGTGCCCGATGCGCGCGGATGAGATAACCGATGCGTTTACGACCACCAGGCTGAAGCACGTGAATCTGTCCATTTCCACATCACGGCAGATGACACAGGGCAAGTTTGCCGGGCGTATCGTACGCATCCCCGAAGAGAATCCATCATTGCCGAATCTTCTCGACAACATGGGTAAAATGGTGGAACTGGCAATGAGTCTCGGGGCGGTTACGGTCGGCGTCAATGCCGAAGATGCATCGCGAACCGAAGACGAGTACCTGGTCAAATTCGCCCGACGAGCCAAGGATGCCGGTGCCACGACGTTCCGTTACTGCGATACGCTTGGTTATGACGACCCGTTAACGATTTATCGCCGCATCAGGATGCTGGCGGAGGAAGTGGGGATTCCCCTGGAGCTCCACTGCCATAACGACCTCGGTCTGGCAGTGGCGTGTTCGGTTGCGGGTGCCCAGGGGGCCATCGACGGGGGCGTGGACGCATATATAAATACCGCCATCAACTGCATGGGTGAGCGCGCCGGTAATGCGGATCTTGTCGCGGTCATTCTCGCCATCAAGAAGGCAAGCGGTCTTGAGGGGAAATATGTGCTTGATGAGAAAGTCGACCTGAAAATGGCCTGGAAAATTGCCAAATATGCTTCCTACGCATTCGGCGTTCCCATCCCGATCAACCAGGTCGGTGTCGGGGCCAATGCGTTTGCCCATGAATCGGGCATTCATGCGGATGGCGCACTCAAGGACCGCCGCAATTACGAACTCTATGACTATGAAGAACTTGGCAGGGGAGAAGCGGAGATCATCGAAAGCGGCAGGGAAATAACCGTCGGTGAATATAGTGGCATCAAGGGTTTCCGTAATGTTTACGGCAAAATGGAAATAGAATTTAATAACGACAAGGAAGCCAGCGATATCCTCGAACTGGTGCGCTATGCCAATGTCCACACCCAGAAGCCGCTGACCGGTGACGAGCTGCGTTTCATCGCGAAATATCCTGATCTCGCCAGGCGGATCATGACCATGACCCCGCTGCGTTAGCACTGTTTACCTTTTCATCCCTTCTTTAAGCCGCCCTTTACCTTTATTGGAAGGAGCGGCTTTGTTTTTTTTCCCTTCGTTCCGTTCCGGTCGCGCCAACCCGCATTTGTATGATACACTCATCTACAGGTTGCCTGGTGCAGCGGTATTCAGTTGCTAACGGTATTCCGTATCTCCAGCCCCCATTGACAGGTTGTTGCATCAAGCAGATAGAGTATCTTTTCCCCAAGCGAATGGGAGGGGCCCATTATGATTGTTGTCGAGCCTTACAAAGGCAGGTCTGTCCGGGAGCAAAAAATTGAAATTGTAGAACGGAAGGGGACGGGGCATCCTGATTTCATCTGTGATTCCGTCATGGATGCAATTTCCGTCGCCCTGTCGCAGGAATATCTGAAGGATTTCGGTGCGATTCTGCACCACAACATCGACAAGGGGCTCCTCGCAGCGGGAGGCGTCGAGAAAAAATACGGGGGCGGGAGGTTTGTCAGGCCCATGGAATTAACCATAGGAGACAGGGCTACTTTCAAGGTCTCCGGGAGGGAGATTCCTGTCGTGGAGATTGCCGTGGATGCGGCAAAACGATGGATAAGGGAAAACCTCCGGTTTGTCGACCCCGAACAGCATCTGACCTACAGGGTTGTCCTTGCCCCCGGGTCGGATGAACTTACCGATCTTTTTTCCAGACCCGGGCAGGTTACGGGCGCCAACGACACGTCGGCCGCCGTAGGTTATTATCCGCTAAGCCATACAGAAACGGTCGTTCTCAAGCTTGAGAAATATCTGAATTCGGAAGTGTTTAAGAAAAAGTACCCTGAGACCGGGGAAGACATCAAGGTAATGGGGTTGAGGCAGGGGAATACTCTCGACGTAACCGTAGCCATGCCGCTGATTTCACAATACGTCGAATCCGAATCGGATTATTTTGCCAGAAAGGGTATGATCATCAAGGCAATGAATGACTTTCTCGGTGAATGCACCGGTTTCAAGAAAATCGGTGTCCATTACAACACTCTTGACGAAAAAGGCCGTGGGCCCGCGGGTATATATCTCACCCTTACCGGAACTTCCGCGGAAGATGCGGATTCCGGTCAGGTAGGCCGCGGCAACCGGGTAAACGGTCTCATCTCCATGAACCGGCCGATGGGTACCGAGGCTGCGGCCGGGAAAAATCCCGTAAGTCATGTGGGCAAGATTTACAACGTCCTTTCCCATAAGATCGCCCGGGAAATCTACGAAAAGGTGGATGGCGTGAAAGAGGTTTATGTCCTTCTGTTGAGCAGAATCGGAACGCCAATTGACTTGCCGCAGGTGGCCGCGGCTCAGATTCTTCCGGAGAAGGGGAGGAAGACCGGGGAGATGGCCGGACAGGTGGAACAGATTCTGGGGGAAGCGCTGGCGAATATCGGCGTATTCTGCATGGAACTGGGCCGGGGAGTATATCCGGTTTGTTGAGGATGGATGCTGTTATTTGAACTCCGGCAACAGGCTCACCAGTCGCCATGATTTTTTGCCGTTCTCTTCCACATACTCCCATTTCTGAATATCCTGCACCGTTTTGACCGTTACAGAAGGAGCGACGAAATAATCGATGTCCGCGATCACTTCTGCCTGATTCTTTTCAGGAATGCAGTACTGGCTCTTTATCCGGTAATCGGTGATCGTTACGTTTTCCGCCGCCTTGACCCTGGCGGCGAATTCCTCTTTTAGCGGACCGGCTGCAAAAGCCGCTCCCGCCAAGTCCATTTCACGCCACCGGAGCATCCGGTTGTATCTATTGGAGCTTTTTTCGAATTCATCGGATATATTAAAGTTTTTCACCGCTGTGCAGGCACCGGTGGTGATGAGGATCAGGAAAAGTACAGCAAATGTGCGGAGCATGAAGTTTCCTTTCTTGTGCCGTTGAGGTTATTCCCTGATAAATCGAACCAGTTCGGCCGCTACCAGGTACTTGCCGAAAGGCGGTATTATGTAGAATCCGCCGACGCGATCCTTTACCGAAGCAATGAACTCACTGGCGATGGCGAGCCCTTCACCCGTTCCCGCTTCCCCGTCCTTGCCTCGCATCCGGGCCCTGATCCGTTCGGGAATGACTATTCCGGGAACTTCGTTATGGAGAAACTCGGTGTTTCTCTCGCTTACCAGGGGCAGGATTCCCGGGAGGAAGGGAATGTCGAGGTGCCTCGTCCGCTCGAGCATTTCATCCAGAATGTCCATGTCATAGATTGGTTGCGTCTGCACGAACCTGGCACCGTTTGCAATTTTTCTTTCCAGTCTCGCGACCTGTGTTTCCATCCGCTCGCTGTTGGGATTGAAGGCGGCACCGATGGTAAAGCCGGCGCCCCTGTCAATGGAATTGCCCAGACCGTTTACTCCCGAGTTCAGATCCTGCAGCAGTTTGATAAGGCTGAACGAGTTCAGATCGAAAACCGACGTTGCCCCCGAAAGTTCACCAATGCTGGCAGGGTCTCCCGTTACTGCCAGGATGGAGCGGATCCCGAGCAGACTCGCCCCCATGAGTTCCGACTGCATGCCGATCAGATTGCGGTCGCGGCAGGTTACGTGGACAATTACTTCTATGCCGATTTCATGCTGGATAAGATTGGCCAGAGCGATGTTTCCCAATCTTACCCGTGCAAGGGGGTTTTCCGCCAGGTTAATGGCATCGGCTCCCGCTTCCTTGAGCACCCTGCAACCGGCAAGAACCTTTCCGCAGTCGAGCCCTTTCGGGGGGTCCAGTTCAACAGTGACAATCTTTTTTTCCCCCCAGCCCTTCAGGAAACCTGCCTGTTCAGCCCCTGCTTCCCGTATCTCCGGCATAACGGCCGGTTTGACCACGCGTATCCGCAACGCCGGCCTCAACCCCCGTATTCTGGCGGACAGCAGCCTGATATGCTCCGGTGTCGTTCCGCAGCATCCGCCGATGACGTTTGCTCCCGCGCGGCAGATCTCAAGCGCCATGTCCGTAAAATATTCGGGAGTGGTACGGTATATGTAGCGGCCGTTCACATACTCCGGAAAGCCGCTGTTGGGAAAAGCCGCCAGGGGACGGTCACTTGCCGAGGCCATGCGAAGGATGTTCTGCATCATGTCCAGTGTTCCGGAACCGCAGTTGGCCCCTAAGACATCCGCACCGGCGGCATCGAGTTCGATGGCAAGCCGCTCGACCTCCATACCAGCGGACGTTCGCCCCTTTTCAAGGAAGGCCATGGAGGCGATAACCGGCAATCCCGTCTCCTTTGCCGCCGTCAATGCTTCCTTTATCTGGCTGATGTCCGAAAAGGTCTCCAGGATGAAAAGATCGACGCCTCCCTCGGCGAGGGCGAGGGTCTGTTCCCGGTATATGTCCAGCATTTCAGCAGCGGAGAAATCCGACTCTTCGCCCTTCACCCGCGGCAGTGGGCCTACCGACCCGGCGACGAAGACGTTCTTTCCCGCGGCGCGCCGGGCGAGAGCAGCCCCCTGGCGGTTTATATCCCGCACTTTCTGCTCGAGACCTGCCACCTTGAGACGTGCATGATTGGCGCCGAAGGTGTTTGTCTCTATCATCAGGGCTCCTGCGGCTATGTACTCCTGGTGAAGCTCAAGCACCAGTTCGGGGCGGACAAGATTCAGATGCTCGAAATTGGCTTCAAGGCTTACCCCCTTGTTGTAGAGCATGGTGCCGATAGCGCCATCGGCGACCAGTATTTCTTCTTTTATCCTGTCGAGAAAATTCATATCCTGAACCCCTGAAATAACGCTCTGCCGGAGGAGGTGGAAGTTTTAATGGCCTTTTGCCGGCAAACCATATAAAATGCCCTCGAAAAAATTCCTTTCCGGAGACCGCACCATGCATGAACTGATAAACTGGCTTGTGACAACCGTCGGCGCCATGGGGTATCCCGGCATATTTATGCTGATGGCAATGGAAAGCTCCGTTATCCCCGTACCCAGCGAACTGGTGATGCCGCCTGCGGGGTATCTGGCCCAACAGGGTCAGATGAGTGCTTTCATCGCAATTCTCTGCGGGACGGTGGGCAGCCTCGTGGGAGCCTATGTCAATTATTTCGCCGCCCGTCACCTGGGGAGGCCTCTGCTGCTCAAATACGGAAAGTATGTATGGATCAGTGAAGCCAAATTCGCCCGGGTCGAATCCTTTTTCCTCCGGCACGGGGAGATTTCCACCTTCATCGGCAGGCTCCTGCCGGTGGTGCGGCATCTCATCTCCCTCCCCGCGGGTCTCGCCGGAATGAATCACCTGAAATTCTCACTCTACACCCTGCTCGGGGCGGGAATATGGGTTACGGTGCTCACCTATTTGGGATATTTTATCGGCGCCAACCAGGAGCTGATCATGCGATATTCCCATCACGCATTGATCATTGTCCTGATCTGTTGTGTTGCTCTGGTCACAGTCTATATAAAATTGCACCGGCGCGGAACCATTGGGAAAACTGATGAACAGGCGGGCTGACGACCGCGCCTTGTTCCGGATCGGAGGTTCATTCTACGTGGAAAGTCCGATCGAAGTCAAAGAATTTCCCGCAACGGGATTGTCAGTCCGTGTCGCCGGTAACGATTGACTGCGCGTCCCTGAAAACTGCGGTAACCGATGTCAGTCAACCAGATTCTCATGAACCGTGAAAATTGCTGGACTATTCAACGGCGTGCATCGACAGGTGTCCATACAAGGAAGGCAAGCCGACCTGCGCAAAGTGCCCGGTTCATTGCTACAAGCCCGCCATGCGTGAGAAGATCCGTCAGGTGATGCGCTATGCGGGTCCCCGTATGATGATTTTTCACCCTGTTCTTGCTTTCCTGCACTTCGCCGGTGACCTGCGGAGAGTTAAAAATTTTCCAAAAAAAACCGGAGGCTAGAAAGCCCCCGGCTCTGAGTTATTGCAGTCATTGTCCGGAATGAACTACTTCGGCACTTTCTCCCAGTCTTTCAGGAACTTTTCGATGCCGATGTCAGTCAGTGGATGCTTGCACAACTGCACCATGACCGAGAAGGGTATGGTGGCGATGTCGGCGCCGATGAGGGCCGAGTTGAGTACATGGATCGGATTGCGGACACTGGCCACGATGATTTCCGCGTCAAAACCGTAATTGTCGAAGATGGTGCGGATTTCCTCGATAATGCCCATGCCGTCCTGGGAGATGTCATCGAGGCGGCCGATAAAGGGGGAAACATATGCAGCGCCGGCCTTGGCCGCCAACAGGGCCTGGGTCGGAGTGAAAATAAGGGTGACGTTGACCTTGATTCCC
>JAGFXO010000211.1 GCA_017861285.1 Geobacteraceae bacterium | reverse complement strand
CCCATGAGCATCATGGCGCTGCACATGGTCCAGAAGCCCACCTTGCCGCGCGTCGGCTGATACACCTCAATACCCTTCAGCTTCGGAATTGCATAGTAAAATACGGTGAGATTGAGCAGGGCATACGCGCCGAAAAAGGCAAGATGGCCGTGCGAAACGGTGACCTGCGAACCGTGGGTGTAGTAGTTGATCTGCGGCAGGGTGTGGGCAAATCCCCATACGCCGGCACCGATGAAATGAAATACCGCGCATCCGACTGCAAGGGTCCAGGTATGCGGGTTCACAATCTGCGTTTGCCGGTGCCGGACATGATTCATGGTGTCGATGACCATCAAGAGGATCGGCAGGGGTTCAAGCGCGGAGAATATGCCGCCTACCCAAAGCCAGTACCGGGGAGCGCCGATCCAGTAATAATGGTGGCCGGTGCCGGCTATACCGGTAAAAAGAAACAGGCCGATCTCCACATACAGCCATTTTTCCACAACGTGACGTTCCACCCCTGTCAGTTTCAAGAGCACGAATGCCATGATGGCTCCCGTCACGAGTTCCCAGGCTCCTTCAACCCAGAGGTGGATGACCCACCACCAGTAATACCAGTCGATAACTTCGTTTTTGTAAAACGGGATACCGAAAAGATAGAGCAGGGCCAGAAAAACAAGACCTCCGAGGAGCACCCCCTGGATGACGGTCCAGCGCTTCGCCTTGAACATGGTCATGCCTATATTGAACAGGAAAATCAAGGCCCCGATAACAACGACGTAATTAAGCGGCGGCGGTATTTCCAGGAGAGGCCTTCCCTTGGTCCAGCCAAACAGAAAGCCGATGATGGCGATGACCCCTGTTGCTACCAGAGCAATGAGTTGCAGCCAGGCCAGTTCCGGCGAGTAGACCTCTCTGCCGGTTTCTTCCGGGACGATGTAATAGGTGCCCCCCATGAAGCCGAGGAGCATCCAGAGCACCAGCAGGTTGGTATGGATGGCCCGTGCCGTAGCGAATGGAAAGACGTTCACGATCTCCTGTGGAACGGTGAAGGTATAATTCCAGGCAAGCCAGAGCCCCACGATCACCTGGAGCACAAAGAGAATGAGGGCAATTTTGAAATACCAGTGAGCGATCCTTTGGGAGCGATATTCCATCTGCTGCCTCCTTATTTCAGATTTCCGAGGAATTTGGCAACTTCTTTCAGTTCACGGTCCGTGAGGTCCGTTTGAGGAGGCATCATAGCCTTGGGGTTCATGCTTTTCGGGTCTTTAATGTAATGCTCCATCTGTTTTGCGGTGAGAGTGCGACCGATGGTGTCAAGAGCAGGGCCGAAGGAACCGCCTGCACCGCGCAGTGCATGGCAAGTCATGCATCCCTTGGTCTGGAATACCGCGGCCCCCGGAGAAATGCCCGCCGTTGCAGCCATCCGCTTTTCTCCGCGAGTCAGGCGTTTTTTGCTGTCCTGCGGGGGCCAATCTCCGTTATCGATTTCCCCGACCCATTTGAAAAAGGAGAGAAGATTTTCCGTATCGGCATCGGAAATGTTCTGCTGCGGCATTTTGCGCTTCGAAGCGGCGAAGGCAAGCTCAGGGTGCTTGATCCGGTAGCGGACCCCGTCTTCACCGACCCTTTGCACCACCCTCGTCAGATCCGGCGCATAGTATCCACCGAAGCCGAGAATCGTGTGGCAGTCGTTGCAATTATGTTTCTCAAATGCTTTTTTCCCTGCAACCACTGTGTCCGACAATTTGTCCGCCCGTGAAAGGATGTCCACCTGCCGGTGCATGTCCCAGGTAAGCCCCAGGAAAAGCGCCGCTGACGACAGGGTGCCGAGCAGAAAAATCCAGAAACCCGCCTTCTTCGTCATCCTTTATTCTCCTTCCCATTTGATAAAACAGGTATAATTATGAACCTGATTTTTCAGGTAAATCAGATTCGTAACTTTTTTCCCCTGACCTTGTGTCGCGCTTTGAAAATTGCTGCTTATTGCTCTCCGCCCGTGCAGGCCTGCGGTTATACTAAGCTTAGGCTTAGCCTGTCAGCATTCCCGCATGACATATGAGAGGAGGTCTTCCATAAGGCGGTTGATGTTTGCATACTCAATGCTTGATGCGGCGCGCAACGATGATTCGGTCTGGACGTAGGCTGCTTCAATCAATTCGTGCCGGCAATTGTTTATGATCGAATCGAGGCTTTCCGGGGTGGTTTCCAAATGGAACTGCAACCCGATTGCTCTCTTGCCGACCTGGAATGCCTGGTTTGCACATGCGGCGCTTTTTGCCAGACGGGTAGCGCCGGCAGGCAGGTCGAAGGTTTCTCCGTGCCAGTGGAATACGGTGGCTTTTTGAGGGAAACGGAACACGTCGTCAGCGCACGGAGTTGCTTCAATCTCAAACCAGCCGATTTCCTTTTGGCTGTTCGGGTAGACTCGCGACCCAAGGGCGTTGGCAATGAGCTGCGCGCCGAGACAGGTGCCTATAACGGGTAAACCCCGTTGAATTGCATCCCGCACAAACTGCTTTTCCATTGTAAGCCAAGGGAAGGAAGCTTCATCGTTGACGCTCATGGGGCCGCCCAAGGCGATAATGAGATCCGATCCCGCCGGATCCGGTAAAATCGCAGATTCGTAAAAACGGCTATAGGTAACACGTGCATCATGTGCTGACAACCATGACGTCATGCTGCCTATGCCTTCGAAGGGGACATGCTGTAAGACGTGTACCTTCATAGATACTCCACTCAAGGGTTTTCATTATTGTTTTAACTTCGTGGCGATTCCCATCCCGTAGTTCCGGGCTGTTCTTGCCCCCGGTACCTTTGAAGCGGATTTCAGCAGTAAAGGCCCGTTCTCCAAATCCATTTTGAAAACATTTTTCATCGTACCGTAGATGCGACCCGGCGCCTCCCCGCTCCATCCGTAAGCACCAAAGGCTCCGCCGGCCTTTCCCTCAAGATTAACCTTTGAAAGAGCGATGAGGAGATCTTTCATGGGCTGGGTCATTTCCCCATGATACGTGGGGGCGCCAAGAACGATCGCATCGAAACTTTTCGGATCTGTCTTTTCCATATCAAAATCAGATGCATTC
>JAGFXO010000025.1 GCA_017861285.1 Geobacteraceae bacterium | reverse complement strand
ATCGCCGGGGTCTATCTCCTCGGCAGGTTTTTCCCGCTCATCGGTGCGTCACACACGGCCATGGCCGCAACCGCCTGCATCGGCGCCCTGACCGCCTTTTATGCCGCCACCTGTGCCATGGCCCAGCGCGACCTGAAAAGGATTCTCGCCTATTCCACCATGAGCCAGATCGGGTATATGATGCTGGGGGTTGGATGCGGCGCCATTTCCGCGGCCACGTTCCACGTTCTGGTGCACGCCTTTTTCAAGGCGCTGCTGTTCATGGGCGCCGGCTGTATAATTGCCGCAATGGGGCATGAGCAGGATATTTTCAGGATGGGAGGGCTGCGCCGCGCCCTGCCGGCTACTTTCTGGGCCTTTCTTGCAGGTGCTGTCTGCCTGGCCGGCATTCCCTTCACCGGCGGCTTTTTCAGCAAGGATTCCATTCTGCTGGCAGTGTTTCTCAAGGGGGGCATGCTGTACCAGGGGCTTTTTCTGCTTGCAGAAGTGACCGCCTTCATCACTGCCTTCTATACGTTCAGAATGGTGTATGTGGTTTTTGACGGCGAGGCGCGCTCCATTCACAGTGTTCCGCGTCTCATGGAAATTATCCTGTTCCCTCTTGCCCTGTTGGCGCTGTTCGGCGGACTTCTCAACGTGCCTGAATATGTGGGCCTGGCTGGATGGCTCGGAACATTCCTGTCTCCCGCCGGTGGCGGGGCCATGATGCCGCATCATGGCTTGGAAGTAATGCTGCAGGTGGCTGCCGCGGCCATCTCGCTGGCCGGACTGGCCGTTGCGCATTTCCGCTATGCGGGCGGGAAGTGGCGGGCCGCCAGGCAAGGGCCTTTCGCCCTGGGGGTCGCGGGTTTCCTGAGGGAAGGATGGTATATTGACAGGTTCTATGATGCGGTTGCGGTGCGGCCTTATGAATCGTTTTCCCGTTTTCTGTGGAGAAAGATCGACGTGGCTGTCCTTGACCATTCAGTGGATGCCGCGGGGAATCTGCTCGTAAATCTCGGGCAGATACTGGGTCGCTGGTCCAACGGAAAAGTTTCCCTGTATATCGGCAGTTTTGTTGCCGGCGCGACAATTCTTGCGGCTTATTTTGCATGGCTGTTTTTGTGAAAGAAATGGGAAGGCATGGTGAACGATAACTATCAGATTCTGACGATCCTCATCTTCCTGCCTCTGGCCGCAATCGTGCCTGTAATGCTGCTCCGGGGGAGGGAAGGCCTGTGCAAATGGCTGGCGTGTTCCGTTTCATCGATAGAACTGGCCCTTGCCGGCTGGCTGTTTTGCCTTGCGCCGGTTTTACCGTCGGCATCCGTGCCTCCGCCGGGATACTTCATCCGCCAGGACTTTCCCTGGATAGAGCGGTTCGGCATCCGCTATTCCCTTGGCGCCGATGGAATCAGTGTTCTCCTTGTATTGCTGACGGCGTTCATCATGTGCATAGCCGTGCTGATTTCCCGCAAGGCTGTCACAAAGCATGTCGCGGCATACCATGCGTTGCTCCTTGCCATAACCGGCGGGGTCATGGGAGTTTTTCTCTCTCTGGACCTGTTCCTGTTTTACCTGTTCTGGGAAGTTATGCTCATTCCCATGCTCCTGCTTATCGGCATCTGGGGACGGGGCAAGCCGGTCTATTCGGCGCTGAAATTCTTCGTCTATACCATGGCCGGTTCGCTTCTCATGCTCCTGGCGATTATCGGGGTTTATCTGATTCACGGGAATCAGACGGGGCACTATACCTTTTCCCTGTTAGAATTGCTGGGCACCACCATCGATCAATCAGCGGCCTTGTGGCTTTTCGGGGCTTTCCTGCTTGCTTTTGCCATTAAAGTACCACTTTTCCCCCTGCATACCTGGATGCCCGACGCCTATGCCGACGCCCCCCCGGCGGGCAGTCTTATCCTGGCTGCCCTTCTGGCCAAGACAGGGGCGTACGGCCTGATCCGCTTCGCCTATCCACTGTTCCCGACGGCGGCGGCGCTGCTTTCCCCCGTTATCTTCGCTCTGGCCGCGGCCGGTATCCTGTACGGCTCATGGGTTGCCTACGCACAGCATGACATGAAGCGTCTGGTTGCCTATTCGAGTTTCGGCCACATGGGATTCATCGTCCTGGGCATTGCAGCCTGGACGCCGCTCTCATTGTCCGGTTCGGTGCTCCAGATGGTGAACCACGGTATCACGACAGGAGGGCTCTTTGTCCTTCTCGGGATGCTGGAAGAACGGGCGGATACCACTGCTATTGATGCTTTCGGAGGGCTCTGGGGAAGTATCCCCAATTTTTCGGCTTTTTTCCTGCTGTTTGCCCTTGCATCCGCCGGACTGCCGGGTTTGAACAACTTTGTCGGGGAGTTCCTGCTGCTGGCGGGGGTTTTCCGGGTTTCCCCCTGGATGGCTGTTCTTGCCTTTGCGGGGATCGTTCCCGTACTGATCTACCTGCTGCGTATGGTGCAGAAGGTGATCTTCACGCAGGCAAGGACTCCCCTCGGACTGCGGGACGTGTCGTTGCGTGAGGGGTTGGTGCTGTCTGCATGCGCAATCCTTATCGTTGCCCTGGGAGTCTATCCCGTTCCCCTGCTCGATCTCGTCAGGGCGCCGGTTCAACTGATCTCCGGCGGGCCGGGAGGTTTGCCGTGACGATGGCCGATGTATGGGCTTTCATGCCCCTGCTGATTATTGCCTTTGGCATCCTGTCTGTTCTGCTGATGGGGGCTTTTGTGCCGGGCAGATCCGGAACCGTTGCGGGCATGGTTGCCTCCCTGGGTTCAGCCTTTTGGGCACTGCAGGAGCCCCCGCAAACGGCTGCTCCCCCGCTGGGAATAGCGTTCACGCCATTCTCCCGGTTTTTTATCGTGCTTTTTTCCCTGACTGCCGCCATCGTCCTGCTGCTTTCCCATGATTACAATAAACGCCGGGGGATAGGGGGTGAGGAGTATCCGGCCGCAATCCTGTTTGCGACCTTCGGTATGGTTGTGCTCGCGACAGCCACCAATTTCCTCAACCTGTTTCTCGGGCTCGAAGGTCTTACCTTCGCCTTCTACATCCTTACAGCCATTGACAGGAACTGTTCCGGTTCCGGAGAAGCGGGACTCAAGTACCTGCTGCAGGGAGCCGCAAGTGCGGCTTTTGTCGCCTTCGGCATTGCCCTCCTCTATGCTGGAGTAGGCACACTGGAAATCCAGGCAGCCATGAATGCGGTTATGGCAGGCGGGGGAAACGTCCCTATTGCCTGGGGCGGATGGGGGTTCCTTCTCATCGGCCTTGCCTTCAAGGTCTCCCTAGTGCCCGCCCATCTATGGACTCCGGATGTCTATCAGGGGGCACCGACGCCGGTGGTGGCTTTTCTCTCCACCGGCTCGAAAGCGGCCGGTCTTGTGGCGCTTGTGCTTTTGCTGACGGCGCTGGGTTCGGGTAGTGAGATGACCCGCATGCCACTCTGGTGGCTTTCCCTGCTTTCCATGGTGTTGGGAAACCTTGCCGCGCTCAGGCAGCGGAACCTCAACAGGATGCTCGCTTATTCCTCCATTGCCCAGATGGGATACGTGACCCTTGCGCTTGTCACCGGCACACGGGAAGGCTTTTCAGCCGTGATTCTGTATGCCGTCATCTACACGGCCATGAATCTGACCGCATTCGGCGCCATTGCCTCCCTCTCGGGAGAAAAGCGGATGGACGAAATCAACGAGTACCGTGGACTCGGATTCAGCAGGCCGTTTCAAGGGGGGATGCTGGCTCTCGCCATGTTTTCCCTTGCCGGAATTCCGCCGACGGCCGGTTTCATGGGTAAATTTGCCATTTTTGCCGCTGCACTGGGGGGAGGGGAGACCGTCCTTGCCGTGCTGGGGATAGTGACCGCGGTGGTTTCCGTCTATTATTACCTGAGGATAGTGGCAACCCTGTACATGCAGGCGCCTGAAGGTGAGGAAGCATCTGGCGGGGCATCGTTTCCGGAGGTTGCGGCGCTTTGCGCTGCCGCATTTGTCATTCTCCTCCTGGGTGTTTACCCCGGGCCGCTGATGGACGTGATTGATGCCATTCTTGGGTAAAGGCGGGCCTCACTTGCCGTGTTTATTGTGAGGCCGGTTGATTAAATATTTTTATCCATTCAGCCTCCAGTCATACCCTTTCCACTCAAGCCGGGCCCGGGTCCCGCGTTCCATGAGGAAATCCCGTTCCTTGCCGGGCTCCCTGTACCGTATCAGCAAATCCACGATGCCTTTGCGGCCGCCGAAGTCAGCGGAGTACCAGTTGAAAATCGGGGACAATCGCAGCAGGTCACGCTCCGGGAGAATTTCCACTTCGGGTCCGTTGATGAACCCGGCAGCCGCCAGGTCCATCTGCCCGTCAATGCTGTCAGCCCGGTAAAAATTGATGGGTGGGCATGACGTGCTGCCGCAAACCAGGGTAAAATGAGTGCGGGGATCGGGCGGTTCGATGATATGAGGAAAGCGTGGGTCCGAGAGGGGAAAAGGCCGGAAAAGCCGGTAGGGAGGACGACGGTTTCCGCGCAGAATACCGTGCTCGATGTCGTCCGGGGTAAACGTCATTCCGTCTATACAATAGGAGAACCTGCTGAAAAATCCAAGAACTTCACGAACACTCTCCCTGATGCCCAGTTCGATAATGCCGTGAATGACAAGCGTATTATAGATGTTGACCCAGAATGCCAGCCTTACCTCCCGGCCTTGAAGTCCGGCGAGGTGAAAATCACGGAGAAGGGTGGTGTTGGCGGCGTATTCCCGGTAGGCTTCCGACCGGCGCATTGCCTGGTAATCGACCCTGCCCTGTTCCAGATTGTAGAACTCCGCCTTGAGGCGGTTCATGTGGCTGCGCAGCGCGGCCGCAACGTCAAGCCCTGCGGGTGCCGGGGGAGCCTGGATGCTATTGAGAATTTTTGAATTTTTCATGGCCTGCTTCCCCTTCCCTGCGCTGGATTTCTCTCATTGATGTTTTTCCGCAACCAGTCCATCCGCTATCTCCCGGACACTGAAACCACACTGGGTGAAAACTTCGGTAAGCAGCGATGGGGGCGCGAGCTTTTTCCATCCACCGTGAAAGTGATCTGCGCAGAGGATGATGCCGCCATCATGAAGCCTTGTCCGCAGTGCTGAAACGGCCGTCGTAATCCTGTCGGCACTGGGGAACTGAGGACCTCCCAGGAGGCCGTTGCAGAGAATTATATCATATCTGTCGCTGTTCTGAGTGCAGGGCAGGCGTATGTCTTCCGTGAAAAACGCCATACTTTCGCAGGCTCCGCCTGCAAAAACAGGCGCGGTCCTGCAGAGGAAGGTTTGCTGCCTGTCTGAGGCATGCGGGAAAAAAACGTGGGCGGCCGAAAAAAGTTCGAGCGGCTCGATGGTTGATCCGTGGACCAGGAAAGATTCGGACGACAAGCCGTTTTCGAGCAAAAGCAAAACGAGATCATAGGTCGATTCGCCGGTGGCGCATGCGGCATCAAGGCAGCGCAGAACCCTTTTCCCGTGGTAATTCTCTTTTTCAAGCCATCGCCGCAGAAATTCGATTTGCCCCGGGTAGCGTCGGAAACCTCCGCCGTGCCGCCCGGGAAGGAAAAGGGCAAAAAGGAAGCCGATCCTGAAGTCTTCGTCTTCCAGGAGCCTTCGCAGGAGTTCGGCCGGATCGGAGCGGAAGACATACGGATGGAGCCGTTGAAGTACATCAAGCCAGCAATCCGCGGTGCGGATAGCCGTACCGGTCATTGTTGCGGCATATCGGAGAGACAGTGAAAGGAAGCGATTCCAGGCGCTGTTGATTTCCGCCAGGGGAAGGTAGCATTCGGTGACCGCACGCATCTCGCCGGTTATTGCCAGTCCCGGAGCCCACAACCCGAAAGGGCATGTGGAAGCGTATACCCCGAATCTGCTGCCCAGTCGCTTGATGCGGGATTGCATGTCCCCGTCACATATTTTCCCCGGGATAATGAGTCGAAACAGGTTCTCCCGGATTTTCCCGGGCGCTATATTCGGCGTGAAATGCAGCTTCATCATCTGATCGTATGGGGCTCTACCGGAGAGCACCGCATTTTCGCAGAAGCGCCGCAATTTTCTCAGCTATAATCTTGTAGCCGCGGGCATTGGGATGGATGAAGTCGGATTTCAGAGACGCATCGCCAAGAACCATTCCCAGCGCATCGCGTTCGAACGGGATGTTGAATTCATCCGCAATCATGGTGTAGAAAGAGGGCTGAGAAGTGAAATTGCCGGGATAAGGGACACCGATCAGAACGACGTGTATGCCGCGTTTTTGCGCTTGGCGAATCATTTCCCGAATGTTGTCTGCGGCTTTCTTTTCCTTGAGCCCCTGAATCAGGTCGTTGGCCCCGTGACAAAGGATCAGCAGGGAAGGGCGGTATGTGTCCAGCAGTGCGGGAAGCCGCGCAAGACCCTGTCGCGTGGTTTCCCCGGGAATGCCGGCATTGATGACTTTTCGGGAAGCAAGCTTTTCCAGCACGGCAGGATAGCTTTTTCCCGGAGCTGCTCCGGTGCCGAAAGTCAGGCTGTCGCCAAACGCTACGATTGCGGCATTTGCAGGGAGGACCGGCATTTTTGTCGTGCATGAAGCGTCCATGGCAGTTGTTGCGGCGATACAGAAGGCAAGAAACACTGTTCCAGACATTCTCCTCCCCCTTTCCCGAAATGCGTGCAAAAGCCGGAAAGTCAAGTACTGCTTCGCCCGGCTCAGCCAGTGTACCGATTTATCCTTGAAAATCAAATGTTTTTGTGGAATAGTTTTACATATGTCAGGATTCCCCTCCAACAGCGGTACGCGAGTGTGATGCATGTATTGTGAATTTTATGATTTCAGCGAAAAGCCTTTCACCGTAACCCCGAATCCGCGTTTTATCTTCCTCAGCAAAAATCACCAGGAAGCCTTTGCCCATCTTTTGTACGGCATAGACAACCATGCGGGTTTTATCGAACTGACCGGGGAGATCGGTACGGGCAAGACCACGGTATTGCGCACACTGCTGAGTCAACTGGATGAAACTGCATACAGGACCGCACTGATCTTCAATCCCTGCCTATCCGCCACGGAACTTTTGCGCAGCATCAACCGGGAATACGGGCTCCCCGGCGACGGGTTGAGTAATGCCGGGCTCCTGCAGGAGCTCAACCGCTTCCTTCTCAGGGAGAAAGCCGCCGGACGCACGGTTGTGCTGGTTGTCGACGAGGCGCAGAACCTGGAACCTCCGGTTCTTGAGCAGATCCGGCTTATTTCCAACCTGGAGACAGACACGGACAAGCTGATCCAGATAGTTCTTGCCGGGCAGCCGGAATTCGCGCGGCTTCTGGAAAAGCCGGAGTTGCGGCAGCTTTCCCAGAGGATAACGGTACGATATCATTTGAAGCCGATGGATTTTCCCGATGCGGGGGCGTATATCAGGCATCGACTGAGCATGGCCGGATGCGGGCTGGGCGTACATTTCACGCCTGCCGCCCTGAGGAGAATTTACCGTTACTCCGGGGGGATTCCCCGGATAATAAACATCCTTTGTGACCGGGTTCTCCTGGTGGGATATGCGGAGGGTTGCCGTGAGATATCCCGGCAACTCGTAAACTCCGCCATCAGGGAAATCAAAAGTGAAATGAACGTGCGCTGGTCGGGTCTGTGGATGCGGACCGCCGCGGTTTGCCTTGCCGCACTTGTTTTGCCCTCTTTTTTCTATATTGTTGCACGGCAAGAACACCTGCGTTGGCCTTTTTCTCATACTGTCGCGATAGATGACAATGCCGCTTCCGCCGGTTCCGAACCAGCCGCGGTTTCGGAGACTGTCAAAAGGGGGCTCTCGGGCCTGGGAGAGAAGCAGAGCTTCCTGGAATCCTTCAATGCCTTGGCAATAAAATGGAGTGTTCAGCCTGTAAGGATTTACAGCGGGGCGAACCCCGCTCTTGAATTGAAAAATCTTGCCAGGCGCAGAGGGCTGAACGTTACGGAAGTAAAGGGGAGTATGAGCGCTTTGATGCGGATGGATTCTCCGGCGCTGCTCGAGTTCAGGCTTCCGGGCAATGGCGGCAAACGCTATCTGGCTCTCACCGGTGTAAAGAATGGCCGCCTGTTGATCGAACCTTCTCTGATTGGACGCACTTCTGTCTCTCCCGGAGAACTGAAGGCATTCTGGTCCGGCCGTGCCTACCTCCTCTGGAAAAGTTCCCCGCAGATTACAGCCCTTCCTGCCCCCGGTGCCAAAGGCCCGGAGGTAGTCAGTTTGCAGAAGATGCTTGCGCGGAAAGGGTTTTACAAGGGAAGCCAGAGCGGAACCTATGACGGGAAAACTGAGGTTGCAGTCAAGGCTTTCCAGCGGGCACATGGCCTGGAGCCCGACGGGAAGCCCGGCGGTAAGACACTGTTTTTGCTCTACCGTGGAGAAGGCGGGGTATCCGGTCCGCGACTACAGCGCAGTGAAGGTGAAAAAAACGGATGAGCTCGATACTGAAGGCCCTGAAAAAGCTTGAAGAGGAAAAATACGTTCGCCGGGACGGGAAGGTTGACGTTGTCAAAGGGATGTTGAGGAGCACGCCCCGGCATAACGGAAAGCCTCGCTGGCTGCTTCCCGTCTCAATTGCCGGGTCGGCATGCGTGGCGGCCATCGTGACGTATCTGGTCATGGGGGCTCCGTCGGAGCGCCTCAGGGGGGCAGATCCGGCCAATTCCTTGCAAGCGGCATACGACGATGACAACGAAAAGAACTCCATCATGAAGCCGTTGCCGGGGAAAAAAGCTGAAGCTTCTCGCCCGATGGATGAACCCGCGGTGGCCGAAGCCCCAAAAGCCGTCTTGACGAAAAAAGCAGTGCCCCCCGCAACGGCACCGAATCGAGCCACTCGGACTTCATCCCGTGTGCCGGAAATTCCGGTTAAACCCCAACCATCGGCCAGGGAGCGCTTGCCGGCTACTAATCCCGGTATCCCCGTATCGAATCCCGATAAACCCGCGCAGCCGTCCGGCATACGGCAAATGCCTGCCCTTGCGGTGTCGGGCATAGCCTGGCAGAAAGACGGTTCAGACAGGCTGGCCGTCGTGAACGGAATGTCGGTAACGGAAGGCATGGTTGTCGGAGGGGCTGTTGTCGAGAAGATTTTTCAGGACAAAGTACGCTTCTCCTATGAAATGCGGACCTTTGATGTGCCCGTGGGAAGGTAAGCTCTGTACACATATCGCGAGAAATTCCCGTCTTTCGCCGCGCAGTGAGGCTGGATTTGCCCTGATGTGTTTATTGGGGGCCGGCCCCCGGTTTCCAGTCAGAGGGGGGATTCAAGGCTTCTACGCCGAACAATTTTCTATTGACAAGAAGATGATTGAAGTTTATATGTTTTGTAATCCTCGGTTAGGCCAAACAGTATCCCTATCGTTTTTTTCCAATACTTAAACCTCAATCAGCCCGGCGGTTTTCAAGACCCATGCCGGTAATTTTCCGATTTAGCCGATATTTTACAAATTTATACGGTTCTTCAAGGCCGTCTGATAACTTCTTGCGGAGAATCAGGGCAATCCCCCTTTATGCACTACTTATCTTTCAACCTTTACCGGCATGTTTCTGACAGTTTTTCATTAAGCGACTGATCACCGTCCGTCCCAAAGATCTATGCGTGTTTTGCAGGAGAAAAAATGAATTTACAGGAATTGAAGAGCAAGAAGATTAATGAATTGGCTACCATAGCAAAGGATCTCCATATAGAAGGAGCTTCCCACCTGCGCAAGCAGGACCTTATTTTTGCCATTCTCAATGCCCAGACTGAAAAAAACGGCATGATTTTCGGGGAGGGTGTTCTTGAGACCCTCCCGGACGGATTCGGTTTTCTTCGCGCCCCGGATTACAACTATCTTCCCGGGCCTGATGACATATACGTTTCGCCGAGCCAGATCCGCAGGTTCAACCTGCAGACCGGGGATACCGTTTCAGGGCAGATCAGGCCTCCAAAAGAGGGTGAAAGATATTTTGCGCTTCTGAAAGTGGAAACAGTCAATTATGAGCCTTTGGAAGGGATTCGCGACAAGGTTCTCTTCGATAACCTGACGCCGCTGTACCCGGAGGAGAAGCTGAAGCTGGAAACGACTCCGGATAACATGTCCACGAGGGTCATGGAGCTTATCACTCCTATAGGAAAAGGACAACGCGGCCTGATCGTCGCCCCCCCCCGTACCGGCAAAACGATGCTGCTGCAGAATATTGCCAACTCTATTGCCCAGAATCATCCGGAGGTGTTTCTCATTGTTCTCCTGATTGATGAGAGGCCCGAAGAGGTAACCGACATGCAGCGTTCGGTCAAGGGGGAGGTTGTGTCCTCGACATTTGACGAACCGGCTGCCCGCCACATCCAGGTGGCCGAGATGGTCATCGAAAAGGCCAAAAGGCTGGTCGAGCACAGAAGGGACGTCGTTATCCTGCTTGATTCGATAACTCGCCTGGCACGCGCCTACAACACGGTGATTCCCCCCTCCGGCAAGGTGCTTTCGGGAGGCGTCGATTCCAATGCCCTCCATAAGCCGAAACGCTTCTTTGGCGCCGCACGCAATATTGAGGAAGGCGGTTCCCTCACGATCATTGCGACCGCCCTGGTTGATACCGGCAGCAAAATGGATGAGGTCATATTCGAGGAGTTCAAGGGTACCGGCAACATGGAGCTGCATCTGGACCGCAAACTGGTCGAGAAGCGGGTCTTCCCGGCAATAGACATGAACAAGTCCGGAACCAGGAAGGAAGAGTTGCTCATTGAAAAGGCGGCGCTGAACCGGATCTGGATTCTGCGTAAAGTCCTCCACCCGATGAATGTCGTAGACAGCATGGAATTTCTCATCAGCAAGCTTGCCGAGACCAAGACAAATCAGGGCTTCCTTGATTCCATGAGCAAATGAAAAATCGCTTGATAAAAAAAGACAAAAGTGCTAGCGTTTATTCTTTAGACAACGCAACAAAGTGAAGAATTGGCAGTGCGCTTTTCAAGGAGGAAAGTATATGAAAGAGGGAATTCATCCGAAATACAACGAGATTACCGTAAAATGTCTGTGTGGCAACACCTTTCAGACGCGGTCAACAAAGTCCGAGATAACGACGGAGATTTGTTCCGCCTGCCACCCTTTCTTTACCGGCAAGCAGAAGCTCATCGATACGGCCGGTCGTGTTGAAAGATTCAAGAAGAGATACGGCATGTAAGAAGGCTCCGGTCTTGCGGGCGCAAAGAAAGGGGATTTTGTCCATGGCGAAATCCCCTTGTCTGTTTCGGGGCGCAAATGACGTTCCGCCCGGTTTTCCCGCACATCCGGCAGGCAGCAGGCAAGATGCGGAAATCTGCGGAGTAATGAACGTAATGAAATTATGCTGGTTGCAAGGACGCCATGCTGGTTAAACTCATCCAATATACGCCCAATCCCGAACATGCTGTTGCCCTGGCTGCAAGGCTCTGCTATTCTCCGGTTACCATAGAGGCCCTTCAGGAGAAGCTTTCCGGAAACGACATCAAAGGATTTCTTGAAAAGATAATGTCCCTGGGACATCAGTCGGTACTGGAGCATGCTTCGTTCACGTTCGGCATCGAGGGGGTATCCAGGGTCACGACTCACCAGTTGGTCCGTCACCGGTTGGCCTCTTTCTCCCAGCAGTCTCAGCGCTACGTGTCCCATAAAGACCAGTTTGCTGCAGTAGTTCCGCCCAGTATCGCCGAGCGTCCCGCGGTCAGCGCGCGGTTTGCGGAATATCTGCAGTCAATCCAACGTTTCTACGCGGACATGGTCGAGGCGGGTATCCCCGCGGAGGACGCGCGATATATTCTGCCGAATGCAACCGAGACAAAGATCATGGTGACGATGAATGCCCGTGAGTTGTTCCACTTTTTCCGTTTACGCTGCTGTGAGCGGGCGCAGTGGGAAATTCGCGCAATGTCCCTTGAAATGCTGAAGCTGGTGAAAGTTGTCGCCCCGACAATTTTCTCCAATGCCGGTCCGGGTTGCCTGAACGGTCCATGTCCGGAAGGTCGGATGACCTGCGGGAAGGCTGATGCAATAAGGGAATTCTATAAAGGATTGTAGGAGTGCCGCGCTGGCCATTGTTTCGTAGGGGCCTGCCCCTGCAGAATTCTGGAAAGATGCCTTCTGAATGGAGTTAAAATGGCAAAGATAAATATCGGTGGGCAAGCTGTGATAGAGGGAGTCATGATGCGTGCCCCACGATCCGTGGCCATTGCGGTCAGGCGGCCTTCCGGCGAGATTGTCGTCAGGAAGGATCTGGTTATTCCCCTCTCCGAACGGTTTCCCCTCTTAAAACTCCCTGTGCTTCGGGGGGCCGCAGCCCTTTTTTCCTCCCTTGCCATCGGTATGAAAGCACTAAATTTCTCCGCCAATGAGGCGATCGTGGAAGAGGGAAAGGAAAAGCAGGAGATGAGCCCCATGGTAATGGGGGGTACGATTGCTCTTGCCCTGCTGTTCGGCATCGCTCTCTTCTTTATCCTTCCCCTGTACCTTACCAAGCTGCTTGTGCCGGTGATCGGAACGTCCAATATCGTGTTCAATCTGGTCGATGGGGTCATACGGGTGGCGGTTTTTCTCCTGTATGTCTACTCCATTTCCAGGATGAATGACATTCAGCGGGTTTTTCAATATCATGGCGCAGAGCACAAATCAATTTTCGCTTTCGAGGCGGGTTCGCCGCTGACTGTCGAAAAAGTACGGGAATTCAGCAGGCTCCATCCGCGCTGCGGGACAAGCTTTCTCCTCATAGTGATGCTGGTCAGCATCTTTGTATTCTCCTTGATTCCAAAGCTCTGGCCGTTTTATATGAAAGCGGGGGCACGGATCGTGCTCCTTCCCCTGATTGCAGGTGTTTCCTATGAAGTGCTGAAATGGAGTGCCAGCCATGAAACGTCTGCGCTGGTGAGGATGCTGATTGCTCCGGGGCTTGCACTGCAAAGGCTGACTACTCGCGAGCCCGATGAGGACCAACTGGAGGTTGCGATTCGCTCCATGGAAGAGGCCCTCGAGGTCAATGGTGGCAATAAGGACGATCGCCTGGTCGTCTGAATGGATCGGCAACCGACACCCCAACCAGGAAAAGTAGTGAAATTTCCTTTCAACCACAAATAGTTTCAAGGATTTTGAATGTTTGACAAAATAGAAGAATTGGCAAGACGACATCAGGAGTTGGAGGCGCTTCTCGCCGACCCCACGGTGCTCTCGAATCAGATCGAGTTCAGGAAACTCAACAGGGAGCATTCCGAGCTTTCCCCGCTGGTAGCGGCGTATCACGCCTACAGGAAGGTGTTGACTGAGATTGCGGACAACAGGGAACTCCTCGAGGAACCGGACGAGGAAATCAGGGAAATGGCGGAAGCGGAGATAGAGCAGCTTGAGGTCAGGAAAGATGAGCTTGAAGGGGATATCAAGGTGTTGCTCCTACCCAAGGATCCCAATGATGACCGGAGTGTTGTCCTGGAAATCCGCGCCGGCACCGGAGGCGAAGAAGCGGCGCTTTTTGCCGCCGACCTTTTCCGTATGTATAGCCGTTTTGCTGAAAGTAATCGCTGGAAAGTCGAAATCATCTCCGTTTCCGAATCAGACCTTGGCGGCTTCAAGGAGATAGTCGCCCTTGTCGAGGGGCAGGGGGTCTACGCCAAGCTCAAATACGAATCGGGCACGCACCGTGTACAGCGGGTGCCGGATACCGAGGCTCAGGGACGCATCCATACCAGTGCGTGCACGGTTGCGGTGCTTCCCGAGGCGGAGGATATCGACGTGGAGATCAACCCTTCCGATTTGAAGATCGATGTGTACCGGTCTTCCGGAGCCGGTGGACAGCATGTCAATACTACAGATTCTGCGGTTCGCATTACCCATCTGCCGACCGGAATCGTGGTTGCCTGCCAGGAGGAGAGAAGCCAGATCAAGAACCGGGCCAAGGCAATGAAGGTCCTGAAATCCAGGATGCTGGATACCATGGTAACGGAGCAGAACGCCAAAATGGCGGCAGACCGCAAACAACAGGTGGGCAGCGGCGACAGGAGCGAGAGGATACGGACGTACAATTTTCCTCAGGGCCGTATGACAGACCATCGCATCGGTCTTACCCTGTACCGTCTTGACTCGATAATGTCGGGAGACATCGGCGAGATCGTTGATGCATTACGCACTCATTACCAGATGGAAGCGTTGAAGGCCCAGAGCGAGGCAGCTTAAAACCGGGCAACAGGCACAGGGCAAAAGGCTTGGGGTGAAAAAGCAGCAGGAGACATGGAGCGTTCTGAAGGTCCTGAACTGGACCAGAGACTACCTGGCGGAGAAGGGGATCGTAAATGCGCGTCTCGAAACCGAGTGGATGCTCTGCGCCGCCCTCACCATGGACAGGGTGGGGCTTTACGTGAATTATGACAAGCCCCTGGCTCCGGAGGAACTTTCACTCTTCCGGGAGATGGTTGCGCGGCGGGCCAGGCGCGAACCTCTCCAGTATATCCTTGGCAGCCAGGAATTCATGGGGCTTGATTTCGATGTTTCACCCTCTGTTCTTATCCCGCGCCATGATACGGAAACGCTGGTTGAAGAGGCGGTGAGGCGCTGCCCGGGAGCAAAAAGGATTCTGGATATCGGTGCGGGAAGCGGATGTATTGCCGTTGCTCTTGCCGCGGGACTGCCGCAAGCGGAAGTCTTTTCGGTGGATACATCAGACGGGGCCCTGGAAATCGCACAAAGGAATGCCGAAAGAAATGGAGTCCGGGTTACCTACCTGAAAGGTTCGATGTTCGAGCCGTTCAGGAATATGACATTCGACCTGATCGTTTCCAATCCACCCTATATCCCTACAGGAGACATCGCCGGCCTTGAACCGGAGGTCAGGGACTTCGAACCGAGAGAGGCTCTCGATGGCGGAACTGACGGGCTTGATTTCTATCGGAGCATGATACCGGCAGCCTCGAGCCATCTTGACCCCTTTGGCTGGATCCTTTTCGAGGTCGGCATTTACCAGGCGCCTGATGTCCTGCGGCTGTTTGAAGGCGCGGGATGCTATGACAGCCTGTTTACAACCCTGGACACCGGCGGCATAGAGCGCGTTGTCGGTGCCAGAAAGATTCAGGAGAAGGACCTGTCGAACCCCTGACGGGATTACAAGGGGTTTCGATTGGTCTCAGACCTACACATTTGACAGACTGGTTGTCAAATGTGTAGGTCTGACACCTCTTTCACTACTAAGCAAATAGGAGTGCCGTATTGGACAAACTTGTTATCAAAGGGGGGAAAAGGCTCGCCGGTGATGTCACTGTCAGCGGTTCGAAAAACGCTTCACTTCCCATTTTCATTTCTACCATTCTTGCCCCCGGTATCCATGAGATTCATAATGTACCGTTTCTGCGCGACATCAACACCACCATCAAGGTTATGGAAACCCTTGGCGCAAAGATTGAGGGAAACGGGAATGTTGTAAAGCTCGATACTACCCATATCGATAACCATGAAGCGACGTATGACCTTGTCAAGACCATGCGCGCTTCTGTGCTGGTGCTGGGACCGCTGCTTGCCCGGCTGGGGAAGGCAAGGGTGTCGCTTCCCGGGGGCTGCGCCATCGGAGCCCGTCCCATTAATCTCCACCTGAAAGGCCTTGAGGCCATGGGAGCGGAAATACATCTGACTCACGGCTATGTGGAAGCCAGGGCGAGGAGGCTCAGAGGTGCGCGGATAAACTTCGACATCTCCACGGTGGGTGGTACAGAGCACCTGATGATGGCAGCCGCCACTGCAAAGGGAGAAACTGTTCTCGAGAATGCAGCCCGCGAGCCCGAAATTGTCGAAGTTGCCGAAGTGCTGGCCGAGATGGGTGCAAAGATAGAAGGCGCAGGCACGGATACTATTCGCATAACAGGAGTCAGCGAGTTGCGGCCGGTTGTCCACACGGTGATGCCTGACCGAATTGAAGCAGGTACGTTCATGATTGCCTCGGCCATAACCGGGGGGGATGTGAAAATCCGCAACATGCGGCTGGAACACCTCGACGCCCTTATCTTCAAACTGCAGGATGCCGGCGTCGAAATCAGCAACAAGGATAACGTGGTACGGGTAAAAGGTCCGCGCAAAATCAAAAGCATCAATATAAAGACCAGGCCATATCCGGGTTTCCCGACCGATATGCAGGCCCAGATGATGGCACTCATGACGGTTGCCGACGGGACAAGCGTCATCAGCGAGAATATTTTCGAGAACCGCTTCATGCATGTGTCCGAACTGCTTCGCTTCGGCGCGGACATCATCATCGAAGGGAATTCGGCTACGGTCAAGGGTGTAAAGAAACTCTCCGGCGCACCGGTGATGGCAACCGACCTGCGTGCTTCCGCATCGCTCATTCTTGCCGGTCTTGCCGCTGACAATACCACCGAGGTTTCCCGCATCTATCACCTTGACCGGGGATATGAGTCTATTGAAAAGAAGCTCGCCGGGCTGGGTGCCGATATCACCAGAGTAAAGGAATAAACCATTTAAGGGCAATACCTCAACCCCACCCCCAACCTGGACCTCCCCCTTCAAGGGTGTGGTTGGGAGGGGGATGGGTAAAAGAGAACAATGACTGATTTCATAACAATAGCAATTCCAAAAGGCCGTATCCTTCATGATTCGGTTGCCCTTTTCAAGAAAATCGGCATCGATTGCGAAGAGCTTCTTTCCGATACAAGAAAGCTGATCTTCGAGAACCCCGAACAGAAGATGCGCTACATGATCGTGCGCGCCACGGATGTTCCCACCTACGTCGAGTACGGCTCGGCTGACCTGGGAATCGTCGGGAAAGACACCCTCATGGAGCAGGAGAAGGATCTCTATGAACCTCTCGATCTGAAATTCGGTTACTGCCGGCTGGTCGTGGCGGAACCCGCCGAGTTGTCGCGGAACGACGACCCTGCGAACTGGTCGAACATCCGCATTGCCACCAAGTATCCCAATGTCACTGAGAAGTACTTTGCCGGCAAGGGTGTCCAGGTTGAAATCATCAAGCTGTATGGTTCCATCGAACTGGCGCCCCTGGTAGACCTTTCGGAGCGGATAGTGGACCTCGTCTCGACCGGTGAAACGCTGAAACAGAACGGCCTCGTCGAGGTGGAGACCATTGCGGAAATCACCTGCAGGTTGATTGTCAACCGGGCCAGCCTGAAAACGAGGCACAAACGTATCAGTGAAATTATCCGGGGGCTCGAGAAGTACGTATAGTCTCAACAGCACAGTATCGACATGAGTGCAATGGAATGAACAATGAATTTTCTCGATATTCACGATAGCGATTTCGAATCCCGGTTGGCCGCCATTATTTCCCGCGGTGAAGAGACGGGAAAAGAGGTTGAGGCCGCTGTCCTTGACATCATCGCCGATGTGCGGACCCGGGGTGATGAAGCTCTGATTGCATATACGGAAAAGTTCGATCGCCTCAGGCTTGCCGCCGGGAAACTTGAGATCACCCGGAACGAGATTGATCAGGCTTTTGCCGCTGCTGCGGATGATGATATTGCCGCTCTTGAACGTGCCGTGGAGCGGGTACGGCGTTTTCACGGGAAACAGAGGCATGAGTCGTGGTTCACCACGGATGAGCCTGATATCGTTCTGGGGCAGATGGTGCGACCACTGCAAAAAGTCGGCATCTATGTCCCCGGGGGAAAGGCGAGCTACCCGAGCAGTGTCATCATGAATGCCGTTCCGGCAAAGGTGGCGGGTGTCGAGGAAGTCGTGATGGTAGTTCCAACTCCCTATGGAGAGATAAATCCGCACGTCCTGGTTGCCGCCAGGCTTTCAGGAGTGGATAGGATTTTTCGTATCGGTGGGGCACAGGCGGTTGCTGCGCTTGCCTACGGGACGGAAACCGTTCCGAAAGTCGACAAGATCACCGGGCCGGGCAATATTTTTGTGGCGACGGCAAAAAAGCTTGTCTTCGGCCATGTCGGGATCGACATGATTGCGGGACCCAGTGAAATCCTGGTGATTAGCGACGGAAGCGGGGATCCCGGGCACATTGCCGCGGACCTGCTCTCCCAGGCTGAGCACGACGAACTGGCATCGTCAATACTCATAACGACTGACCGGAGTTTCGGGGAGCTTGTGGCCGCAGAAGTTGACAGGCAGTTGAAGGGACTGTCGAGGCAGGCAATTGCCGGAAAATCCTGGGAGAAATATGGCGCTGTCATCATAGCCGGCAATCTTGACGAAGCGATCGAATTCTCCAACCGGATTGCTCCTGAACACCTTGAACTGGCGGTACTGAACCCCTTCGAGATGCTCCCGAAAATCAGGAACGCCGGCGCCATATTCTTGGGGCATTACACGCCGGAGGCTGCGGGGGATTATTTGGCCGGTCCGAACCATACCCTCCCCACCGCGGGAACAGCCCGGTTCTTTTCTCCATTGTCAGTGGACGATTTCGTGAAGAAGTCATCAGTTGTCTATTTTTCGGAGCAGGGGCTCAACCGTTTGGGTAATACCATCGTGAAGATCGCCGAACTGGAGGGCCTGGAAGCCCACGGGAAGTCGGTTTCAATAAGGACGCGGGGAGAGGGTGCGTAAAGGATGTCAAAGAACGATATTTCAGACGGATTGCAACGATCGGAGATATCCCCTGTCGAATCAATGAGAAAAAACATTGCAGAGATGAAGGGGTATGTCCCCGGTTACCAGCCATCCGATGAGGCAGCCTACGTCAAGCTCAACACTAACGAGAACCCGTACCCGCCTTCGCCGCTCGTCAAAGAGGCCATTTTGAAGGAACTGGGGAGTGACGGCGCCGCGCTCCGGAAATATCCGTGCGCATCGAGTGGCCGGTTGCGGGAAATTGCCGGAAATCTTTATGGTTTTGACCCATCCTGGATTATCATGGCCAACGGATCCGACGAGGTGCTCAACAACCTGATTCGCGCTTTTGCCGGTGAGGGGGAGGAGATCGGCTACGTCCATCCATCCTACTCGTATTACGCCACCCTGGCCGAAATCCAGGGGGCACGGGTGCGAACCACGTTGTTCCGGTGTCCTGGTGGTGGACGAAGCCTATGCAGACTTTGCCGAAGAAAATGCCCTCAGCCTGGTGAAATCCCACGGGAACGTGGTGGTTACGCGGACCCTTTCCAAGAGCTACTCTCTGGCAGGCATGCGCCTCGGACTTGCCATAGCCCGTCCGGAGGTTATCGCTGCCCTGGACAAGATCCGGGATCACTATAACCTTGACAGACTGGCCCAGGCGGCTTGCGCCGCCGCCCTCACGGATCAGGCATATTTCAGAGCCTGTACTGAGGAGATACGCGCAACGCGCCAATGGTTCACGGCTGAGTTGGGAAAAATCAACTACACCGTCACTGCTTCAAAGGGGAACTTTGTCTTTGCAGTGCCGCCAGACCGCGACGGCAAACGGGCCTATGAAGGTTTGTTCGCGCGGAAGGTCCTGGTGCGTCATTTCACGGATCCGCTTCTTGCCCATGGTCTGCGCATATCCATCGGCACCAGGGAGGAGATGGAAACGACCTTGAAGGCGATACAGGAAATAGGCTAGAAGAATTAAATGACTTGTTATTCAGGAGGTTGCCATGGCCCGTACTGCTTCTATCGAACGAGTGACAAAGGAAACCCAGATCAGGCTTTCGCTGAACATAGACGGAACCGGTGAAGGGAAAATCTGCACTTCGGTTCCCTTCCTCGACCACATGCTGAATCTGTTCGCGCGCCACGGTCTCTTTGATATGCAAGTGGAAGCAAAGGGCGATATCGATATTGATTTCCATCATACCGTTGAGGATATCGGCATTGTGCTCGGTGATGCGTTCAGGCAGGCATTGGGCGACAAAAAAGGTATCCGCCGTTACGGGAACTCCGTCGTGCCCATGGACGAGACCCTGGCGGGCGTTACGGTCGATCTCTCCGGGCGTCCTTTTCTGGCATACGACGTTGACCTCCCCAAGGTGAAGATCGGGGATTTCGATGTTGAGCTTGTTCGCGAGTTCTTTGCGGCGTTTACGAATAATTGCGGCTTGAATCTCCATGTGCGGCTGATGTATGGAGACAACGTCCACCACATCGTGGAAGCCTGTTTCAAGGCTTTTGCCAGGGCCATGGATGAGGCGACGCGGGTGGATGAGAGGATCAAGGGCGTCATGTCAACGAAAGGGTTGTTATAAACGGGTTTTTTTATGATCGCAATAATCGATTACGGCATGGGTAACCTGCGTTCCGTGCAGAAGGGGTTCGAAAAGGTCGGCTTCGAGGCTGTTGTTACCAGCGACCCCAAGGTAGTGCTGGAGGCCGAGAGGATCGTACTGCCGGGAGTCGGCGCGTTTCCCGATTGCATGAGGAATCTCGAGCATGGTGGTTTTGTCGAGCCTATCCTGAAGGTTATCCGGGAAGGTCGCCCGTTCCTGGGCATTTGTCTGGGTTTGCAGCTTCTTTTCACTGAAAGCGAAGAGTTCGGCATTCATAAGGGACTGGACGTGATTCCTGGAAGGGTGGTCCGTTTCCCGGAGGGGATGACGGAGGAAGAAGAGGAACTGAAGGTGCCCCATATGGGATGGAATCAGCTTTCCTTCAAACTTCGGCCCCCGGCTTTTTCCGGCATACCCGACGGCACCAATTTCTATTTCGTGCATTCATACTACGTCCGGCCTGATGATTCTTCGGTTATAGCCACAACGACCAGATACGGTATTGATTTCTGTTCATCCGTCTGGAAAGACAATATCGTGGCTACCCAGTTCCACCCGGAGAAGTCCCAGGAAAAGGGGCTTGCCATATTACAGAATTTTGGAGCGATGAAATGATTGTCATTCCGGCAATTGATCTGAAAGACGGACGTTGTGTCCGCCTCGAGCAGGGGCTCATGGAGCGGGATACGGTTTTTTGTGACAGTCCTGCTCACCAGGCACGCGAATGGCAAGAGCAGGGAGCGCAACTGCTGCATATTGTGGATCTGAATGGCGCTTTTGCCGGAGAGCCGAAAAATCTGGGCTCCATCGAGGAAATCGTCAGGAACATCACGATACCGGCCCAGCTTGGCGGAGGCATTCGTGACCTGCCGACCATTGCCGCCTACCTCGAACTGGGTATCAGCCGTGTCATACTGGGCACAGCTGCCCAGCGGAATCCGGAACTGGTACGAGAGGCCTGCAGACTGTTTCCCGGAAGGATAGTAGTGGGGATCGATGCCAGGAACGGCATGGTGGCAGTCCAGGGTTGGGCGGAAGTCACAGGTGTTGCGGCCGTTGAAATGGCAAGGAAATTCGAGGGGTTTGGTGTGTCTGCCATCATTTATACCGATATAGCCCGCGATGGGATGCTGGGCGGTCCCAATCTCGATGCCACCCGTGAACTTGCGGAATCGGTCCGTATCCCGGTAATCGCGTCCGGCGGTGTTTCCCGGCTGCAAGATATCGAGGATCTCATGGCAATCGAGCAGTCCGGCGTAGTGGGTGTCATAACCGGCAAAGCCATCTATACGGGGGCCATCAGGCTGACCGAAGCCATTGAGTTGACAAAAATGCACAAGAAAGAGGGGTAGCCTTCCATGGGCTGCCTCTATCCACGTTGAATTCCGTCGGAGAAATCGAATGCTTACCAAACGAATTATTCCCTGTCTGGATGTCAAGGGTGGCCGCGTAGTCAAAGGCGTCAAGTTCCTCGAACTCAGGGATGCCGGCGACCCCGTTGAAATTGCGGAAATGTATGACAAACAGGGGGCGGATGAACTGACCTTTCTCGATATTACCGCATCATCGGATCAGAGGGATATCATCATCGATGTAGTGCGCCGGACGGCCGAACGGGTTTTCATGCCCCTGACGGTTGGCGGTGGAGTAAGGACGGTGGAGGATATCCGCAGGTTGCTGAATGCCGGAGCCGACAAGGTTTCCATCAATACGGCGGCAGTGCACAAGCCCGAGTTCGTAAAGGAGGCGGCTGAGAGGTTCGGTTCCCAATGCACGGTCGTCGCCATTGACGCCAGGAATGTTCCGGGGGAGGACCGCTGGGAGGTTTATACCCATGGCGGAAGGAATGCCACCGGAATTGATGCGGTGGAATGGGCGCAAAGAATGGAAGAGTATGGGGCAGGAGAGATCCTTCTTACCAGCATGGACCGTGACGGGACAAAAGACGGCTATGACCTGAGGCTGACCCGCGGCATTGTCGACGCCGTTTCAATCCCGGTGATCGCTTCGGGCGGCGTGGGTAATCTCGAGCACATTTTCGATGGATTCACCACGGGTGGAGCTAGTGCCTGTCTTGCAGCTTCAATATTCCATTATCGTGAATACACTATCGGGGAAGCCAAGGATTATTTAAACCGGAAAGGTGTAGCGGTGCGGTGCTGACAAACGTGCCTCTGAAAGTATGTCAACGCAAACACACGGAAAACGTTATGAATAAATATGATGTCGATATTCTGGATGCCATCTACCGGGTAATCCAGGACCGGAAGGCGCATCCCGATCAAAAATCCTATACTTCCTCCCTCATCGGAAAAGGTTTGGACAAGGTCCTGGGGAAGGTCGGCGAAGAGGCTGCGGAAGTAATCATTGCCGGCAAGGGTGGCAAAAGGGAAGAGATCATTTACGAAACCGCGGATCTTTTTTTTCATGTCCTCGTATTGTTGGGGGTTTATGACATAGAGCCGGAAGATGTCTGCAATGAGTTGCGCCGCCGCTTCGGTGTTTCGGGGATAGCGGAAAAAGAGTCTCGTTCCCGTACTGAGAAATAGGAAAATGCAGCCCTTTTTTTCCGTTCGCCAAAGCCGCGGATCTTGGCGCGATGCGGAAAGTGCGCATTGACAGAGCGTCAAAGCAGGTTTTCTGCTGAACGCGGAAATACCCGTTTAACGTAGAAAATTCTTGACAACTGGCATTCTCATGGTACTATAAAACCCTTTATAATCTTTTTCTGGCCGATTTCCGATATGAGCACAAAATTCAAATATAGGAGGGAGGGGAATATGGATGCCGGGAGTAAGGTTGAAGGAAAGTGATTCGTTCGAACTGGCACTGAAAAAGTTCAAGAAACAGTGCGAGAAAGCAGGAATTCTCTCTGAAGTTCGCAAGAGAGAGCATTACGAAAAACCAAGCATCAAAAAGAAGAAAAAGGCGATTGCCGCCCGTAAAAGGGCATTGAAGAAGCAACGCAAGATTATGGAGTAAAAAGAGGTTTCGATGACGCTGCGGGATACACTGGTCGATGAGATGAAGGCGGCCATGAAAGCAAGGGATGATGTCAGAGTCTCCGCAATCCGCATGGTCAGGTCATCCGTTAAAAACAGGGAGATAGATCTTGGAAAAGAACTGGATGACCTGGAAGTAACGGAAGTTATTGCAACTCTGGCCAAGCAGCGCAGAGAATCCATAAAGCTTTTTCAGGAAGCTGGGAGAAGTGATCTCGTTCAGAAGGAAGAAAGGGAGTTGACCATTCTTCTGGACTTTCTTCCCAGGCAGCTTGACAGTGGCGAGATTGCGGATATAGTTGCCGGAGCTATCGCTGAATGTGGAGCACGGGGGCCCGGGGATATGGGCAAGGTAATGAAGGTTGTGATGCCCCGAATCTCGGGTCGGGCCGACGGCAAGGCAGTGAGCGAAATTGTCAGGGGAATGCTTTCCTGACCCCGTTCGGCAGCAATATCCTTTCCTGATGGAAACTTAGCATAAATCGTGGGGGCGGTCGAATGATTGCCCCTACTTTTACTTTCAGCATACAATTGAGAGCATGGAATGAACCTGATTGACATCCTTGTTTTGGCCGTCTTGCTGGCCTTCATCATAAAGGGGTTTATGAAAGGTTTCGTCAGGGAGGTATGTTCCCTTGCAGGGCTCGTCATGGGTATCTGGGCAGCCTGCAAATATTATCCGTCTCTTTCTGCCTCCCTACGGCCTATTATTCACCTGCCACACACTATATCGTCCACCATCTCGTTCCTATTGATTTTTCTGGTCATCGGCCTGCTTTTCTATTTCCTTGGGCACTTTCTGACCATCGTTTTCAGGATCGCTCTCCTTGGTGGAGTAAACCGTGTGGGCGGGGTGGCATTCGGCGCCATTCAGGGAGCGCTCCTTCTCTGCATGGTGCTCTATTTCGGCACGACCGGGCCGATGCCGTCCAAATTGAAACTTAAGCTGGAAAAATCGAAGTCCGCACGCCCTTTTATTGCTTGCGGAAGAGAGATGGTCTCCGGGTGGAAGGGGGAGGCCGGGCAATCATCTGCGGTATCCGGCGTGAAAAAGTGATATCCGGGGGACCGTTATCTTTCCGGTTATTGCCTCTTGCTGTGGTTTGCTTTTCAGGATTACGATGGTTATGATTTCTGATGATAAGGTTCGGGAGGTGCGCTCAAGGGCCGCTATCTTCGAAATAGTCTCCGACTATGTGCGCCTCAAAAAATCGGGTGCCAACTATCTGGGCTTATGTCCCTTTCATCATGAGAAGACTCCTTCATTCAATGTAAATCCATCCAGGGAAATATTCCACTGCTTCGGCTGCGGTGTCGGAGGTGACGTTTTCGGGTTTATCATGAGAATCGAAGGACTCACGTTTCCGGAAGCGGTCAAATTCCTTGCGCGTCGCGTCGGTGTTGTCATCGAGGACCGGCCCCCGACTGCCGAGGAGAAACGGAAGGCGGATGAGAGCGAGTCCTTTTACCGGCTGAACGGTTGGGCTGCGCAATTCTATACGGCTACGTTGCTGAATCACCGGGATGGTGAGCCCGGTCGCCTGTACCTTGAACGACGCGGCATTGACCTGGAGGCCGCAGGCGCATGCAGGCTCGGGTTTGCCCCGGACCGCTGGGATGCATTGACAAGGCATCTGGAGAAGATGAAGGCCCCGCTGGACAGTGCGGAAAAGCTGGGGCTCATCCGGAGAAGAGAAGGGGGAGGGTATTACGATACCTTCAGAAACAGACTGCTTTTTGCCATTACGGACGGCCAGGGCCGGTGCATTGGTTTTGGCGGCAGGGTTCTTGATGATTCTCTGCCCAAGTACCTGAATTCACCTGAATCGCCGGTGTACCATAAGAGCGAAGTACTGTACGGACTGGATCTTGCGAAGCAGGCCATCCGTGAAAAAGGTTCTGTGTTTGTTGTTGAAGGGTATTTCGACCATCTTGCTCTCTATCGTGCCGGCATCAGGAATGTCGTTGCAACCTGCGGCACCGCTTTGACCGGCTCCCATGTAAAGCTGCTGAAACGCTATGCAGAGCGGATCTTCACCCTGTTTGATGCCGACAGTGCAGGGGTAAAAGCAACCTTCCGGGCCATGGACCTCTTTCTCGATGAAGATTGCCCCGCGCATATTGTGGTGCTTCCCGCCGGGGAAGACCCGGACAGTTTTCTGCTGAAGCACGGTGTGGAGACTTTTGAGGAGAGGGTACAGAACTCCCTGCCGGTTTTCGAGTATTTTATCCGGGAATTATGCCGTCAAGCGGATCTCGGAAGCGTCGAGGGGAAAGTCAGGGTCCTCGGGGAACTCGTTCCGCGTCTTGCGAAGATGGTCAATCCGATGGAACGTGACCTCTACATCAGGGAAATATCCAGGTTCGTCGGTGTCGACGAGAAGGTCCTGGTCGCAAGGGTTGCCGGCAAGGGAGCGCCGTCGCCGCGCAAGGTTGCCGCACCGCCGGTCGAAAAGGGAACAAGCAGGATTGGTGCAGAGGAAATGCTTCTTTCGCTGATGGGCAAATTCCCGGAAGTTGCCGAGAAAGTGAAGGAGTTTGGGGTCGCGCTGCTTTTTCGCGCGGATCTGGTCCCCGTGGCCGAAAATATTATACGGGACATCTCCATGAACAACAGTGTCGACTGGCCGAAGATACTCGAGCAGGTTACTTCCCCGGAGGAGAGGAAGCGTCTTGCTTCTCTCTTTGTAGACGACCGGCATCTCGAGGAGATTGATGTTCAGAAAGCGTTTGATCAGTGCCGCCTTGTCCTGGAGCGGACAGCCCTCCGGGAAATGAAGGCCCTGGCCCGGGAATTGGCATCGGCGGAACCGGGAAGCGATCACTATTTCGACCTGCTTGGGAAAATTGATTCCTTGCGAAATAGGAAATCGCGATTATTTTAATATATATGAGGCTTGCGACGAGGTGATTGAATGGCAAAAAAAAGTATGGATGAAGTAAAGCAACTTATCGATATGGGCAAGGAAAAGGGTTTTTTGACGTACGATGAGGTGAATGACCTGCTTCCTCCCGATATGGTCTCGTCCGAGCAAATCGACGATGTCATGAGCATGTTTGGAGAGATGGATATAGAGGTCGTCGATTCAGCCCAGAAAGTAAAGATCCCCAAGGTAAATCTTGACCTCGAAGAGGGGGAGGAGCTTGAGGGCGAACAGGAGGATGTTGAATTCGAACCCGGGGCGCTCGGGCGTACGACCGACCCGGTCCGGATGTATCTCAGGGAAATGGGCTCTGTTTCACTTCTGACCCGGGAAGGTGAAGTGGAAATTGCAAAAAGAATAGAGGAGGGTGACAGGGATGTTGCCCGGGTAATCTATAATACCCCCATTACGGTCAAAGAAGTGATCTCACTCGGTGAAATGCTCGAGAAATGCCAGGTTTCTGCCGCGGACATCAGTAAAGAAGTTGAAGAGGAGGAACTGGAGGAAGACGAGGAGGATGTCCAGAAGAGCAGGCTCCTCACCGTTATCGGGGAAATAAAGGAAGCCAGTGCGAAACTTGATGCTGTCCAAATGGAGATGGCATCGGCATCTTCTGCCGACAGAAAGGCGGAGCTGGAGAAGGAAATCCAGGAACTGAAAACCGGCTTGACGGGGGTGTTGCGATCGCTCCGGCTGAAGGACCGTCACATCGAGAGGATTGCCCAGCATCTCAAGGATCTTTCCAGCAAGATCGAAAAAATCAAGGTGGAGATCGCCGAAATAATCGGAGATCCGGGCATGACGACTGAGCAGCTTCTGGCGCTCTGCAGCAGGATGCATGAAAGCGAAGAGGAAGAGAAAAAGATACTCAAGAAGCTGAACCTCACGTTGGACGAGGCGGAGAAACTGGAGAAAAGGCTCAGATCGGCCAGTAAGAAGCTTGAAAAAATTGAGCAGGATTCAGGCTTTAAAGCCAGTGAGCTTGCATCGGAGATACAGGCGATTGCCCGGGGTGAAAGGAAATCAAAAGCGGCCAAGTCGGAGCTTGTCGAGGCCAACCTTCGGCTTGTGGTGTCCATAGCGAAGAAATACACGAATCGCGGGCTGCAGTTTCTCGACCTGATACAGGAGGGAAACATCGGCCTGATGAAGGCGGTCGACAAATTCGAATATCAGCGCGGCTACAAGTTTTCTACCTATGCAACGTGGTGGATCCGCCAGGCGATTACCAGGGCAATTGCAGACCAGGCAAGAACCATACGCATTCCTGTCCACATGATTGAAACCATAAACAAGCTTATTCGCACCAGCCGCCAGCTCGTTCAGGAGATCGGCAGGGAGCCTTCTCCGGAAGAGATAGCCGAACGGATGAACCTTCCTCTCGACAAGGTGCGCAAAGTGCTGAAGATTGCAAAGGAGCCCATCTCCCTGGAGACCCCCATCGGTGAGGAAGAAGATTCCCATCTGGGGGATTTCATCGAGGACAAGGGGGTTGTGTCGCCGCTCGAGGCGGTAATCAAGGCGAATCTTTCGGAGCAAACCGCCAAGGTCCTTGCCAGCCTGACTCCACGGGAGGAGAAGGTCCTGAGAATGCGTTTCGGGATCGGGGAGAGAAGTGACCATACACTCGAGGAGGTCGGGCAGAACTTCGAGGTAACCAGGGAGCGCATCCGCCAGAT
>JAGFXO010000210.1 GCA_017861285.1 Geobacteraceae bacterium | reverse complement strand
GCGGAAACCCCTTTGCTTGCAAGTGCGCGAAGCATGGGCATTCCGTGCGCCAATGGAACAGGCATGCTCGCGGCGCAGGGGGAGGCCGCATTTTACCTGTGGACCTGTTTGGAACCGCCACGGGGCCTCATGAAAAAAACGCTGCTCTCGGAAATTGCCTGATTGCGGAAAAGCTTATGAAAACAAGTTCTTGACATTAGATTTCATTCAAAATAGTATTGATTTCCTTGTGGAAAGTCCTGATAGCGGCCCTTCCGTGACGTCAATGAACGCCGGATCGAAACTATCCCCGTAGTGTCAGGATATCCGGGTTGTCCCTATGGTGATGAATTTTGCGTTTCCGGCGGCATTAATTAATTATTGTTTCTAGAATCGGAGTGTATATGCAGTCGAGCAGGCTGGGTGATCTTCTGGTACGAAGTAACCTCATAACAAAGGAACAATTGCAGCACGGGCTTCAGGAGCAGAAGGACTCCGGTGGGCAGCTGAGGCTCGGTTCAATCCTCATAAAAAACGGTTTCATCAGCGAAAACGAGCTGACGGCTTTTCTCTCCAAACAATACAGCGTTCCGTCCATTAACCTGTCCGAATTCGAAATAGATCCTTCCGTTCTCAAACTCATACCCGTCGAAGTCGTGCAGAAATACCAGACCATTCCTGTCAACAGGTCCGGATCCACTCTCATTGTTGCCATGAGTGATCCGTCGAACATTTTCGCCATTGACGATATCAAGTTCATGACGGGCTATAACGTGGAGGTGGTTGTCGCCTCTGACGCCGGGATCAGGGCGGCGATAGACAAATACTACGACCAGTCTGCGTCCCTTGCCGACATGATGAGTGACCTTGAAATGGAGGACCTGGAGGTAATCGGTGAAGAGGAGCAGGTGGACATCTCTTCTCTCGAACGTGCGACCGAGGATGCCCCTGTCGTCAAGCTGGTCAACCTGATACTTACCGATGCCATAAAAAGGAAGGCAAGCGATATCCATATCGAACCGTACGAGCGCACTTTCAGAGTGCGCTACCGGATTGACGGGGTTCTCTACGAAGTGATGAAGCCCCCCCTGAAACTGAAAAACGCAATTATTTCCAGGCTGAAAATTATGGCGGAACTTGATATCGCCGAGCGCCGCCTTCCCCAGGACGGCCGCATCAAGATAAAGCTCGGTGGCGGCAAGGACATGGACTTCCGCGTTTCCGTGCTGCCCACCCTGTTCGGCGAGAAGATCGTCATGCGACTCCTCGACAAGTCGAGCCTGCAGCTCGACATGACCAAGCTGGGCTACGAACCGGAAGCGCTCGAGCGTTTCAAGGAGGCAATCCACAAACCTTTTGGCATGGTCCTTGTAACGGGTCCTACGGGGAGCGGCAAGACTGTCTCGCTGTATTCGGCCCTTTCCGAACTGAACAAGACCACCGAAAACATATCGACTGCCGAGGACCCCGTCGAGTTCAACTTTGCCGGCATCAACCAGGTTCAGATGCACGAGGATATCGGGCTCAATTTCGCCACTGCTTTGCGGTCCTTTCTCCGGCAGGACCCCGATATCATCATGATCGGGGAGATCCGTGACTTCGAAACCGCCGAAATTGCCGTCAAGGCCGCCCTGACCGGGCACATGGTATTGTCGACGCTCCATACCAATGATGCCCCTTCGACTATCAACCGCCTGCTCAATATGGGTGTCGAACCGTTTCTCGTTTCGTCGGCGGTTAACCTGATCACAGCGCAGAGGCTGGCAAGGAGGGTTTGCCAGGAATGCAGGGTGGTTGAGGAGGTTCCGCTTCAGGCACTTGTCAGTGCGGGTGTGTCCAAAGATGAGGCCGGGCAGTATGTGTGTTACCGGGGTCAGGGCTGTCCGAAGTGCAATAACACCGGGTATAAGGGCAGGGTCGGCTTCTACCAGGTGATGCCCATGCTGGAAGAGATCAGGGAACTCGTGCTCAACGGCGCCAACACTGCCGAGATTAAGCGGGAATCGATGCGCCTCGGAATAAAAACCATGCGCCAGTCCGGTCTGACGAAGCTCAAGGAGGGAGTGACCTCCTTTGAGGAAGTGCTGCGGGTAACGGTCACCGACGAATAGGAGAAACGGAGAAAACATGGCAAATTTGCATGAATTGCTCAAGGAGCTTATCGAAAGGGGGGGGTCGGATCTCCACATAACGACCAATACCCCGCCGCAGGTGCGGGTGGACGGTCACCTCGTGTCGCTGGAGATGCCGCCCTTGAACCCTATCGAAACAAAGCAGTTGTGCTACAGCGTCCTGACCGATAATCAGAAGCAGAGATTCGAAGAAGATAATGAACTGGACCTTTCATTCGGGGTAAAGGGCCTGTCGCGTTTCAGGGCGAACGTATTCGTACAGCGCGGAGCCGTTGCGGGCGTCTTCAGGACCATTCCCTACAA
The DNA here is from genome assembly GCA_017861285.1 of Geobacteraceae bacterium. Classification (GTDB taxonomy): domain Bacteria; phylum Desulfobacterota; class Desulfuromonadia; order Geobacterales; family Geobacteraceae; genus CAIWTU01. The sequence continues at coordinate 661 of JAGFXO010000210.1, read as the reverse complement.
GATACTGTCATTCGAAGAACTTGGCCTTCCCCCCATCGTCACCGAACTGGCCAGGAAACCGCGGGGATTGATACTGGTGACCGGGCCTACCGGCAGCGGCAAATCGACAACCCTGGCATCCATTATCGACAAGATTAATACCGAGCGCCGTGATCATATCGTTACCATAGAAGACCCGATCGAATATCTGCACCCCCACAAGGGCTGCCTGGTCAACCAGCGTGAAATCGGTGCGGACACCAAGTGTTTCAAGAACGCGCTGAAGTATGTATTACGCCAGGACCCCGATGTGGTCCTGATCGGTGAGATGCGCGACCTGGAAACCATCGAGGCGGCTCTCACGCTGGCGGAAACCGGCCATCTCTGCTTTGCCACGCTCCACACGAACTCCTGCGTTCAGACTATCAACAGGATCATCGATGTATTCCCCCCCTACCAGCAGACGCAGGTGCGGGCGCAGCTCTCCTTCGTCCTCGAGGGGGTTCTGTCCCAGACCCTCATCCCCAGGGCTTCGGGAAAGGGAAGGGCGCTGGCTCTGGAGATCATGGTTCCCAATCCGGCAATCAGAAACCTGATCCGGGAGGACAAGCTTCATCAGATCTATTCGCAGATGCAGGTCGGGCAGGATAAGTTCGGCATGCAGACAATGAACCAGTCGCTG
>JAGFXO010000209.1 GCA_017861285.1 Geobacteraceae bacterium | reverse complement strand
TCGCTGACCGTGAGAACCGCCGTCATGAAGTATCAAAAGTCCATGCAAAATATCCATAGCCTCAAGCAGTCGGTTCCGAGTTACAGGCTGGGCCATCCTATCCTTTTGCGCGCGGGGAGTGGGGGAGCCGGGATCTGGTGCGATCACGGGAACTATTTTTTCAGGGGTACCTTTCAAAATAGGGATTACGATCCGGCGCGTATCGCTTTCCTTCTCGACACGTTCAGGGTCGAGAAATCCAGAAAGGCAATTCTGGACCGGATTATCGCGGGCGAGTACAGGCTTGGCGTTTGCCAGGTTGCGCGTGACCGCAGAAGGCGCTGGTTTGTCACGATCGCCTACAGTTTCGCGAGGCCCGAAATCCGGCGAGATCCGTCCGTATGCGTCGGGGTCAGTCTCGGTCTTGCACTCCCGTTCTGTTGCGCGTTAAATAACGGCCGTGGCCGGCTGGACTGCAACGAGGCCCCGCTGATCGAGCGGTTCCGGGGGCAGATCGGAAGAAGGATAAGCGGATTGAAAAGTGGCTTGAAGTTCAGCAGTCGAGGCGGCCACGGCAGGACGAAATCGCTTGCCCCCGTTTTGCGGCTGTCCGGGAAGGAGATGAACTTTCGGGATACTAAATATCATCAATATACCTCTCGCATCGTCGAGTTTGCGGTCAAGCACAATGCGGGCCTTATTCAGATCGAAAGGCTCGAGAGATTCCAGGCGGATCGGAATGTTATCCTGGGAAATTGGGCGATAGCGGATTTCTACGGCAAGCTGAATTACAAGGCAAAACTTTCTGGCATCGAAGTCCTGGAAATCGATGTGCGCAACGCCGGCAGGCGATGCAGCGAGTGCGGCCGCATCGACACGGCCGGCAGGACCGGTCAGGCGGATTTCCTCTGCACGTCGTGCGGCTACAGTGCTCATGCGGATTACAATACGGCGAGGAACGTGGCGATTCCCGGAATCGAAAAGCTGATCGGGGACGAAGTCGCCGGGACGGGTCGCGCCGAACGGAAAGCAGGGAGCCTGCAGGGCTGAAATTCTGATCGGGCTTGATTCGTGTTTCAGGCGGCCGTCGAGGCCGTTCGTGACGTAGTTCCTTCGGGAACACGTGGGGCGACTTCCCGCCCCTGGGCCGAGAAGTGCCGCGAATTATGGAGCGGGCAGCCGCTCCGAAGGTCGGGAACGCTCGGCAGATCCTTCAATAGCGGGGAATATCCGGTTCTCGAACCGCAATAGCGGGGAATATCCGGTTCTCGAACCGGGGGATCCCCGAGCCTCCGGTTCGCGGGGTTGAAGCAATTCACTCAAAGCGATGAGCAATGATGGAGGGTGGGTGTCCCTCTTGGCCCCCCTTGCTGACACCGCGGCGTCAGAGAGGCTGAAGACAGGGCGGCTTACTACTTGCGCAAGCTTGTCTGGCGCATTCTGTCCGGCAGAGTCAAAGATCTGCTGCGAACCGGCTTCTTTTGAAGGGAAAGATTACTTTTCTATTCTAAATCTCCGGAAGCGGCAGGGACACTGTCAGCCATCACCCGCAGGCATTCATCGATCTCGATGTAACTCGCCAGGTAATACTCGATCGCCTTTCCTGCTGGAACGGCCTTCCGTAGCTCCTCCATGATCTGTATGGAAGGCTCTGCCAGGACAAGCTTGATCGTATTGGGACCGTTCTCAATGACGATGACCTTGTATTCCATGGTGTATCGTTTACCGATGATTTTCTGGAGCTGAGGATCGGCCAGGCAATTCTTCATGGATCGTACAGGCATGTTGAAGTGCTTCGACAGGGCTGTGAGATACCCGCGGCTGTTAATGTAGCCCATCTCGATGAGAAGAAGCCCCAGAGGCTTTGCGAGCTGCCATCTTTCCTTGATATGTTTCTGATTTGCCAGCGCCGCTTCCAATTGCTCAGGGGAGACTAATGCCTCATCGACGAGAATCTCTCCGATGGTCTTGCGCTTATTGGAATAGCAGAGAGCCCTATTGATCTTCTCCTGCGAAACACCGATCTGGAAAAGGATCTCGCCGAGGTACTTTTCCGGCTGTGCATCCTTGATCTTCAGGGCGAGCTCAAGCTGTTCCTGACTGATCGAATGATTCGCCACAAGAATCTGTCCCAGCGTCCTCTCTGGAACTGGCTTCGATACAATCATGAATGTTGCTCCACTCTGCTGACGCCTACGGTTCTTCTTCTATCGTGAACATGAAAATCCCGCCTTTGATATGCCGATGAGTCAAGTTCCATCCCTGACTATTGTATTTGGGTGTCAGTATATTCATGATGTCCTTCATCATTTTGACGTAGTTTGATGTGCGGGATCCACTATCCTTTTTGTCTGGATTATTTGTCACAACGCCATAACGTGAAGGCATCTCGAATATGACCTGGAATTTCAATTCGTCGATATCCCCGGCGCTCTTTAAACCCATCTCCGTGAGTTTCTTGTCGATTGCGATTTCGGTTTCCTGTGCCGCCTCTCCTATAATGCGGTTATATTCTTCTACAAACTTTCTGGCAGCCTCTTCCTTTTCTCTCCTCACCCGTTCCCGTTCTGCATGCCGCTGCCTGAACTCCACATTTTTTTCTAGTTCGTAAATAAATTCGCCTCTTGCGATAACCATTATCGTCCTCCCGATCATTACAGGTTATATATTCCTAAAAAATGACGAGTAAAAGTTGCAATGCTATAAATATCTCTAAGTTTTATAATCGGTAAACATCACGAATACTTTACGGCATTTTCCGATCCTCCCCATTATCCTGCCCTTCCGTGATCGCGGAGAGACATCCGTGAACAGATGGCGGCTCTTGAAGCCGGAGCCGACTCCTGGCTCCATCTTCCGCGCCCACATCATCCTCTGTTAATCGGAAACCGAGTTTGTACAGGTTCGAAGACCCTGTACCACTCTTGTCCGGTCATCGCTGGCTCCCCGTCGCTTCCGCTGTTTCATTAACCTCGGAAGAAGCCTATCGCTCCTTCCTTGCAAAATGCGAATCTCGTACCGCCCTTTTCATCGGCGTTATACTCGGATATATTCTGCCATTCCATATCGCCAAAGCTGCGCCGCAAACGTTCTGTTGCGTCTTCAGAATCCGGTATCTGTACGTGATCGACCGCAGGGTGGACGATATGGTGGGCACTCTTTTTAAGGCCCGCGTAGGAACCATACCTCTCGATCAATGGCGAGTTGCGGCAGCTTTTCGGTGCCGGCAATGAGGTAGACACTGCCCGAGATCCGCTGTCGGTGGCTTTTGATGAAAGGGGAAATCAAGCGGGTGGAGATCAAGTGCCCGAAGTGCGGGTATGTTCAGACGGAAAAAGCTCGACCTGAGCTGCCGCAGGACTGATCATGTTTCTTTGCTGGTCAACCAGGCCACGGCCTGCTCGTAGTCAACAAACGACTTCAGTTTCACACTGCGATTTGCAGCCACATTGTCGGCAAATCTGCCATCCTCCGCGCGCTCCGGCGGGAAAATCACCGCGATATTTACGAGGGGAAAGACCTTCTGGTCGAATTCGATAATGTAATAGACATCTGTAATGGACAAACGGCTCGTGACTTCGCGCAGATCGACCAGCAGCCTGTTCCAGCGGTACTCATCCAATAATCTCCTAGTGCTTACAGTCGACTCTTCATACTCCTGTATTGTCAAGCGGCCTTCATGCCTGATGAGGACATACTTGCCCTCATGAACGGCTTCCTCGACAAAAGGCATCGCATACACCTCCATCTGATTGATTTCAGGGTAACACACTTGGCAATCAATAAGATATATAAAACAGCCCGACGACTCCCTTTCTTCGCATACGCAACTCATCTTATTTTTGTCATGGAAACCGCGGGAGGGATGAGCTGAGAGATCCGCCGCCGTCAGCTCCTCATGCAGGTGGTGATCAAGTGTCCGAAGTGTGGGTGTCTGCGGCGACAGGGTTGATCGTGAACCCATTGCATTCTGGTATGCAACTTGCTTGCTCTTCATGTCGAGGAAGGGGAGGTCCCTCCATTTCACCCACCTACTGTCAAGCTAACTACTACTTCAAAGCCTCCCCTGCTTCTTTTTTTATGGGTACATCGAGTAGGGATATGGCTAAGTCCTCGGAAATCATTGTCATGGAAATACTTGAATTCATCCAGTTGGAAGGCAGCCATCCCAGGATGTGGTATGTCGGAGTCACCGATGATGCACAAGGAAGACTTTTCGATGATCATCAAGTGCATTACCAAAACGATGCATGGATTTACCGGACGGCATCATCAGAAATAGAAGCGCAACGGGTTGAGGAGTACTTCCTCGAGCATGGTTTG
>JAGFXO010000208.1 GCA_017861285.1 Geobacteraceae bacterium | reverse complement strand
TAGTCCCAAAGTGCGGGACAGATGGACCTTTTTCCCGTATTTCAGCCTGTGGATCAGTTCCTGCGCCGGGCCGGCGAAATGGACCGCGGCCCTGGCCGATATAAAAGGTTTGGGCCCATCCGCGCAAGATCCGCAAACATGGTCCATGCCATTTTCCGTAAGAAAAGGGATACCGCAAACGGTACAAAGGGGGGAGCCGACGGGGACAATTTTTTCCTTGCAGGCGGCGCACAGGTGCATGGCTCCCGCATCGGGGATAAATGACTTGCAGACATGGCAAAGAGGGGGGAAAAGAATATCCAGGAATGCCCTGAAAAACACGGGTCAGAGCCCCATGCCTTCATTGACCGCCGGAATTTTCGTCAACCTCATGAAAACCCTCCTGAACAATATTAAATGCTATTTTTCGATGAGGCTCTTGCCCGTCATTTCGGGCGGCTTTGCAATGCCCAGCATTTCCAGCACCGTCGGAGCGATGTCGGCCAGAATGCCGGCCTTCAATCGCGCATCTTTCCGGGTGTCGTCAACGAGGACGAGGGGAACCGGAAACGTTGTATGGGCGGTATGGGGCTCGCCTTTTTCATCAACCATGCTTTCCGCATTTCCATGGTCGGCGGTAATAAGTGCGCATCCCTTCTTTTCCAGGATTTTCCCCACAATTTTCCCGACGCACTCGTCAACCGTTTCGATCGCCTTTACAGCAGCGGGAATCACACCGGTATGCCCGACCATGTCGGCATTGGCGAAATTCAGCACGATGAAATCGTATTTGTTCTCATCGAGTCGCCGCAGGAATTCATCGGCAACAAGGCGGGCGCTCATTTCCGGCTTCTGGTCATAGGTGGAGACTTCGCGAGGGGACGGGATCAGTATGCGGTCCTCGCCGGGAAAGGGGGTCTCGTTACCGCCGTTGAAGAAGAAAGTCACGTGGGCGTATTTTTCCGTTTCTGCAATCCGCAGCTGCTTCATGCCTGCGTTGCTGACCACTTCACCCAGGAGGTTTGCAGGAGTCTCCGGACCGAACGCAACCGGCAGGTTGAACGTTTCATCATATTCGGTCATGCAGACATAGGAAGAGAGGGAGGGAGGGCTTTGCCGGGGAAAGCCGTCAAAATCGGCAACTGTAAGCGCCCGGGTTATTTCCCTTGCCCGGTCCGAGCGGAAGTTGAAGAAAATGATTCCATCGCCATCCTTGACCGTACCAACCGGGTTGCCGCCTTCGACGATTACCGTCGGCAGGACGAACTCGTCAGTGATGCCGTCGAGATAGCTCTGTTCAATTGCGTGCCGGGACGTGGGACTGACTTTCCCGGTACCGAGAACCATCGCATCATACGCCTTTTCCACCCGGTCCCAGCGTTTATCGCGATCCATTGCATAATAGCGGCCCATTACCGTCGCAATACGTCCCGTACCGATCCTGCGCATCTCCGTTTCCAACTGTTCCAGGTAATCCGCTCCGCTCTTCGGGGGAGTGTCACGGCCGTCCAGCAGGCAGTGGACAAAGACTTCCCTGACGCCCTGTTGCTTCGCCACCTCCAGCAGGGCATACAGGTGCGTGTTATGTGAATGCACCCCGCCGTCTGAAAGGAGCCCGGCAACATGGAGATTCCCGCCTGCGGCTTTCAGCCGGGTCATGCACTCGAGAAGGACCGGATTGGCAAAAAAAGACCCGTCCTCGATGGACTTCGTAATGCGAGTCAGATCCTGGTAAACGATACGCCCCGCCCCGATGTTGAGATGACCTACTTCCGAGTTCCCCATCTGTCCTTCAGGGAGACCCACCGCCAGACCTGAAGCATCCAGGTGCGTAATGGGATACTCGCTGCACAATCGGGTCATGTTGGGTGTCCGGGCAAGGGCAACCGCATTCTTTTCCCGGCGGGGGTTGATCCCCCAGCCATCGAGAATCATCAAAACTAAAGGAGTCGGCATTTTCCCTCCGGGTAGAAAGTCTGAAGGGAGAAGTCAGACGTTGTTTCACGCATCTCACCTCTCCCGTCTCGCCTCTCACTGATTTTTTAATGATGATACGGCTCGCCGTTCAGTATGGTAAATCCGCGGTAAATCTGCTCCAGCAGGAAAATCCTTACCATCTGGTGGGTGAATGTCATGGGGGAAAGAGAAATGATCCGGTCCGCCTCCCTTCTGAAACAGTCCGAAAAACCGTACGCCCCTCCGATTGCGAAAACCAGTTCCGACGTGCCCGAATCCCGGCTTTTGCCGATAAACGAGGCAAGCTCACGAGAGGTCATGTCATCACCCTTTTCATCCAGGAGAACGACCTTTCCCTGCTTCGGCAGAAATTTCTTCAGCCTCCCGCATTCCCTCTCGCGCATCATTTCCGCTGCCGATCCCTTTTCTTCCTTCGCTTCCAGGAGCTCCAGAGGCGCATACCTTCGTATGCGGGATGCGTACTCCTCGATGCCGCACCGGACCCAATCCTGTTGAGTCTTGCCGACCCAGAGAACACGAATTTTCAAGCTTTTTTGCCTTCCCAGAGATACTTATCGGGAATCATTACGGACGGCGCTTCGGACCAGATGGAATCCAGATCGTAATAGCGCCGAATTTCCTCCCTGAATACATGGACTATGACATCTCCATAGTCGATGACTATCCAGTTGCCTTCTTTCATGCCTTCCACCGCAAGGGTTTTGCCGAACTTTTTCAGCCCGTGCCTGACCGATTCGGCAATGGCCTGTGCCTGCTTGTCGGATTGCCCGTTAGCAAGGACCAGATAATCGGCAATCGAAGAAATATTTTTAATTTCCAGTATCTTTACATCCAGCGCCTTTTTGTCGAGAGCAAGGGCGGCGCACTGTATGGCCCTTTCCTGTGAAGATAATGCGGTTTTAGCGGGCATTCAAATATAACCTCTGTTCATGTATGTATTTTTCTACGGACTCGGGCACCAGGTATTTTATGGACCGTCCCATTTTTACCATTTCGCGGATTGCGGTCGATGAGATGTCGAGTTGAGTGCCAACTATGGAATAGACGGAATATCCCGATTTGTGGGCAAGCCTTTTTTCCGCCTCATAGTAACAGAAGTCCTGGGCGATATCAACCGGCAGGGCCT
>JAGFXO010000207.1 GCA_017861285.1 Geobacteraceae bacterium | reverse complement strand
ATGCCGATGAGGATGGAGTCAAGGTAGCGGCCGAAACGGCGGCGATCGGTGAACAGGGCTAGGAAGTTCCCCTTGGAGATTTCCTTCTTGTCCATCTCCCGGAACATTCCGGACTCAACCACGCTGATCCGCAGAATGAGCAGGAGAAGCCCCAGCGCCCCACCGATGTAGAAGGCATTGCGCCAATCGAAGTTTGCCGCGATGACGTTGGCGAGAATCGCCCCGGATACTCCCACGGAAGCGACGATCATGGTCCCGTAGCCGCGGATGCTCTTGTGGAGCACCTCCGCCACCAGCGTGATCCCTGCCCCCAACTCCCCTGCAAGCCCCACCCCTGCAATGAAGCGGAGAATGGCATAGGCGGGGAGGGAGGAGACCATGCCGTTGGCCAGATTTGCAAGGGAATAGAGGAAGATGGAGCCGAACATGATCTTGAGGCGCCCTTTCCGGTCTCCCAGCACCCCCCAGATGATACCTCCGACGAGCATCCCCACCATCTGCATATTGAGGAGAAAGACGCCCTGGTTGATCAGCTCCTGCCCCTGCAGCCCGAGGGATTTCAGACTCGGCACGCGCACGATGCTGAAGAGGACAAGATCGTAGATATCGACAAAGTATCCCAGCGCCGCCACAATCACCGGCAGACTGAAAACCTTTCTCCATGCTGCTTGTACAATCGCAGTTCGTTCCATCAGGTTCCCCCCGGAGTACTACCCCTTCCACAAGGATTTCCGGCAGTCCCCTTAGAGAATCTGCCCCGTGAACCGTTCTTTATCGGCCGTATCTCCTCTGTCGATCATGATGCCAGCCCCCGAAGCTTCGCAACCAGAAAAGGCGATACCGCGATCACCACCAACACCAGAATCCAGAGATTTCCGGTCAGGATGTTGTACGCCTGCAGCAGCTCACCGCACGACCTTCGCGCCACGAACCGGCCGAAGAGGAATTCGAAGAAAAGGGTCATCACGAGCCATGAGAGCCCGATTAACTGGTACTGAAGTACGCAAGGAGGAAGAAGAGCCCCGCGCCGGAGATGCCGGAGAGCGGCAGGGCAAGGCGCTGACCGATTAGCGGCACGAGGCATTTTTCGCGGACGAAACCGTTGATGATGGCGATGGGAATGAAGGAGGCCCAGATTGCGGCGCTTTTCAACAAGACAGTCGGCATGCCTTGGATCCTTTCCTGATCAGGTTGTTCCCGTGCAGAGTCGGGCTCAGAAGGTTTCCAACGGTAACCACCGGATTGAACAGCGGGATGAGCACCAGCGCGCCGGCCAGGAAAAACCGCTGGAACCCGAGCCATGCCAACAGAGGGATTCCGAGTCTTTCCAGGAGGCAGCGCCGGTAGTGGGATGTGGATGCAAGTATCAGTTTTCGCAAGGGTACCGCCATTTCACATTACTTCCAGACAGAGACGTTCAGGTACTTATCAATCCATTTCATGCAAACACGCTTTCAATCCTCCCCGGGTCTTGAATCTCAAACACCACCTCAACTCCTGTGCTTGTAGAAATCAAAAAACTGCCCGAAATTCAACCCGGCGATCTTCTTGTTTTCATAAGAGGAATACAGATTCAACCCGTCTTCCAGATGTCGGGACCTGATTCCATGCATTATGGATAAATTCACCTCGATATAGGCCGCCAGGTGGTCGCATGCCTTGACGATTTCACCGTCCAGAGGCGAAAATTGATTGTCATTGAAGGATTGGTTGATGGTATCGGATGATTTTATTGTTACTTTGTCCCCTTCAATGATTTTACTTTTGAACTCTTCCTCCATGTAATACAGCAATTCCTTATGCCAGGAATTCGGCAGCAGCGGCAGGATCCGGTCCTCAACCTGCCTGCCTTCGATTTCCTTGATTATTTCATCCAGCCCTTCGATGCTTCTTTTCACCGGCGAAACGATATCCCGCGTCAGGACTTCCGGAAGGTCATGGAACAGGCCAGCGAAGAAGTTATTGCGCAACCTCATGCCGCAGGCTTCGATTTCCAGGGAACAGAGGTAGGAAAGGATTGCCACTACCAGCATATGGCCAAGGACGGATGTTTCCGGAATTCTCGGCGACTGTGCCCACCTTTTCTGGAACCGGAGCTGCCCGACAAGGTCGATGAAGTTGTAAGCCTTCTTGCCCAACCCCAATTTCTGCACACCTGACAGGTCGTAGTACTCTTCCAGTTCGTTCTCGATATTCTGCTTGGTCTGTTCTACCCCGTAGATCCCCGCATTGAACCGGTAGATGATTGAAAATTCCCAATTCGTCGCAAGATAGTGCGATGCCTTCAAAATGCGCTTTTCCAGCGTCGAATACGTGGGATCCTCGAGATAGGTGACCAGTTTACGGTAAAAATCACCCTTCAGATCCTCCGTCTTGTTCTTCAACTGGTTGATGACCCAGGCATTCAGCTCCCTGCCCTTTTCAGCCATGAGCTTATGGTAGATCGGCGGCTTGATATCGGTCAGCACGATCCGTTGCAGGAACTCGAAAACGGCGCCTTCGATCAGCGCCTGCCAATCGATAATCGTACTGCGGTCCGTCTCCTCGAATTTTGACAGAACAAACGCAATAATAATCTTGTGCGCCTGCTTATCAAGCTCGCTGAAACCCTGGTGCGGCCTGATATGGTCATTCCAGCGCTGCATATGCGCGGCTTCGTATACAATATCGACAAGGGCTTTTCTAATCATACCTGTTCCTCGTTTGGTGCGCTTTGAGCAAACAGTGAAAACATGGTGAAAGTCGGGGCGTTCCCCTGGAAAAGAAATACATTATCAGACTCCTCCCCTTTCACAAGGCGGGGAGGGGGATGAGTAGAAGAAAACGTCCTCGAACTGAAATACGAAAACGTAGGATTAATAGCAGACTTTCCCATAAATATCCATAACCACCCAGTTTCATTATTGAAAAATAATTCTGCCGGGAATACCGCGGCAGTATTTTATTTCATGAACAAGAATGGATGTCCAGCTTCGCCGTCTATCCTTTTTCCGCTTCCAGGATTCTGCGTTTCCGCTCGATCCCCCAGCGGTATCCACCCAGTTCGCCGTTTTCGCGGATCACCCGATGGCAGGGAGTGATGATCGACACGGGATTTGTCGCACAGGCGCGCGCCACGGCACGGGCTGCCGTCGGTCTGCCGATCCGGCCGGCCAGTTCGCCGTAGGAAACGGTCTGGCCTCGGGGAATGCGGCGCAACTCTTCCCAGACACGCATTTGAAAAGCGGTGCCCTGCACATCGAGCGGCAAGTCCGCATGCGGCGCCTGTCCCGCAAGACACTCAAGCAGCACCTTCACCTGTGATCGCAGATGATTGTCATTCCGGGCAATCTCCGCCTGCGGAAATTCATGATGCAATTCACCCGTCAATTTTTCCTCCCCGTCCCCGAGCATCACGGAACAGATCCCTCGATCGGTTGCCGCCACCAGCAACCAGCCCAATGGGCTCTCAACGATTGTGAAAGAGATTGACATGACTCTTCCTCCCCTCCCGTACGTGGCCGGAGTCATTCCGAGTTGCGAAGCCGCCTTCTTATGCAGGCGACTGCTGGAACGGTAGCCGGCATCTTTTCCCACATCAGGGTTAAATAGTAGCGTAAAATTGACCCGTTATCTATCCGAATCTTGCGATGCAATTATAATGAGTCGGGCGGGGGGTGTGCGAACATTCATCAGACAGGGTACCCGCTCGTTCAACCTTATGAGCGGCCGTTCGGGGAAAGACCGGCACACAGTAAAAATACTTGAAAAGATGCGGAAAGATCTGCAAAATATTGTAGTCTTACAGTATGATATCCCTAGCGGTTTCCGGGAAGACAAGGAGGATACCATGCTATGGAAAGGCAGAAGAGAGAGCTCGAACGTTGAAGACCGCCGGGGCAGTCCCAGGAAAGCCATGGTGGGCGGCGGAATTGTAACAATACTTCTCGCACTGACAATCTACCTTCTGGGCGGTGATCCGACTGAACTCCTGAACGTTTCGCAGCCTGAAAATTCAGAGGTCACTTCGACGTATCAGGGAACCGCGGAAGAGAATGAACTTGCGAAATTCGGGAACCGCGGAAGAGAATGAACTTGCGAAATTCGTGTCCGTGGTTCTCGCGGAGACTGAGGATGTCTGGACGGAGGTATTGCGTAAAAATGGATCGGAGTATAAATACCCGAAACTGGTCCTTTACACCGGCAGTGTGCAGTCTGTCTGCGGATTCTCTACCGCGGCCACCGGTCCGTTTTATTGCCCGGGTGACTTCAAAGTGTATATTGACCTGAGTTTTTATGATGAACTGCAGAAAAAATTCAAGGCGCCGGGTGATTTTGCCATGGCATATGTAATTGCCCATGAAGTCGGTCACCATGTGCAGACACT
>JAGFXO010000087.1 GCA_017861285.1 Geobacteraceae bacterium | reverse complement strand
GCTTCCGTCGAAGGATATACTGTTGCGGGAAAAACAGGGACTGCCCAGAAAGTCGATCCCCTGACAAAAGCGTACTCGGCAAGCAAGCGAACCGCTTCCTTTGTCGGTTTCGTTCCGGTCGAAAACCCCAGGCTGACGATCCTTGTGGTCATTGATGAACCGAAAACCAGCACATATGGCGGCATAGTCGCCGCACCGGCGTTCAGCGAAATAGCCTTGCAGAGTCTTTGTTATCTGAGGGTTCCGCCTACGAAGCCGGTAAAAAAAATGTCGGCTAGCCCCGTGATCGCCAAGGCGCCAAAAAAAGACCTGATGTCCGTTGTCGCAGAGGGAGGGGCTTTTGACGAAGGACTCGATGTATCGCTCATGCCCGACTTCCATGGCATGAGCATGCGCCAGGTGCTGAAAATCATGGCCCAGAGGGGCCTGAATGTGAAAATGATCGGCAGCGGCCGGGCCGTAGAGCAAAACCCTCTGCCCGGGCAGAAAATAACGCCATCGGATCGTGTGTGGATCAAATTCTCTCCCGCGGCATGATGGAAGAAAAGCACCTGTGAACAGTCACTCTTTTCATTTGATCGAGGCGGTATGATGCGGCTTTCCGAGTTGATTTCATCGATCCAGATACCCGTACGGACCAGTGGTGATGTCGAGGTCGACATCTCCGGTCTGTTCTATGATTCCCGTTTGGTCCGGCAGGGGGGGCTCTTCTTTGCATTGAAAGGCGCCGCTGCTGACGGACACCTCTTCATCGAGGCAGCTGTAAAGTCCGGTGCCGCTGCTGTCGTCCTCGAAGATGCATCATATGCCCCTGCGGACATGCCAATTGTCCAGGTGCATGATGCCAGGCTTGCCATGTCGAGGATGGCTGCCGCTTTTTTCGGGTATCCCACGCATGAAGTCCCTGTAATCGGCATAACCGGAACCAACGGAAAAACCACCACGACGTACCTTGTCGAATCGATTCTGAACAAGGCCGGTGTCCCGGCGGCAGTGCTGGGCACGATACAGTATCGCTTCGCGGAAACAATTATCCCGTCACCCCACACTACCCCCGAATCAGTCGACCTGCAAAGAACCCTGCGGGAACTGGTCAACCTCGGGGCTCGCAGTGTTGTCATGGAAGTATCCTCCCATGCGCTGGATCAGCGTCGGGTTGACGGGTGTGCGTTCGATATCGGTGTGTTTACCAATCTTACCCGTGACCATCTCGACTACCACAAAGAGATGGATTGTTACCTGGAAAGCAAACAGCGCCTGTTCACCGAATTGCTGGTTGCCGATGCAAAAAAACCGGAGCGGCATGCGGTAATCAATATTGATGACCCGTATGGAAGTCTGATTGCCGGGGCCGCGGCATGTCCCGTGATTACGTACGGATTGATGTCCGAAGCTCTTGTTACGGCACGGAATGTTCATTTTACGACCTCCGGAATCAGCGGAGTGCTTGCGACACCCGGAGGAGAGACGGCGTTTCATTCCAGACTCCTTGGTCGATTCAACTTGTACAACATTCTTGCCGCCGTCTCCGTCGGCGTGGCGATGGATTTGAGGTTGGAAGTGATTCGAGCGGGGATCGAAGGGCATGAAAAGGTTGCGGGCAGGCTTGAAAGTGTCGATAACGACCGGGGCATTACCGTACTTGTCGATTACGCCCACACCGGTGATGCCCTCGAAAATGTCCTGAAAACACTCCAGGAGATTGCTTCTGCACGAGTGATAACCGTTTTCGGGTGCGGAGGAAACAGGGATCGCGGCAAACGACCGATCATGGGGGAGATTGCCGGTCGATACAGCGACATGACGATAATTACGTCCGATAACCCCCGCAGAGAGGACCCCGGAGTAATTATCGGTGAAATTCGAGCCGGCATTGTTCCGCTCGGAATAAAAGAATACACTGTGGAAGAACTTTCTCCGGGTTTCGACAAAAAGGGATTTATTGCAATTGAAGCAAGGAGAGAGGCGATTTGTCTGGCCGTTCGCCTGGCAAGGCCGGGCGATATAGTGCTGCTTGCCGGCAAAGGGCATGAAGATTACCAGATTGTCGGCGGCGACAAGCTGCATTTCGACGACCGCGAGGAAGCAGCTGCGGCACTACAAGTATGTTACTAAATTTTTGCAAAAGTGATACACTCGGGCAACGCCTCACGGGATGAACTGGATGAAATATGTATACCGTCGGATTGCGGTTTATGCAATTGCGCCGCGCCTGAGGTCTTGTACGTCAAAGTAAAGGGTGCTTTTATTGATGTTTACTTACGGAGAATTGCTTCAGGCCACGCACGGAACAGGCATCGGCACTGATGAACAGATGGTAACCGGTGTTTCCACGGATTCGCGAACGGTGGCCCCAGGCGAAGTTTTCGTCGCGCTGAAGGGAGAGCGCTTTGACGGCCACAACTACATCCATGTAGCTGCTGAGCGGGGTGTGAAGTCTTTCGTCGTTGAAAAATCATGGATTACTAGCCACACCTTGCCGTCCGGCTGCAACGCGATAGCCGTTTGCGATACCCTGCGTGCCCTCGGTAATCTGGCGGCCTTTCATCGTGACAGGTTTTCCGTTCCGCTTGTGGGCATTACCGGGAGCAACGGCAAGACCACCACGAAGGAAATGCTCGCTGCCATTCTGGGCAATACCGGCCCGGGATTGAAAACCAGCGGTAATCTGAATAATCTCATCGGATTACCCAAGATGCTGCTGCAGATGCAGCATACACATCAGTGGGCGGTCCTCGAAATGGGCATGAGCGAACTGGGTGAGATAGACCGTTTGGCGGAAATAGCAAAGCCTGATGTGGGCATTATCACCAATGCGCTGCCGGCGCACCTGGAAACTCTCGGAACTGTCGAGACGGTAGCAAGGGCCAAGGGAGAGCTTTTTTTGCGGCTGAAAGCCGGCGGACATGCGGTGTACAACGCTGACGATGAGCTCATTTCCCGTTGTGCGTCGCCCGATGGGGTCAAAAGGATTTCCTTCGGGTTGGCGCGCGGTGAGGTGCGTGCAGAAGAAATCAGAAAGCTGGGGAAAAGCGGTCAATCTTTCACACTCTGCCTCCCCTCCGGAAGGTTTCCGGTGACCATGCGGGCATTCGGCACGCACAATATCTATAATGCGCTTGCCGCTGCGGCAGCTGCCTTTGTTCTGGATGTGCAGCCTGCGCTCATAAGGGTTGGCCTAGAATCCTTTTCTCCCTACGACAAGCGCTTTTCCATCGAAGAAGTTGGCGGGATAATACTGATCGACGACAGTTATAATGCTAATCCCGGTTCCGTGAAAGCGGCTCTCGCAACGGTACGGGATATCAAGGAGGAATGCCGCGCCATCGCAGTGCTTGGCGATATGCTGGAGCTTGGCGAAGCGTCGGTGCCGGCCCACGAGGAGATAGGAAGGTTCGCGGCATCATGTGTAGATAGGCTCTATATCATGGGTACAATGGCCGATGCGGTCTTTCGCGGGGCATTGGACGGGGGGCTTGCCCCGGCCTCCATTGTCAGGGCGGCAAACCATTCGGAATTGCTGACGGATTTGCTTTCCGCGACAGAAAACGGCGATTACATTCTGGTCAAGGGATCGCGCGGCATGAAAATGGAAACAATTGCTGAGGGAGTAAGGAATGAACGGAATTCCAGTATAAGGAAAGGGGCTCTTGCCTGATGTTGTATCATCTTTTCTATCCACTTGCATCCAGTTTCCATTTTTTCAACGTTTTCAAGTATCTGACTTTTCGAACGATATATGCCATCATAACAGCCCTGGTCGTATCTTTTCTGCTCGGACCGTGGATTATCCGGATGCTGGAAGCCATTCAGGCAAAGCAGGTGATACGAACCGACGGTCCCGAGTCACATCTGAAAAAACAAGGGACTCCAACCATGGGTGGCGTGATGATACTGGCAGCAATTATTATCCCCACCCTGCTGTGGGCTGATCTCACTAATATTTACGTCTGGCTTGCCCTGTCGATTATCGTCGGCTATGGGTTGATAGGTTTTGTGGATGATTACAAAAAGGTTGTCGAGAAGCACCCGAAAGGGCTTTCTCCCCGGCAGAAAATGTTCTGGCAGATACTGCTCGGGGCGGCGATCGGTCTAGTCCTCTATGCCCATCCGGGATTCTCCACGGAGATCACGATCCCGTTTTTCAAGAACATTCATCCGGATCTCGGTTTCTTCTACGTTCCCTTTGCCATGCTGGTCATTGTCGGGGCAAGCAATGCGGTGAACCTTACCGACGGTCTGGATGGGCTGGCGATCGGACCGGTTGCCATCAATGCCGGCACTTTCATGCTGTTTACCTATATGGCCGGGAATGTCAAGCTCTCGAATTATCTGCAGATACCCTATGTCGCCGGCGCGGGAGAACTGGCGGTGCTGTGTGGGGCAATGGTCGGCGCCGGCCTGGGTTTTCTCTGGTACAATGCCTATCCGGCGGAGGTCTTCATGGGGGATGTCGGATCACTGTCTCTTGGCGGTGGTCTTGGTGTGCTGGCGGTGATAACCAAACAGGAAATCCTGCTGGTGATCGTTGGCGGCATTTTCGTGATTGAAGCCCTTTCCGTCATTTTTCAGGTCGGTTCCTACAAGTACAGGGGCAAGAGAATCTTTCGCATGGCCCCCATCCATCACCACTTTGAATTGAAGGGTGTTGCGGAACCGAAGATTATCGTCCGTTTCTGGATTATAACCATCATACTTGCCCTTGTGGCGATCTCTACGTTGAAGCTTCGCTGAGCGTCAGCCAGAGGCCTCTGAGTGGTCCGTGCGGCAGGGTCCCTCTGGTCATCGGACCTGCAGCGCTAAAGGAAACAAATGGATCTTACGAACAAGAAAATTCTGGTTGTCGGCCTGGCCCGAACCGGGGCCTCGGTTGCACGTTTTCTCGCCGAACGCGGGGCTGTCGTAACCGTAACCGATATGAAAGATGAAGCGGCTCTCGCCCCATTCGTGGAGAAACTTTCCGGTCGGCAAATCCGCTATGAACTGGGACGGCACGATAATGACTCCTTTCTTGCCGCCGATATGATAGTCGTCAGCCCGGGCGTGCCCATGGATATCCCCCCCCTTGTCCTGGCGAAGAATCGTGGGCGAACCATCATCAGCGAAATAGAACTTGCCTATAGCTTCATCGATGCACCGGTTGTGGCCATAACCGGCACCAACGGCAAGACCACGACTACCACCCTTGTGGGCGAAATCTTCAGGAACTGCGGGCGGACTCCCTTTGTCGGTGGCAATATCGGAAAGCCGTTGATCGACCTGGTTACTTCCGGTGAGAAGGTCGACGTAGCCGTTGCCGAGATCAGTTCATTCCAGTTGGAGGCTATCCTCACCTTCCGCCCCAAGGTTGCCGTCCTGCTCAATGTCACCGAAGACCATCTCGACCGGTACTCATCCTATCAGGAGTATATCGACGCCAAGGCAAGAATATTCCAGAACCAGACCCCCGGAGATTTTGCCGTTCTCAATATGGATGATCCGATCGTTGCATCCCTTGCGGGCAAACTCGCAGCGCGCACTTTCCCCATGAGTCAACAGCGTGTCCTCGAGCAGGGAATTTATTGCCGGGACGGCTGCATTACCTTCGCCTGGGACGGCAGGATGGAACGCTTTCCCACGGCTTCTTTCAAGCTGAAAGGTGTGCACAACATCGAAAATATCATGGCTGCTCTCGCGGCCGCACTGCTCATGGATTGCGATGCCCCATCAGCGCTGGCCGCCGTGGAAGATTTCTCCGGCCTCCATCACAGGATGGAGCTGGTTGCAATTGTCGGCGATGTTGCCTACTACAACGACAGCAAGGGCACCAATGTCGGGAGCGTGGTCAAGTCTCTGGAAAGTTTTCCCGGAGATGTAACCCTGATAGCCGGAGGCAAGGACAAGGGGGGGGATTACGCCCCTCTGGCGGAACTGGTTCGGGAGAGGGTAAAACACCTGATCCTTCTGGGAGAGGCCCGGCAGAGGATTTGCGATTCGCTGGGAAGCCTGACCGATACACATATGGTGAACACCCTTGAGGAGGCGGTAAGTCTTGCACGGCGTCTGACCTCCCCCGGCGGGGTGGTTCTGTTTTCGCCGGCATGCTCCAGCTTTGACATGTTCAAGAATTATGAAGAAAGGGGAGACCTGTTTGCATCGCTGGTGCGGGATCTCCCGGGATCAGGCATATGAATAAAGCGGAAGGATACGATCTGATTATCGTGCTCATGGTCGTTGCACTGACCTGCTTCGGTGTAGTCATGGTCTACTCCGCTTCTTCGATCATGGCAACGAAAAAATTTCACGACGGCTTTTATTTTCTCAAACGCCAGGGCATCTATGCTATTCTCGGCTTTGCGGCCATGGCATTTGCCATGAGGGTGGATTACAATTTCTGGCGCAAAGCGGCGGTCCCCATCCTGCTGGGTTGTCTTGTCCTTCTTCTCGCCGTTCTGATACCCGGGATCGGGGGGAGTGCCGGCGGTTCTTCACGCTGGATCCGTCTGCCCGGTTTCTCCTTTCAGCCGTCGGAATTCGCCAAGATAGCGTTCATCATGTACATGGCCTACTCTCTGGATAAGAAGCAGGATAAGGTGAGATTCTTCTCCTCCGGATTTCTGCCGTATATGGTGGTGCTTGCCGTTATGCTTCTCCTGCTGCTCAAGCAGCCGGACCTCGGCTCTTCACTGACACTCGGTGCGGTAGCCATGGTAATGCTGTTTGCGGCGGGGACGCGGTTGAGCTATATTTTCTCCATGATTCTCCTGGCGCTTCCCTTCCTGTATTACGCAGTGATGCATGTCGACTATCGCCGCAGGCGCATCATGGCGTTCCTCAACCCTTGGGAAGACCCGACAAATACGGGTTTTCAGATTATCCAGTCGTGGATTGCCGTCGGTACCGGCGGAATTTTCGGCCAGGGGTTGGGCGAAGGAAAACAGAAACTTTTTTACCTTCCTGAAGCCCACACGGACTTCATCTTTTCCGTTGTCGGAGAAGAGCTGGGTTTCATCGGCATCATGGTTATTGCTTCAATGTTTTTTCTCCTGGTGCATCGGGGCATTCGCGTTGCCCTCTACGCGGAAGACAATTTCGGCAGGTCTCTGGCCTTCGGCATCTCGACCCTCATCGGCCTTGAGGCGTTTGTCAATATTGCCGTAGTAACGGGTATTTTCCCGACAAAAGGGCTGGCGCTTCCCTTTATCAGTTACGGCGGCAGTTCACTGATCATAACCCTGTTTGCCGTGGGGATTCTGCTCAATATATCTTCCCGCGTGCGGGTGACGCAATGAGACTCGTAGTAGCCGGTGGCGGAACAGGGGGTCATCTCTTCCCCGGAATTGCGGTAGCTGAGGAGTTCCTTTCCCGTGATCCGTCCGGAGAGGTCCTGTTCATAGGTACTCAAAACGGTATCGAAGCGCGTGTCCTTCCAGGGCTGGGATACAGGCTGGAGGTCATTGCAACCACAGGAATGCGCGGGAAAAGCCGAATGGAGCAGGTAAAGGGGATTTCATTTCTGATGAAAAGCTTCTTCCAGACGAAGAGAATCCTGGAAAAATTCCGGCCCGACATCGTTCTGGGGGTGGGTGGATATGCATCCGGTCCGGTTGTGCTGACTGCCGGGCTCTTCCCCTGCCGCCGCTTTATCCATGAACAGAATGCCTTGCCCGGATTCACCAACAAGCTCCTGGCGCGTTTCGTCGAAAAAATTTTCATCTCCCTGGAGGAATCAAAAAGATTTTTCCCCGCGAGTAAATCTTATGTAACCGGCAACCCTCTAAGGAGGCAGATTCTTCAGGATATGCGGCGTACCGAGCCGGACGAAAGGGCTCCCGATCAGGTCAACCTGCTTGTTTTCGGCGGAAGCGCCGGTGCTCACAGCATAAATGTCGCCATGATCGATTCTTTGCCTTTTTTGCGGACAGAAAATAATCGCATGTCGATACTTCATCAGACCGGGGAAAAAGATCTGGAAGAGGTGAAAGCCGGATACCGGGCGGAAGGATTCCAGGCGGAAGTGCTCCCGTTTATCCATAATATGGCGGAAGCCTACCGTTGGGCAGACCTGGTCATATGCAGGGCCGGCGCTACGACCATTGCCGAGGTAACTGCGTGCGGCAAGGCGTGCCTGTTCATTCCCTTTCCCTTTGCCACCGATGACCACCAGCGGAAGAATGCGGAAGCGCTGGTGGAGAAGGGGGCCGGTTTCATGCTGTTGAACAGGGATCTGAACGGAGAAAGGCTGGCAGGCATTATCCGTGAATTGGCGGGGGACAGTGAAAGGCTGAGGATTGCGGGAATGTGCGCCAGGACTCTGGCCAGACCCGATGCGGCAAGAATAATCGTTGATGAAATGATAAAAGACAGGCACTAGGCACAGGGCAAAAG
>JAGFXO010000086.1 GCA_017861285.1 Geobacteraceae bacterium | reverse complement strand
GTTGTGTGCATACATGGCATGAAAAGGGCATGCTACTTGAGGGCGGCGGCAATGCTGCTCACCGGCAAAGGTCTGCGGGGAGCAGGAATGAGCACTTTCAGGGCAGGGACTCTGACAGTATCGGGCAGCAAGCCCGTCCAGATTGACGGGGACTACATCTGCAGGGCACCGGTAAAAATAACAGTCGTTCCGGATTTTGTCAGGCTGACGGTATGAATCCCCGGCAAATCCGCAGGAAAAAGAAATGCATGTGACCGGAATCGGACAATGTTCGTGGGATTACCTGGGTGTTATGGATTCGTACCCGTACGTCGATACGAAAACCGAGATTCACGATTGGCAGGAGCAGGGCGGAGGGCCTGTAGCCACTGCGCTTGTGGCACTGGCCCGCCTCGGCGTATCGTGCAGCTTCCACGGCATTGCCGGCGACGACTACCAGGGAGAAATGATCCGGGCATCACTTGAGGCTGAAGGCATTGACGCAAAAGGCCTCGTGACGCGGCGCAATTCATCATCCCAGTTGGCTTTCATCGCCGTTGAAAAACAGACCGGAAAAAGGACGATATTCTGGCGAAGGCCCACGGGAAAGCCGCTGGGGCAGGAAGAAGCAGTTTCGCTGTTTCAGCAAGGGTCGGATTTTTTGCACCTGGACGGGCTGATGGCAGACATGTCCTTATGTGCCGCTCGGGAAGCACGAAAAAGGTCTATTCCGGTCATGATCGACGCAAGCCGGATGCGGCCGGGCATCATTGAAATTGCCCGTGCCAGCGATTACGTAGTCGCATCCGAGCAGTTTGCCAGAGATATCGATCCCCGATGGGAAGATGACGAGAACGCATTCATGGGGCAACTGGATCTGCTGGGGTTGGCAACGGTAACGGTGACGCTCGGGCCACGGGGCAGCGTAACTTTTCTGGACGGAAAGGTTCTCCGGATACCCGGGTTCGAGGTCGAGGTTGCCGACACCACCGGCGCCGGTGACGTCTTCCATGGAGGTTTTATTTTCGGTCTTCTGAAGGGATGGCACATTACCGACACCATTCGTTTCGCGTCGGCACTGGCAGCGCTGAAATGCACCAGGATCGGAGGCAGGGCGGGAATCCCATCTCTCGACCAGACATTGGAATTCCTTGCGGAGCGGGGTTTCCCCCTGAACACCGGCGGCTGATGATACCCATCTCATCATTGCCGCAGGGAGTCGTGACACGGGTGGAGAGGTAAACGGTGCATTCGAATCACGATTTTTCCGTTGAGAAATTGAAATAAATGCCGCAGAGGGTAAACTTGAACTGGAAAACAGGCACTCTGTGAATAGGCGGGCTACCATGTCGACACCAAAAATTCTTCTGGTTGATGATACGAAACTCTTTCTTGAGCTGGAAAAGAGTTTCCTCAAATTCGCTCCGGTAAGGATCCTTACCGCCGCCAACGGCAGGGAAGCACTGGATGTCATCAAGAAAGAAAGACCGGACCTCATTTACATGGACCTGCACATGCCGCAGATGGACGGTGCGGAGTGTTGTTCAGTCATCAAAGCGGACCCGTCATTCCGTACGATCCCGGTTATCATGGTTACATCGGCAGGCAAAGAAGAAGATGTCCGGCTGTGCCGTGAAGCAGGATGTGACGATTATCTTACCAAACCGGTAAACAGGAGGATTTTCCTGGAAAAAGGCAGAAAGTACCTGCTTCGAATCGATCGGCGCGAGTCCAGGGTTCCGTACCGGACGCCGGTCAAATTCAGGGCTCACAATCTGCACCTTTCAGGGGTAAGTGCCGACATCAGCCCGGGGGGAATATTTGTGGCGACGGAGTACGATATCGAACCGGAAACCACCCTTGAACTTTCCTTCGCTCTTCCAGACAACAACTGCATGCTGCAGGGGATCAAAGGGCGGGTCGCCTGGCAGAACAGCCGGAAAAACATCGTGAAACGTGAGATGCCCTCGGGGTTCGGGGTCGAATTCCTGGGCCTGCGACAGGAAGAGTCAGACGTCATCAACGCCTTTGTGAAAATCGGCAGGCGGTAAGCCCCCCCTCCCCGGCCCTTCCCGAAACCTGCCCAAGGTGCAGATCAGCCGCAAACAAGCCCAGGCCATGACGGCAGCCACGGTTCTCCCGGCAGGATGGTCAACCAGAGCGGCGCCATATCGGCTGAAGTGCCTCAGAAGAGAGTTCTCGCCTTCTCCGGGAGGGAGCCCCAGCCGGAAATGCCGCAACGCATCGATAAAGAACGCAATCTGCCAGATGTTTGCAACGGCGCAGGAACCGCACGCATACCAGAACGAGACACGTTCCCGGAAAGGCAATGCATCCAGCATCTCCCGTATTCTGAGGAAAAAAGGATAGAGACTGAGGCCTCGGGTATGGTCCTGGCTGGAATAGATGCGCGGCATTTCACGAAGAAAATCGTCCCGGCCTGACGCGGAAATGGCCATGACAAGGGTATTGAGTATCTCACGACGGGCACACCCTTCCGTCTCGAAACGGCGGGGTGAAGTATGAATCTCACCGGGGAGAAGAATCCACATACCCGACTCACGGATTGTTTCTGCGAGACGGGTATCCTCCAGTACCGGGATCGATTCGTCGAAGGGGCCCGACAAACAGAAAAAATGCCGGTGCAGCAGGAATCCCTGGTCACCATGGGTGCAGCCCGCCCGATTCAAACGGGCTTTGCATTCATGGTAATAATAAAACAATCGGTGTGTATCAGTCTGTTGACGGAAACGCAGGGCAAACCTCCCCGCCACCCTATCGTGGCCCGCGGACTGCATGACCGCGGCAAGGGCATCGAGGCCCGTGCGGAGGGCCTTTCCGTCGACAAAGTCAGAATCGGCGTGCAGAAACAGGTAGAAGGTGCCGCGTGCCGCTGCGGCACCCGCATTCATCTGCCGTCCCCTGCCCCTTGGGGCAACCACCGTCCTCGCGGGTAAAGAAAGACGCCTCGCCATCTCCCGGAATCTGTCCGGCGTCCCGTCCGACGAGCCTCCGTCACAGAGGATGAGCTCGAAATCAATATCCCGCTGTGCAGCCAGAGTCTGGATCAGGTTTTGGATATTCCCTGCTTCATTGAAAACGGGGATGATTATCGAAAGCTCCGGCTGTGCCGAACCGGCATCCATACGGGCGGTCTCCTGAAAAAATGACCGGCCTGAGAAAATATTTGGCGGCAGATCAAAACTGGTCTATAGTGCACTCACTCTGGTTCCAAAAGCGCTTTCATTCTTCTAGATTACTGCAAAACTGTACGGGGTCTTTCATGAACGGCAACGAAAGTGGGGAAATCCGCACAAAATGGAACGAGCGATTCAGGAGCGAAAATTTTGCCCTGGGGTCAAATCCTTCCCCGTACCTGGTAGAGAACATCGAATTCATCAAATCCCTCGTCCCTGGCAAAAAGGCGCTGGATATCGCCTGCGGGGAAGGGAGAAACAGCATTTTCCTTGCCAAAGAAGGCTTTGACGTCACTGGACTGGACATATCGGAGGTGGGACTGGAAAAGGCCGTACACTGGATGAAGCAAGAACGGCTTCTGATCGATTTCCACATGGAGGACATGGAAGCATATGAATTCTCGGAAACCTTCGATCTTATCATCAACTTCAACTTTCTGCTGCGTCACCTCATTCCCAAAAGCGTTGCCGCCCTCAACCCGGGAGGAGTCATCGTCTTCGACACAATCATGGATTCCCCCTATGTGCCGTCCCCTCACAAAAAGGAGTTCCTGTTGCAACCGGAGGAACTGTACTCCATTTTCAGCGGATTTCACGGCAAAATCTACTTTCCGGAAGAAAGACTTCACGACCAGAACCCTACCGCGAAGCTGATTTTCCAAAAAAACTGAAAATCAGCGGATCGGCCGTCTTGGCAAACAGCAGACTAGCATTTTCAGTTTCGCAAAATCCCCCCTCCCTTGACGGGAGTAGGTTAGGGGGGTGGGTGATGCGACAACCTTTTATCTTAATGGCAACTTCCCCCCCACCCTAACCCTCCCCCTTCCAGGGGTGAGGGGATTGTTTTTGAGCGTAAAATTAAATGTTACGAGGTACTAGCCCTCGCAATTCTCCATCTGTATGCGGGGCACGGGAAACCTCCTGCCGACGATAACCCTGTATCTGGAACGAATCGCATCCATATCCCCTTCCAGAAAACGTACCAGGTTTTCATCCTCCAAATCCCGGAGATAACCCTCGACCAGATGCGCCATCAGGGCATTATACCGCTTGCGGGAACTGCCGTGTGCATAGTTTTTCCCCGGGAAGCGGCGGATATCACCGTTCATTTCGGGAGAGACGTGATAGAGTTCGTGGAATATGGTGATCAGTTTTTCCCGCACCGTGAGGTTGAGGAAACGGGGGACCAGGAAATAGATGATATACAGCATATCCATGCCCCTGTGGGTCACCTTCGGCATGGAATACACAGTTCTTTTGCTTCCGCGCCATTTCTCCATGGTGCGCCCCCCTCCGGGGAACCGGAGCGGATGAATCTTTGCGTATGTGCCGTGAATACCGCCGCCACGGGTTGAAGCGACGCAAACAAGCACCCTGGAGGGATCAATGTGGTTCAACGCCGGTACGCGGGAAACGATATTCCCGACGAGTTTTTCTATTTCAGCGGTCAGGTTGAGAGTTTTCATCGCACGGCCTGCTGCATCTTGTGGCAGAAAAGGCAGCGGTGCTTCGGCGGGTGATCCTTGGGAAAAGGCATAGAGCTCTCGTTATGGCATGTCTCGCACCCCTTCTCCGCCTCACGTTTGCTCCCGGTTTTTTCCAATGTCTCGTAAAAAGAGCGGTGGATTTCGTCAGGGGGGACTTTCACGGTTTTCTCTTCCCCGGAGATGAGGATGAATATGAGCAGTACCGCGCCCATCAGGGCAAGGAACAGCCAATCCTTCCGGGATAGCCGCATGAGAAACCTCATTCGATGACGGCGCAGCCTATTGCGCCGTTGTGCTGCGGGTGTTCGGGCACGATAACCGGACTGCCGGTCTCCGCTTCCAGCATCCTCACAAAAGCGCCTCCCCTGGCAACGCCCCCGGTCAGCACCAGGTGGGGAGAAGGGAAACGCCTGAGCATGGGTAATACCCTTTTTACCAGGGTCTGGTTCACACCGGCACAAAGCCGGGCTACCGGATGACCGCGAAGAATCTGCCCGATAAGTTCAGACTCGCCGAAAATCCCGCAGGTCGTATCGAGCGGTACCGGGTCCTCCCAATGAGAGGTAAGCTCTTCGAGGCTCACCTCGAGAATTGACGCCATATTTTCCAGGTAGCGGCCGCTGCTTGCCGCGCATTTGTCATTCATGACGAAATCGTCGAGCCGCCTGCCGCGTACCAGGGCAACCTTGGTATCCTGCCCCCCCATGTCCAGCAGGGTAAAGTCTTTCAGTCCCGTCTGGAAAACGGCTCCGGCCACATGGGCCCTGATCTCGGAAACCACCTTCACCCCTTTGAAATCAAGGGTGTTTCTCCCGTAGCCGGTGACTACGAGAGCGGCCGATGCAAGTTCTTCCGCTGCAAACATCCCTGTTGCCGCAAGGTCGAAACTGAGCTCTTCATCGACAATTCTGCCAAAGCGCTTGTAAAAGCCGAGGGTATCATAATCGGCCAGCCTGACCACGGCTCCGTTGTCAACAACCGAAAACTTCACCTTCCGGCTCCCCAGATCAATACCTATTCTCATGATTTCTCCCGGACCATCTCCAGAAAACTCTCGATTCGTATCCTGGTTCTGGCATCCAGCGAAGCGGGCTTGTCCCCTTCGAGGGTCAGTACGGGAAGAGACAGCTGCCTGCGAACGACCATATCCTCGATCTGTCGGAAGCAGAAGGACTGCACATAGTGGATAACGGCGTCCACCCTCCTTTTTTCAATCTCCGCGGTGATATCCTCGAGTCTCGTGAATATGTCGTACGGATAGGTATAGGCGCGATACTGCTCCACAAGATCTGTTATGCCGTAGGGCATGGAAAATTGTCTCTGGGTCTCGTTGAAGACGACCCGCGCCCCCCTGGATTCCAGAAAGGGATAGAGGTCGGAAATGATGGGTGGAACCCCGATATAGGCAAGCCGGATTTTCTCCCGGAACGGTTTGCGGGAAACGACGGCTTGCAGAAAACCTTCTATTTCTTCCTCGAACCTGTCCGGGTCACTGTTCATGTCCGAGGTCGCAACCTGGAAATAGTGGTTTTCCTGGCCTGATACGAGATTTTCCTGCCAGGTGAGCCTGTCTATTTCATGCACCTTCCGCCTGATTCCGTCAAGCCTTGTTTTCGCCTCCATTACCGCTTCCAGGGAGGCCCCGAACTGTTCCATCAGCTTTTCGATCTCTATGCGGAGGCTCTCCCTGTTTCTGTCACCGGGGTATGCGAAGGGAATTGCGGATATCCCCTTGAGGGAAAGCACCTCCATGAGAGCCCGCGCATTACTGCAATCACCTTCGGTAACCGCCACGATTTCACGAATTCCGCTTTCCAGAACTGCCGCATAGATCCCCTTGATCCAGCCGCAGATATTCCTGGGGAAACCCTCCAGTTCCGCCTTGTCGATAAGCCACTGGCTTCTTTCGCTGGTTATAAACAGATTGTTCAGATCGACGGGCACTCTCCCCGCGGCCAGTAGAACCTCAATGGGGATGGATGTGGTAAAACCTGTTTTCTTCAATATATGTCATTCCGTTTTTATGAAATTGAAATACAATACTACCGCGCCGATCAGCAGAGCGC
This sequence comes from Geobacteraceae bacterium, assembly GCA_017861285.1. Classification (GTDB taxonomy): domain Bacteria; phylum Desulfobacterota; class Desulfuromonadia; order Geobacterales; family Geobacteraceae; genus CAIWTU01. The sequence goes on along the minus strand of JAGFXO010000086.1, from coordinate 1,680 downwards.
CGAAAACAAAGGGCAAGGTTGACGCTAATTCCAGTTCGTCCCCGCTGGTCGGGAAGGTGTATCGCATGAGGACCATGAGGGAGATGACCGAAAACAGCGTAAGGAGAACGAATTTCGAGCGCTTTATCACCGCATAGAAGAATATAACGAGAAACGCGGTAATCAGCCACGGATTTTCCATTGCCTTTTCCAGGGTTAGGTTTCTCATGTAACTTATGATCTGATCGGTCTGGAAAGGAGCCAATGTTTCCTTCGTTTTGTCGATCAATTCCCGCTTTTCCATGATCCCTCCGTATTTGACCTTTAGTACCTGATTACATAGCAGATTTCCCCTGCAAATTAAAGAAGTAATATCATTCCCCGGAAATGGCGGAGTATGCCGTGAAGCCGTCCCAAATGCCTTGACAAATCCATTGAGCGTACCATAGTATATGACGTTTACATTATAACAAAAGCAATCCCGGAGATAAAACAGTGCCCTGGAAAGCTATCGGCATATTCGACTCTGGGGTAGGCGGCCTTACGGTGCTGAAGGAAATCACCAGGGTCCTGCCCCAGGAAGACACCATATATCTGGGCGACACCGCCCGGGTTCCCTATGGGACAAAATCACCGGAGACGGTTACCAGGTACGCCCATGAGATAACGGCATTCCTTGTAAAAAGAGAGATCAAGCTGCTGGTTACCGCCTGCAATACCGCCTCCGCCGTTTCTCTCGAATCACTGAAAAAACATTATTCCATACCCATCGTCGGGGTGATCGAGCCGGGTGCACGGAGCGCCGCTTGTGCGACAAGGAGCGGCAAAGTGGGCGTCATAGGCACCGAAGGCACAATCCGGAGCAGCGCCTATACCAGAGCCATCAAAAGGATAAATCCCGAAATAGAAGTCATTACCAGGCCTTGCCCCCTGTTTGTGCCCCTGGCCGAGGAGGGGTGGGTAGACAACGAAGTGGCCAGGCTTACCGCGAGGATTTACCTGCGAGGATTGAAAGACGACGGCGTTGACACGCTGGTGCTCGGCTGCACGCACTATCCAATACTCAAAGGGATCATCGCCGAGACCATGGGCACGGAGGTCAGGCTTGTTGACTCGGCAGAAGAGACCGCCCATACGGTGGCGGAAATCCTGAGGAACAGGAATCTTCTGCGCCCCTCTTCAGAAAAAGGAAACCATCATTTTTTCGTAACCGACGTACCGGCCGGGTTTATTCGCGTGGGCAACCGTTTTCTCGGCAACAAGCTAGGAGATGTCCACCAGGTGAGCCTCGAAGACTCGAAGCGGCAGGGAGTAGACGGGTGAAAATATATGTAAGGAACCGCAGGACGAAACTTATCCTCTTTGCCGCCTTTCTTGTTGCCGCGGCTGTAATCGGTGCACTCATGCTGCAAAAGTACCATGACAGCAAACGGGTGCCTGCGATTCCCGCTCACCCCGGCCCGGCGGACAGGGTACGGATCACCCTTTTTTTTGCCGCCCCTGACGGTGATGGCCTCATGCGTGAGGGAAGCGAGATCGACTCATGCAGGAATGATCTTGCTGCCTGCATCCGATCAACTCTTGCCAAACTCGTCAGGGGTCCGCTCGGTGACCTCGCCCCCGCGCTTCCTCCCTCCACGACCATCAACAGTGTTCAGGTGCAGGGCGACACCGCGTATCTTGATTTCAGCAAGGAACTTG
>JAGFXO010000085.1 GCA_017861285.1 Geobacteraceae bacterium | reverse complement strand
CGCGTCGGAATCGGTTTTCCCAGTGTTCTTCCACAGATAAAGAAACCGTTTTGACCATAGTGACACAAGGTCCAGCGCATAACTGGCCTTAACAATAAAGCCTTCCACTAGGGAAGGCTTTATTGACAAGGACAACTTTATTATATTTGGACGACTTTATTTTAAAAGGACGACTTTATTTTTTTGGGACGACTTTATTTTATTTTCCCAATCTTGCATGCCAACGTCCCCTTGAGGACGGCGATGTGGTATGCCAGCAGCTGCATGGGAACGGAAACGAGGATCGGCGTGAGATCATCGCTGTCCCGGGGGATTTCAATGGTGGTCATGGCCTTCTTTCGTATTTCCTCGTCCCCTTCGGAGCATACCGCAATTACCAGGCCGCCGCGGGCGATAACCTCCTCCATGTTGGAAGCCACCTTTTCATAATTCTCATTCTTCGGCACCACGATGACCACCGGCATATTCTCGTCGATGAGGGCGATGGGACCATGCTTCATCTCCCCCGCGGGGTATCCTTCCGCATGGATATAGGATATCTCCTTGAGCTTCAGCGCTCCTTCGAGTGCAATGGGGTAATTGATGCCACGCCCCAGGTAGAGGAAGTCACGGGCATGCATGTAGGTACGCGCTATCTTCTCGATCTGGCCGTTGAGTTCGAGGACGTTATCCAGCAAGGCCGGGATCCGGATCAGCAAGGAGACCATTGTGCGGCCCTTGTCCCTGTCGATGGTTCCGATTGCGCGGCCAAACCTGATGGTGAACAGGAAGAGGGCAGCCAGCTGGGTAATGAATGCCTTGGTGGATGCTACCCCGATCTCGGGGCCGGCATGGGTATAGATGACACCGTTCGACTCGCGGGCAATGGAAGAGTCGACCACATTGCAGATGGCGATATTCTTTGCGCCTCTCGCTTTCCCTTCGCGGAGCGCCGCCAGGGTATCCGCGGTTTCCCCTGATTGGGAAATGAGGATCATGAGGGTTTTGTCATTGATGATCGGATTGCGGTACCGGAACTCCGAAGCAATGTCGACTTCCACCGGGATACGGCAATGCTCCTCGATGAGGAACTTGCCGACCAGCGCCGCATGCCACGAGGTGCCGCAGGCAACGATAAAAATCCGCTCCACCTGCGCAAGCTCCCCGTCAGAAAGCTTCACCCCCTCCAGGAAGACATTTCCGTCTTCCTCCATGAGCCTTCCGGCTATGGTATCCCTGATGGCCCGGGGCTGCTCGAAGATCTCCTTGAGCATGAAATGCTTGTAGCCGCCTTTTTCCGCCATGAGCGGAGACCAGTCGATATGGCGGGGTTTTTTCTCGAGAGGCTCTCCGGCAACGGTACTGAAAACCGCTTTTCCCCGGCTGAAGACAACCATTTCCCCGTCTTCCATGAAAACCATCTCCCGCGTATGGGAAAGGATCGCCGGAATATCGGAGGCGACAAAGTACTCGTTTTCCCCGAGACCGATCACCATGGGCGAACCCTGCTTGGCGGCGATGAGCACTCCCGGATCGTTTTCACACAGGATACAGACGGCATATGCCCCCCGAAGCTCCTGGAGGGCGTTTCTCACGGCCTGTTCGAAGTTGCCGGTTTCCTTGAATTTCTCGTCGATGATGTGGGAAATGACCTCGGTATCCGTTTCACTCTTGAACGTGCGCCCGAGCCCCGTCAGCCTTTCCTTCAACTCGAGGTAATTCTCTATGATTCCGTTGTGAACAACGATAATCGAACCTGCCTGGTGGGGATGGGCATTTATCTCCGAAGGACGGCCGTGGGTGGCCCAGCGGGTGTGGCCGATGCCGATTTCGCCGTTTACCGGCGCCGTCGCCAGCAGTTTGTCCAGATTGACCAGTTTCCCTTCACTGCGGCGTATTTCAGCCCTGCCGGAATGGATGACGCAGACACCGGCCGAGTCATATCCCCGGTACTCCAGCTTTCTCAGACCTTCCAGAATGATGGGGGTGGCTTCCTGATTTCCTGTATAACCAACGATACCGCACATATAAACTCCTTGGCAAGAGGCACAAGGCACAAGGCAAAAGGCAAAAGGAGCCTTCAGCAAGCGCTTATTGGATTACGTTGTGGTGAACGGGCACGTGCCTTGATAAGGTTCGCCAACATACGGAGAACCTCTGAACACCGTTCCGACAAAATTTCAAGTTGTTGCTGATCCAGGCAATCTATTTACCTTTGCCCTTTTCCCGCTCTTTTACCCACCCTTCCTTGTTTACCTGGGGCGTCCGGGCAATAGCGAGGGAATCGGGCGGCACGTCTTTCGTTACCGTTGTGCCTGCCGCGACGAGGGAATTGCGGCCGATGGTTACCGGCGCCACGAGCTGCACGTCACTTCCGACGAAAACGTCATCCTCGATGACCGTCCGGTGCTTGTTGATGCCATCGTAGTTGCAGGTGATGGTGCCGCAGCCGATGTTGACTCCCTTGCCGATAGTCGCATCACCGAGGTAGGTGAGGTGGGATGCCTTGGAATCCTCGCCGACAAACGCTTTCTTTATCTCCACGAAGTTGCCGATCTTCACATGGTTCATCAACTCGGTACCCGGCCGCAGATGAGCCATGGGACCGATGGAGACGGAGTTGTGCACTATGGCATCGGCCATGACCGACCCCGCCTTGATGGTCACTCCATCGCCGATCCTGCATCCCCGGATGACGGAGGAAGGCTCGATCACACAGTTTTCACCGATTTCCGTAACGCCTTGAATATGGACATTGGGATACACGATCGTATCTTTCCCTATTTTCACGCCCCTGTCGATGTATGTGACAGAGGGGTCGACAATGGTCACTCCCGCATACATCAGAGCCTGGTTCACCCTCTTGCGTATGATGGAACCGGCTTCCGCAAGCTGCCCCCGGTCGTTCACCCCCATCACCTCCTCCGCGCAAGAAACGGGAAACGAAGTGACCGACAGCCCGGCTGCGGCGGCCATCTGAACGATATCGGTCAGGTAGTATTCACCCTGGGCATTATCGTTAGACAGGTGCGTAATGGCATCAAAGAGGAATCCGGACTCAACACAGTAAATACCGGAATTGACCTCCCTGATCTCCCGCTCGGTGTCATTGGCATCCTTTTCCTCGACAATTCGCAGCACGGTACCGCCGACCCCTTTTACCACCCTTCCATAGCCGAACGGATTGTCGGGGCGTGAAGTAAGGACCGTCAGAACCGCCCCGCTCTCTTTGTGGCAGGCCATCATCTCCTTCAAGGTATCAGCTTTCAGGAGCGGCACATCGCCGCACAGTATGAGCACCCTGCCGCTGAATCCCTCGAGGGACGGACTGGCGCACGCCACCGCATGGCCGGTCCCCAGCTGCTCTTCCTGAAGGGCAAAATCGATCTCATCTCCGCCGGGGAAATATTCTTTCACCTTCTCCGATTGGTGACCCGCGACGATCACTATCCTCGAGGCGCCGGCTTCCCGGGCGGCCGCAACCGGATACTCGATCATGGGACATCCTCCCAGTGAGTGCATGACCTTCACCAGGTCCGATTTCATCCTTGTCCCCTTGCCGGCTGCAAGAATTATCGCTGCTGTTGCCCCCATTCCCAAACCTCCCGTCGTAGCGTATACTTTCCTGAAGTTCGTAATTTAATCAATGATTTTCCGACAAGTCAAGGTCAATTAACCTGAACCGTGGCCCGTCAAGCTTTTCCTTTACATATGAAACCGGGAAATATATTATTCCGCCAATGGGGGGCACCGTGGGAATACCTGAAGATATAAAGCTTTTCGAGAAGAGGCTGGATGACCTTATCCTCAAGTATGAGCAATATTTTCTCGGCCTTGAAAGAAGGGAGCCCCTGAAGTTGCTGGAAGATGTGGAGAAGTTTTCCAGGAAATATTCGGGAAACAACCTGATAAACACCCAGCTCACGTTCAAATACAACTCCTTGAAGTCGCGTCTTGCAAGCTACAAGCAGTATTGGGGCAGAATTACCCGTCTCATGGACGAAGGAAAGTATTCCCGCGACCGCTTCAAGATGGATATCAACGAAAAGCTTCACGTTGCCGCCGCCGTTGGAGAAAAAACCGGGGCCGAGCAGGAAACTGAATCGATTTACCTTCAATTTCTCCAGGCACGCAGGGAATGCCATCTTCCCGTCGAGAAGATTACCAGGGAAATGGTAGCCGATATAGTCACCAAATATAAGCATGCGGCTCTGGCAAAGTACAAATGTCCCGATGTGGAATTGCGTATCACGGTCGAAAACGGGAACCCCAAACTGAAGATCCGTCCCAAAAAATAACCGCATCCGGCGCCGACACGTTCTTCCGGAAACATCCCGGCTTGCTTTCAAACCATCTATTTATATACTTAGATCATGCCCGAAAATAAAGCATTCCGGGCTTGAATCCCGTCTTGTCGCCACTTCTTCGGATTCAGGAGACTTGCCATGCCGACAATTATCCGCATCGTACCATTGCTGCTTTTCCTGCTCGCCTTCGGATTGCCGGTATCCGCCGAACGAAACATGGCGGCCCCCCCCTCCGTTTGTCTTGGTTGTCATGGCGACAAGATTTCCTCCACCGACTTTGACGCATCGGTCCATGGCAAAAACGGCTGTACGAGCTGCCATGTGGAACTGACCGAACTCTCCTCACACGAAAAAGGTCAATTGACGGTTGGAAAAGTGCAATGCATCAGGTGCCATAAAAAGATAGTTTCCGAGCATTATGCCAGCGTCCACATGCTCAATGAGATATCCTGTGCCGATTGTCACTCCGATATTCACACCGTGTCATATTGGAAGAACGACAAGCGGAAAGTTATTGAAAAATGCCGGCAATGCCATGACAAAGAGTCCACGGAGTATCTGCAGTCGGTTCACGGCAAGGCGGTGGCTGCAGGCCGCAAGGACTCCCCGGCATGCAGCGACTGTCACGGGCTTCATGAAATCAAACCGCTGGGCGACCAGAATTCCGCCGGCCACAAGAAGTTCCATTCTCAAGTGTGCATGAGATGCCACAGCGATGCAGAAATGATGAAGCGGAACGGCGTGTTCACCGTGGCCGTCCAAACTTATGAAAACAGCTATCACGGCAAGAATTTCAGGCTCGGGTATGCTGACAGGGTGGCAGGCTGTGCGGACTGCCATACCTCCCATCTGATACTTCCCGCAGGAGACTCGAATTCCACGGTAAACCCGAACAAACTTGTCCGGACATGCGGCAAATGCCACACGAATGCCACGCCGCTGTTCGTCAAATTCTATCCCCATGCGGAACCGAAAGACCGCGGCGAATACCCGGTGCTCTACTGGACCCTGATGGCCATGACCGGTCTTCTGGCCGTCGTCTTTGCGGTCTTCTGGCTGCACACCCTGCTCTGGTTGTTCCGCGGCTTTGTCGAAAACCGGCAGAAGCAGGCACTCCTCGAACAAGGACAAAGTGGGCACGCCGTTGCCGAGGGCCACAGGCAGTATCGCCGCTTCAACTGGAAACACATTCTGCTGCACTTCCTGGTCATAACCAGTTTTCTCGGCCTGGCATTGACCGGCCTGCCTCTGAAATTCAGTGACCAGCAATGGGCTATCGTTCTCATGAAATTTTACGGCGGTACTGCCAATGCAGGGCTGATCCACAGGATTTGCGCTGTTGTAACTTTTGTCTACTTTTTTTCGTCCATCGCTATGAGCTTTCACTTTCTGTTCATCCGCAAGGACATCCCGGGCACCTGGCTGCAAAGGCTTTTCGGGCCTGATTCCCTGTTCCCCAACCTGAAGGACGTCAGGGATGTTGCGGGGATGATGCGCTGGTTCCTGTTCAAGGGACCGAAACCTTCTTTCGACCGGTGGACCTACTGGGAGAAGTTCGACTTCTTCGCCGTCTTCTGGGGAATGTTCGCCATCGGCGGTTCCGGGCTCATGCTCTGGTTCCCCGAGTTCTTCGGCAATTTCCTCCCTGGCTGGATGTTCAACGTGGCCACCATCGTCCATTCCGATGAGGCGCTTCTGGCAACAGGCTTTATCTTTACGGTTCACTTCTTCAACACCCATGGCCGCCCGGAAAAATTCCCCATGGACTTCGTCATCTTCAACGGACAGCTTTCGAAAACGGAAATGATCGAGGAAAGGGGAGAACAGTGGAAACGGTATGAGGAGGCCGGAACAACGGAACAGTTCATGGTATCCAGGCCAAGCGGGGTTCTCTATGACTTCTTCATCAAGGGCTTCGGTTTTATTGCGCTGATCATCGGCATAATCCTGCTGTTTCTGATAATCTACAGCTTTACGGCATGACCTCCTCCCGGACAGTCTTTCCGTTGCGGCCATTCCTGAGAAAAAGAAAGGCAAGCGGCGGGAGGATAAGAAGGAAGGCATACAGGAGAACGTGAAAGGCATGCCGGACGCCCCCGGCATCGGCAAGTTTCCCGACAAGGGGGCCGGTACCGGCAAAGAAAAGCCGGAAACAGAGGGATTGCAGGGAAAGAACGCCCGCCCGGTTTGCTGACGGACATTCCATTTGCGCATGATTGAGCATCATCGGGCCACGCATACCTCTCATGCTCGTCAGGATGTAATAAAACAGAAACCCCCATAACCCGCCGACCAGTCCCAATCCGAAATATCCCGCGCCTATCATGACAATGAATAGAATAACCATCCACCGGTCGCCCAGATAATGATGGAAACGGTGGCTGGCCAGGGCAAACAGGGCAACAGAGAGATTTGCTCCGGCCCATACCGGTCCGAACCATGCCACGGGCACTCCAGCCTCCTGCATGTATGGCTGGATCAGCCAGACGGGATAAAAGGAGGCAATGCCCAGGATGGTGTTCAACAGTATGGTATATCGCAGTCGCCTGTTATCAACGAACGCATAGCGTGCCGTCTGGAAAGCTTCCGCCAGATGTGAGCCGGAAGAGATTGAAGTATCGCGCGGCGGTTCGACCATGAACCGGGTTAGCAGGAAGGCAAGCAGCCAGACCCCTGTCTGGAGAAAAAAGGGCAGGAGCGGAGCCGCTGCATAGAATACCCCGGCGAAAATTGCTCCCAGCGCTTCGCCAATCTGTGCGAAACCGTTCATCCGCCCTTCGTATCGCGCATACAAACGCTCCTTGCCGCCCGCCTTCAGGGTTTCATAGAGAAGGGCGCTGTCCGACCCGCTGATAAAAGACAGGGAAATTCCCAGCAGGATTTCGGCGACAATGACCTCTCCGAAGGAGCCTGCAAATGTGTAAAGGCCCCATCCGGCAATTCCAAGAAGTGATGCAATGTTCAACGCCAGGCGGTATCCGAGCCGGTCGCTCACGTATCCCGAGGGGTACTCCAGCAGCACGGTCGCAACGGAAAAGATGCTTTGCAGCAGCAGGATCTGCGTCAGGGAAAGACCGATGTGATCCTTCCAGAACAGGGTGATGATCGCCATCGGGAAAAGGGTCTTCTGCAGAAATGAAAAAGCATAGAGTATCGTTATGTTCTTGTTCACTGCCTTCTCACCCCTGTACACCGTGAATAATTTCCCATTTACGTGACATATTTCCGGCAGTGTATGAATTTGAACCGGTCGAGGCAACAAGAATTTCATGGAAAGGGAACTGGGGGGCGGAAATTTTCAACATATTTTATCACCCCTGTAACATCCCTGTAACAGCATGATGATTACAATTCACGCAATTCTTCATTACAAAAGGAGGTTCAGATGTTCAGGAAAACATGTTCAACCCTTCTGGTACTGGCAGCCCTTGCCATGACCGCACTGGCCGGGCAGGCCTCGGCAGAGACGCTCATCAACGGTGCCGGAGCGACCTTCCCCTACCCCCTCTATTCGAAATGGTTCTCTGAATACGCAAAGGTCGACCCTTCCGTCAAGTTCAACTACCAGTCGATCGGCAGCGGCGGAGGCATCAAGCAGATCCTGGCACAGACGGTCGATTTCGGCGCCACCGACAAGTTTCTGACCGATGAGCAGCTCAAGTCGGCCCCCGGCAAGATCCTGCACATCCCCACCGTGATGGGTGCCGTCGTCGTTACGTACAACATCCCCGGAATCGGCAAAGGGTTGAAGATGACCCCTGATGTTCTGGCCGACATCTACCTCGGCAAGATAACCAAGTGGAACGACCCGAGAATCGCTTCCGTCAACAAAACAATCAAACTCCCGGCTAATGACATCGTTGTCGTTCACCGCTCAGACGGCAGCGGCACTTCCGCCATATTCACCGACTACCTTTCCAATGTCAGCGCTGAATGGAAAAACAAGGTTGGCATGGGCGCTTCCGTCAACTGGCCGGTCGGACTGGGCGGCAAGGGAAATGAAGGGGTTGCAGGGCAGATCAAAAACGTGAAAAACAGCATCGGATACGTCGAGCTGGCCTATGCCCATGAAAACAAGCTCCCCTACGCTTCACTGAAAAACGCCAGCGGCAGTTTCGTGGAACCGACCCCAGCAGCAGAAGAATGCCGCGAATGGCAAGAAGCTGGTCGAGTTCCTCAACTGGGAACTGAAAAAGGGGCAGAAAATGGCAGCCGACATCCTGTACGCCCCGCTTCCCGAGAAGGTAGTCAAAATGGTCGAGAAGACAATAAAAACCATCAAATATTAGCCCTCCAGAGGGGCGATCACAAGGATCGCCCCTACCCCTCACCCCCTACACCCCCTCCCGCCAATGGAGGGGGTATTTTTACGAAAGAAATGGTACGTCTCCACCCACATTTTGCCCTGTCGAAACGCAGCTGTAACTCTCCCCACGCATAATGACTCAAAACCATGCACAAGGAGAGGTTATGAAACCGGAATCCGTTCTGCCCCTGGTAAAGAGATCGATTCAGAAGAATCCCGCCATTATGGGTGTTGCCACTGCCGCATCCGGCCTCATCCGCCAGATGTCAATCAAGCCGTACGTACCGCGAACCCGCCGCCGCGAACTGTCACTGAGGGGAAACTTTCTCAGCATTCATCAAGTTCACTGCGGAATATTCAGGGAAAAGGGTGCGGGGACAATACCCACTATCGTGCTCGCGGGATTTGTCCCGGATGCAACCGAAGTTGCAGAATTTCAGCGGCCGCTTTTCAAAAGCTACGGCGACATCTATTATCTCAATTACCCTCGCAACGGATTTTCAACGGAAATGTTTTCCGCGCAGCTCGCAGACCTGATAGAAGAGCTCAACAGCAAGGGAGAAAAGCCCGTCCTGTTCAGCATCAGCTTCGGCTGCGGACTCCTTGCCTCCTTCCTCCGGTCGGATATTTCAAAATCGTTGCAAATCAGGGGTGTTGTCATGGCAAGCCCGGTATTGTGCACGGAGGATCTTGTGCGACCCAAAGAGCAGCGGACCGGCGGAGTGAGGATGCTGGAAAGCAACCTGCGCCGTATCCTCACGGCGAATCCGGACAATCCCGAAGAGATAAACCGCCAGATCGAGCGGGCCCGACGCTGCTTTCAGGCCCTGTTCGAAGCGGGGGCGGAAAACCGCAAACTCACCAGCAGACACCTCTCCATCCGCAAGAAGATCATGGATGTCGTGCAGAAAACGACCTTCCTGGGAGGCTACGAGAGGGTACTGGCTTTACAGCATTTCGCAATCCCGGTCGATGTGAAACCTCTGTTCACCGGCCCTGCACTCGTTCTGCTCGCCGAAGCGGAGGAAAACATCCTGGTACCGACATCGCCGACCCTCTCCGCAATGAATGACAGCAGAACCTCCCGTGTTATTTTCCCCCATGGCGCCATTGAGCATGTGGTTTCTTCGGACGAAGGCGACCCGGTGGCACATGCTTCCCTTATATTCCACTACAGGAATTACAACCCGCTGTTGGGCTCCTGGTACGGCAGGCTTCACGCCCCCGGACTCATGGCGGCATTGTAAGTGGTGAGCGACCTTTGAGGAACAATCCATTGAATTTGTTTTTATCCACCCTGGCCTCCGCACGGAGAGGTAATTTCCTCACGAAAGACCCTCTGCGGGAACAACGCGGTATTTTCCGGCAGCTGCTCGCAAAGGCCGCCGCTACCCGTTTCGGCAAAGACCACGGATTCCGGGCATTCGCCGGGCTTCCCTTCGAAAAGGCCTATGCGGAATACCGGAAAAAAGTCCCGGTGCGAACCTACCGGCAGTTCTGGGACGAATACTTCGGCCGCTTCTTCGTTAAAGGGGATGGAAACAGGAGCCTGCTTCTGGAAAATGTGACCTGGCCCGGCAAAATTCCCTTTTTTTGCGAAACTTCGGGGACAACCGCCCCGACCAAGTATATCCCTTTCAGTACGGAGATGTTCGCGGCAAACAAGAGGGCCGCACTCGACCTGACCGCCTGTTATCTTGCCGATAACCGCCAGGGAAGACTTTTTTCGGGCAAACTCCTGTATATGACAGGCAACACCGCATTGTCCGACCTGGGACCCGGGGTGAAAAGCGGTGATATGAGCGCAATTACCCTGTGCAAACGTCCCTTCTACCTGAAACCTTTCATAGAGCCCAGCCCCGGGATTTCCGCCCTGCCCTGGGAAGAAAAGCTGGATTCGCTTGCCCGGAAGCTCCTCTCCGACCGGAATATCCGGGGCATTTCCGGAGTGCCACCCTGGATACTGCTTCTTTTGAAACGGTGCACCGAGTACGGGGGGAAGCCCCTGCCGGAACTATTGCCGAATCTGGAACTGATCATCCACGGCGGAACCAGCATGACGCCGTACCGGAAAGAGTTCGAGCAACTTTTTGGCATAATGCAGCCGAATTTCCTTGAACTTCTTCCTTCTTCCGAAGCCTTCATGGCCTTCCAGCGTTTCGGGGAAGAATACATGCGGTTCACTCCCTACTACGGGGTATTTTTCGAATTTGTACCCATGGAGGAGCTGGATGACAGGGGCATCCCGAAGGCCGATGCCGAGGCTGTGCCCCTCGAAGGGATAGAGACCGGCAGACGGTACGCCGTGATCCTTTCAACATGCGCCGGCCTGTGGCGCTACCACATCGGCGACACTATCCGTTTTGTTTCCCGCTCGCCCCTCTTCATCGAATTCACCGGCAGGGACCGGTTTCTCGACCGGTTCGAGGAGAAGGTAACCCAAAGCGAGGTGGAGGAAGCCGTAGCGTCACTGAACAGGCTGGACGGCGTCAAAATCAATGAATTCATGGTTGGACCGGACATTGCTGAAAGAAGGCACCTCTGGGTTCTTGCCATGGAGGACTGCGGCCGCCCCGACCCTGCGGAGCTTGCCATGCGGCTCGACAATGCGCTGAGGACAATGAATGCCGATTACGCCACATTCCGCTTCCAGCAGCGGATCCATCCACCGTGCGTCATTCCGGTCGGGAGAGACGTCATCTACCGATGGTCGAAAGAGATCCGCGGAAAGCTCGGCGGACAGAGCAAGATACCCCATATCGACCCGACGCTTGATGGTGAAATGATTCAGAGCCTGATCCGCTATCTGCAAACCGCTCCCTCAAAAAACGCGGCGGTAACGTAAAATTTACATGAAATACATAACCCCGCAATTTTCATCGGATAGAATTTCCGCATGAAAACATACAAAGCGGATCTACACGTTCATTCGAATTTCTCCAACAAGCCCACCTACTGGGCGCTGCGCAAGTTCAACTGCCCCGAAAGCTTCACCTCGCCCGAATTCATCTACAAGACCGCAAAAAAGATCGGGATGGATTATGTGACCATAACAGACCATAATTCCATCAGCGGCGCCCTGAAGATCGCCCATCACCCCGATGCCTTCATCAGCATGGAAACGACAGTGTATTTCCCTGAAGACGGCTGCAAGGTTCACGTTGTCGTCCTCGATATTTCCGAAGCGGCTTTTCAGGATATCATGCAGCTGAGGAAAAATATCTACGAACTCATCCCGTACCTGTATCAGCACCAGATAGCCCATTTCATCGCACATCCATTGTACTCCCAGAATGAAAAGCTCACCGCCGAACATATTGAAAAGATGTTTCTGCTGTTTCAGGCTTTCGAGGTGAAAAATGGCTCGCGGGCTCCCCGTTTCAACAGATTCATGGAAAAAATCATCGACGACCTGACTCCGGGGAAAATAGACTTTCTCGCGGACAAACATAATCTGGAACCTGTCGGTGAGCAGCCGTGGATCAAGGCAAAAGTCGGCGGGTCAGACGATCACAGCGGGTTCTTCATCGGCAGGGCCCATACCGCTTCGCCGGACGGGGAAAACATCAAGGAATTCCTGTGCTCCGTCACTGCGTGCAGGTCGAGGGCAGCCGGCGATGACGGGGATCCCCTGACCCTTGCGCACAGCCTGTACGGCATCGGGCACAACTTTTACCGCAACAGGTTCAATTCCCGGAAAACGGCCTCTACACCCTTCATCAAAGCGCTTATCAACAGCCATTTCGATGCTGGAAACAAAAGCATGACCTTTCTTGACAAGATAAAATTCCTGGTAAGAAAAAATCTTCCGGAGTTGTCCGCCAACCATGACGGCAAAAGCTTCGAGGAAATCCTGGACAAGGAGGCGAGGCGTCTTCTGAACGACAGGGATTTCCTGGCAAACATCGGCCCGGAGAGCAGCAACAGAAAGATTTTTGCCGTTACCAGCTATCTTGCAAACCGCATTATCTATATTTACACCGAGCGGCTCACCAGGGTCTCCTATGAAAAAGGCTTCTTTGGCCTGGTGCATTCGCTCTCGACCATAGGACTGGTTCATCTGCTGGCATCTCCCTATTACCTTGCGTTTCATCACCAGCACAGGGGCAAACCCCTGATAGCAGAACTGGACAAACGTTTCGAGGTTACCGGGAGCGACGGGAAAAAAGAAAAAATTGCCCTGTTCACCGATACCCTCAATGAAATCAACGGCGTTGCCATAACGATCAGGCGCTTGACTGAAACCGCAAAGAACAGAGGGGTCGAACTTACGGTAATCACCTCATCCGACCGTGAAACTTCATACGCGAACGATGTGATGAATTTCAAGTCGGTCGGCGATTTTGTGCTGCCTGAATACCCGGAACTGAAGCTTTCCTTCCCGCCGCTGCTCGATGTAATCGACTTTTTCGAGAGGGAAGGGTTCACCCGGATTCACGTCAGTACTCCGGGGACCGTCGGACTTATCGCTCTCTTCATCGCCAAGCTCATGGATATCCCCATCTCGGGAACCTATCACACCGATATCCCCCAATACGTGAAGAGCCTTACCTCCGATGAACTGCTGGA
>JAGFXO010000024.1 GCA_017861285.1 Geobacteraceae bacterium | reverse complement strand
AGAACTGCCGACGGTATAGTTATGACACTCAAGAATGCCGTTTTGCCTGCAAGATTGCAGAGGCCTTTCGATACGAAGTCTTTTGCCAGCAGCGTTGTGAGGATTACCCCGTACCAGGTGCGAACACCATCGGGCCCCGACGCAAAGATTTTGATAAAACTGAGGTCGGATGCTCCTTTTGAACTGAAATCCGAAGGCAATATTACCCAATTGAATGTTAAAGATGAGGAAAGCTCGGAAGCGTATACGGGGAAGAATGATAGAATGGCTGTCCCCCAGAATAACTTTGCTTCTCAGGGACCGGAAAAAAGAGCAGGTGCGGTCCCGCAGCAGGCCACCGGCAAAAAGGTTTATACAGGGAGAAGGGTGACGCTCGAGTTTGCCGATGCCGATATCAGAAAAATTTTCCAACTCATCGCCGAAGTGAGCAATTTGAACTTTCTGCTCGGTGATGATGTTACCGGCACTATCAGCATAAAATTGGTTAACGTTCCCTGGGATCAGGCCCTTGATGTCATTCTGGAAACAAAAGGCCTTGGAATGAAGAGGGACGGCAACATTGTTGTCGTTCGGCCTGCCGGCAAGATCCAAACTCTTGCCGATGAGAGGCAGGCGGAGAAACGTGCCTTGGAAAGGGGCATGGAGCTAAAAACTAAAGTATTTGATATAAACTATGCCGCGGTAGCGGATATTGCGAATCAATTCAACTCCTTTAAAAGCGAAAGAGGTATTGTCGTTCAGGATCCGCGTACCAACAGAGTCATTGTGACTGACATTGAACCCTCGATAGAGAAAATGATAGCCCTTCTGAAGGCTTTGGATATCCCCGAAAAACAGGTCATGATTGAGGCGCGCATTGTGGAAGCTACTTCAAGTTTTACGAGAGATCTCGGCATTCAATGGGGTATCCATACCCGAGGAGAGGATGTCGATGTTGATGCTGGTTTCGGGGGTATTATATCTGGAACCGCTTCATCAGTCCCTGGCTCGACGTTTGGCCCCGGTGTCGCGGCTGGGTTAAGTTTCGGCAAACTCATCAAGGACGGAACCCTTGACATCAAACTTTATGCAGCGGCTTCCAACGGCCAGGTAAAAATAATTTCCACTCCGAAAGTAGTTACATTGAACAATAAGGCAGCCAAGATAGCACAAGGTCAATCAATACCATACCAGACGGTTTCTGCGGAAGGTACAAAAACCGAGTTTGTGGAAGCTGCTTTAACCCTGGAAGTTACTCCTCATATAACGGCCGATGGAAGTGTCTCGATGAAAATAAAAGCTACAAATAACTCCGCGGGGTCCGCACCTGCCGGTTCGGTTCCGCCAATCAACAAGAAGGAAGCCACAACCGAGTTGCTTGTCAAAAACGGCGAGACTACCGTTATTGGCGGAATCTATCAGGATAGCGACTCGGAAAGCGACGACGGCGTGCCGTGGCTCAAGGATATCCCCTTGCTCGGATGGTTGTTCAAATCAAACAATATATCGAAGCAGAAGACTGAATTGCTGATCTTCATTACGCCAAAGATAGTATCTTGAACAAGCTCGACAAAGATGTTATCTTGACTTTACCGTTCATCTGAAATAAATATACGCTATGATTGGATTGACAAAATGCCAGGGGTTACCCTGGCATTTTTGCAGAAAGGACCCGAAGTGATTCGTTATCTTACGGCCGGTGAGTCCCATGGACCCCAATTAACCGCTATAATTGAAGGTTTTCCTGCGGGATTGGAAATATCGGATGAATTAATAAACCACGATCTTGTTCGTCGCCAGGGCGGATATGGCCGTGGTGGGCGCATGCAGATCGAGAAAGATGCCATAGAAATTCTTTCCGGGGTGCGCTGGGGAACAACTCTCGGTTCACCGATTACCCTATGCCTTCGGAACAGGGACTGGGCAAACTGGCAGGAAAAGATGTCCCCCCTCAAGGGGAAAAGAGACGATTCGATACGCGTCACGCATCCGCGCCCGGGACATGCAGACCTTCCTGGAACGATAAAATACAACCAGCGCGACGTGCGCAATATCCTTGAGCGCTCGAGTGCACGGGAAACGGCGGTTCGCGTCGCAGTCGGTGCCGTGGCAAAGTCTCTGCTTGCGGTGTTCGGAATTGCCGTCCGCGGTTTTGTAACGGAAATTGGAGAGATATGCGCAGTCAGAACCGGCGATATAACTACTACCGATTTATATGCTTTGGCAAGTCGTTCCGAACTTTATACTTTTGACCGGGATGCTGAAGTCCGTATGAAGGAATATATCGATAAGGCACGAGCAGGCGGTGATACCGTCGGAGGGGTAATCGAGGTAATTGTGAGTGGCGTTCCTGCCGGTCTCGGCAGTCATGTCCAGTGGGACAGGAAACTGGATGCGCGTATTGCACTGGCTGTCATGAGCATACAGGCCATAAAGGGAGTAGAAATAGGGATCGGATTCGAATCTGCCAGAAAACCGGGTTCCCTGGTTCATGATGAAATATACCATGACCG
Organism: Geobacteraceae bacterium; assembly: GCA_017861285.1. GTDB lineage: Bacteria > Desulfobacterota > Desulfuromonadia > Geobacterales > Geobacteraceae > CAIWTU01. The sequence goes on along the minus strand of JAGFXO010000024.1, from coordinate 16,968 downwards.
GACCAGGCTTGACCGGGGTGAGATGACCACGTTCTTTCGCAGGACAAACAATGCCGGCGGTCTTGAGGGCGGTATCACGAATGGTGAGGAGATTGTCGTGCGTGCGGCAATGAAGCCGATTCCAACTCTCTATAAGCCACTGAAATCTGTGGATATCGACAGTAAAGAGCAGTTTGAGGCAACGGTGGAAAGATCCGATGTCTGCGCAGTTCCAGCAGCTTCTGTTGTTGCTGAAGCTGCGATAGCCGTTGAAATTGCAAACTCATTCATTGAAAAATTCGGTGGGGACTCAATTTCGGAAATGCGTCGCAACTATGATGGGTATCTTGCATATCTGAAAGAGTTTTAATATGAAGAACATTGTCCTCACAGGGTTTATGGGCACGGGAAAGAGCATTGTGGGGGAACGCCTTGCCGGTAAGCTCGGTTACAGGTATTGTGACATGGACGCTCTTATTACCGAGCGGGCAGGTATGAGCATTAACCAGATTTTTGCCCTGCATGGGGAGGTGCAATTTCGCGATCTCGAAACGGAGATGATCGAGGAAATCGCTCATAAGGAGCGCCTGGTTATATCCACTGGAGGTGGTGCGGTACTCAGGGACAAGAATAGAAAGTTGCTGCGTGAAAAAGGTGTGATAATTAATCTCGTGACATCAGCTGAAGAAATTTATTCCAGAATATGTTCGGACAGCAGCAGGCCTCTGTTGAAGGATGATATGTCTCTCCCGAAAATTCAAACTATGTTGAAATCCCGCGAATCGTATTATGCTGATGCAGACATAAGAATTGACACTACAGGCAAAAAAGTGGAAGATGTGGTCGACGAAATAGTATGCCGACTGGAAGGGATAAGAGGATTTGAAGACTCTGTTGGTTGATCTTGGCGAACGAAGCTACCCTATCGTATTTGGTCAAAGAATAGTTGACGAAGTCGGCCGTTTGTGCAATGAGCTGAAACTTGGCGAGCGTGCAATGGTTATTACTAATTCGACTATTGGCAGACACTACTTCAATGAGCTCGAGAATTCTCTGACAAGGTATGGTTTTGTGGTGAGCCTGCTTGAGATACCGGAGGGCGAGGAATATAAAAATATCGATACACTGAAATTAATCTATGACTCGCTCGTAAACGACTGCCTCGACAGGGGTTCGTTTCTTGTAGCTCTCGGTGGTGGAGTAATTGGTGATATCACCGGATTTGCCGCCGCAACATACCTGCGTGGCATATCGTATGTTCAGGTGCCAACAAGTTTGCTTGCACAGGTTGACAGCAGCGTTGGAGGTAAAACAGGAATAAATCACGAAAAAGGCAAGAATCTGATCGGGGCCTTTTACCAACCCAGAATGGTTCTGATAGATGTGAGCACTCTGGATACTCTTCCGGAAAGGGAGTACATCAGTGGATTAGCGGAAGTGGTGAAGTATGGGATCATATATGACAGTGAATTGTTCGATTTTGTCAGCAATAATGCTGAAAAATTATTGGCAAGGGATAAAAGCTGTCTCATGTCGGCAGTCAACAGGTCTTGTGAGATCAAGGCTTCCGTCGTGACGAAAGATGAAAGAGAAGCGGGTCTGCGTGCAATACTGAACTTCGGTCACACAATTGGTCATGCCGTGGAAAATCTGACCGATTATCAACAATATCTTCATGGGGAGGCTGTTTCCATCGGCATGGCACAAGCCGCCAGGATATCCGCAACCATGGGATACTCTACAATGCGTGATAGCGACAAGATTATTTCCCTCCTTACAAGACTGAAACTTCCCGTTGAATTGCCTTCATTCAGTGCGGAATCATATCTTGCTGCCATTTTGCACGATAAAAAAGTAAAGGATGGCAGAATTACATTTGTACTCAATAACGGAATTGGTGCATACTCTCTTGTGAACATTACGGATTTGAATTCTCTCTTGAAAGCATGCGGGCTAGGTGGCTGAAAATGGATAGAGAATCGGTGTCATATTGGGCAGACATAAAAAAATATGAGGACATCCTTGCCAATGAACCCGAATCCTATTGTTTTACACTCCTTTCCGAACTGTACCGCAAACTCGGTTTGCTGGATGATGCTATCACTGTAGCCAACCGTGGCATTGGATTGCATCCCGAATATGCTGGCGGCTATATGGCCGCCGGGCGTGCATATTTTGAAAAGGGTATGAAAGCTGAAAGCAGGGAAGCCCTTGAACGCGTTGTCAGGGTGACCCCCGATAACCTCCTTGCCCAAAAGCTTTTATGTCAGATTTATCTTGAACAGGGTAAGACGGAATGTGCAATCAATACTCTCAAGGTTATTGAACTTTTGAACCCTGGGGATGTGGAGAGCAGGCTTATGCTCGATGCGTTCACAAATGCCGGGGGAAGGAAAGAAGCTGATGCCAGTTCGGAAAATACCCCCGCTTTCGTTGCTGAAATCGCGCCATCTGAGATTGATTTTGTCGATGATGTGGAAGACTATGGACGATTCGAAGCCGAATTGTTGAACAAGGGTTATGATAACGAAGCAGACATTCCTGCTGCGGAAGGTCATCTTGCGACTGCTACTCTGGCTGAATTATATGTTTCACAGGGATTCATTGATCGGGCTGTGGATGTTTATCAGCAGCTATTGGAAGAACAGCCTGGAAACAGGGAATTAGAAGATCGAATGGCTCAGTTGAAAGGCGTTGCTAACGGCATTGGGTCTCTGATGGAATTGCAGGAACCTGCGGAATGGGTTGAAAATCCCGATTTTGTCCTGGAACAAGATGAGACCAGCGTTTCAGGAGAGCTGTGCAAAGTAATGTCCAGACAAGAGAGGGTCATATCAATATTGGAGTCCTGGCTGAGAAATATCGAGAGGGGGCGATGTGTCACTGAAGCAAATACTCCAGAATATCGTTGAGAATGTTAACGGAGGTATCGGCGCCGTTGTAATGGGATATGACGGTATTCCCATTGATGAGTATGTATGCGAAATCGCAAGTTTCGACGTGCAGTTGCTGGCAGTTGAATATTCTGCGGTTCTCAAGGAGATAAAACGGACTGTTGAGGTATTGAAAATTGGTGACATGGAGGAAATTTCCATCAATACCGATAAGCTGAGGGTAATTGTCAGGACTATGGATGAAGAACTTTTTGTCGTTCTGGCTGTAAACAGTGACGGTAATTATGGAAAGGGTCGCTATCTTCTGAAGCTAAACGCACCTGCCCTGCGTGAATGCCTCGTGTGATTGCTTCATTAACCGTCAAAATCGCATTTTATGGAGCTCCATGAAAATACTTATTCTGCATGGTCCGAATCTTAATCTCCTGGGAATTAGGGAACCCGCGGTATATGGTTCCATGACCCTTAAAGAGATAAACAGAATGTTACTGGAACTTGGTAGCGAACTGGGATGCGAGATATCCATTGTTCAATCCAATTGTGAGGGTACACTGGTTGACGCCATTCAATCTGCTTCCGGCAAATTTGACGGCATTCTTATAAATCCTGCTGCATATACCCACACCAGCGTGGCATTACGTGATGCAATTTCCGCTGTTGCCATTCCAACCGTTGAGGTTCATCTCTCCAATATTCACAGTCGTGAGGATTTCAGGGCGAAAAGTTTCGTCGCTCCCATAGCTCTGGGACAGATTTCCGGTTTCGGCGCAGACAGCTACCTGTTAGGCTTGAGAGCCCTTTGCAACCATATCAAAAAATGATTGTCATGGGGGTATGATTATGCTAATAAACAGGGTCGCTGACGCCCGGGGTTACCTGGAAAGATGCGGTGTCGATGCTTTGCTGTTTTTGAATCTCAGTAATATCAGGTACTTATCTGGGTTCACCGGAAGTGATGGCGCTCTGGTAATCTTTCGTGATGAGAGTTGTTTCCTGACGGACTCGCGCTATTCCACCCAAGCGGCAAGTGAAGTCCGCGACTTCCGGACAATCATATATCAGGAAAAAAAACAGGGGATATTTTCGGTACTTGGTGAGAAAGGGATACGAAGAGTCGGTTTCGAAGCTGACAATATGAGTGTTGCCTTCTACAAGGCAATATCCGAGATGATGCCGGCTGTCGAGATGTTCCCCATTGGGACCGAGCTCAATACGCTCCGCATCATCAAAGATGCGGAAGAAATCCTCTGCATCTGCAAAGCCGCGGAAATTGCCTCTGACGCTTTACGGAGCATATTTGAAACGCTGAACACCGATATAACCGAAAGGACTTTAGCACTTGATCTTGAATATTCAATGCTGAAGGCGGGAGCGGACGATAAGGCCTTTGACTTTATAGTCGCTTCCGGTCAAAGAGGCGCTTTACCCCACGGAAAGGCAAGTGACAAAAAGATCCGTGCAGGTGAGCTGATTACGATCGATTTTGGTGCCGTTTACCAAGGATATAATTCGGATGAGACGGTTACTGTTGTCCTCGGAGAACCTGACAGTCGGCAGCGGGAGATATATCAAATAGTAAAAGATGCCCACGATATTGCTTTGGCGTCGGTGAAACCGGGAATAAGCTTCAGGGAACTTGATTCAAAGGCAAGGAATTATATAGAAAACAGGGGATACGGTGATTATTTCGGTCATGGTCTCGGCCATGGCGTGGGTCTGGATATCCATGAAACCCCGGTAATATCGTTTCGAAGTGAAGGACAAGTCCAGGAAGGTATGGTTTTTACCATTGAGCCGGGTATCTATTTGCCGGGGTGGGGTGGAGTCAGAATCGAGGACACTGTCTGCGTAACCGGCGACGGCTGTCGTGTCTTGACGAAACTTCCGAAAGATCTGTTAATCTTGTGATCAAGCTGCAACCAATACGGGTGATACGTGTCTCGTGCTGCCACAGGGGCGTGAATAGCGGCGCGACTCAAAAAGGAGATGATAATGGATATTAAGGATATCAAGTCGCTGATAAAAATGGTTATTGAAACCGATATAACCGAGTTCGAACTGGAAAGCGCAGAGGATAAAATTAAAATAAAAAGAGGAGTTTTGCAGGAAGCATCCCTGTATGCTCCCCTTCAGCCCATGGTGGTCTCCCCTTATGCTGCACAGTCACAGGCTGCCTCTTTTCCGTCGTCAAATCTTCCGGCAGACTCGGAAATCGCTGCGGAAATTCCGGAAAAAGGAAAGGCCATCACCTCACCAATAGTTGGCACTATGTATCATGCTCCGGCACCGGATGCCCCTCCCTATGTCGAAGTGGGCCAGATCGTTGAAAAAGGACAGGTTCTTTGCATCGTTGAGGCAATGAAACTGATGAATGAAATTGAAGCGGAATACCGGTGCAAAATTCTCAAGATCTGTAAGGAAAATGCCCATCCGGTGGAATTCGGTGAGACGCTTTTCATCGTTGAACCGCTGTAGGGTCTGGAATCCGGTACGTTTACGACAGGACGTGCTCACCTATCACCGAAATCAGTGCTTCCATTCTGGAGAATTGAATGTTTCATAAAGTGCTTATAGCAAACAGGGGAGAGATTGCCCTACGCGTCATCAGGGCCTGCAAAGAACTCGGGATAAAGACCGTAGCCGTTTATTCAACCGCTGACAGGGATTCGCTCCATGTCAAACTGGCTGACGAAAGCGTCTGCATAGGACCTCCCCAAAGCTTGCAGAGCTATTTGAATGTAAATGCGATCATCAGTGCGGCCGAGTTGACCGATGCTGAAGCGATTCATCCCGGGTATGGTTTTCTCGCCGAGAATACCGCTTTTGCCGAAATATGTGAAAACTGCGGTATTACATTCATTGGTCCTTCATCGGAAACCATGCGGTTGATGGGTGATAAAATCAGTGCCCGGCAGGCAATGATAAAAGAGGGTATACCGATACTCCCCGGGACGAAAGACGCTGTCAGTGATGTTAATGAGGCGATCAGTATCGTTAAGAAAATCGGCTTTCCCGTAATCATCAAGGCAACGGCGGGGGGGGGCGGCAGAGGAATGAAGATTGTTCATTCGCCTGTCACGCTACCGAATGCATTCTCGACGGCGCGCGCGGAGGCTCAGGCGGGTTTTGGAAATCCTGAAGTGTATATCGAAAAATACGTCGATCAACCCCGACACGTCGAGATACAGATCCTTGCAGATAAACACGGCAATGTGATCCATCTTGGTGAGCGTGATTGCTCGATTCAACGAAGGCATCAAAAACTCATAGAAGAGGCCCCATCCACTGCAATAACACCCGAAATGCGGCGGCAAATGGGTGAAGATGCGGTGCGGGCCGCCAAGGCTGTCGGATACAACAGTGTCGGGACGATAGAATTCCTGGTAGACAAGGATAACAATTACTATTTCATGGAAATGAATACCAGGGTTCAGGTGGAGCACCCGGTTACGGAAATGGTTACCGGAGTCGATATTATCCGAGAGCAGATTCGCTCCGCAGCCGGACTGAAACTCCGTTACAAGCAGAGCGATATCAAAATTAAGGGGCACGCCATAGAGTGTCGAATAAATGCCGAGGACCCGAACAACTTTACTCCCTGTCCGGGCAAGATAACCGCTTATCATACGCCTGGTGGTTTAGGTGTCCGTGTGGACTCGTTTGTCTATGATCAATATTCCGTGCTGCCGCATTATGATTCTCTGGTGGCAAAACTGATAGTTCACGCCGAAACGAGAGCAGATGCCATTAACCGGATGGCGAGGGCTCTGGACGAATATATTATAGAAGGTATCAAAACGACGATACCGTTCCACAGAAGAATCATGTCCAACAAAGATTTTATTGAAGGAAACATAGATACGGGATTTATTGAAAGAATGGTTCTGGAGTAAAGCATGGATTTTCCCGAGGAGCTTAAGTACAGCAAGGAACACATCTGGGTGAGAGTCGAAGGGGATAAGGCCGTCATGGGGATAAGCGATTATGCCCAGCAGGAATTGGGTGTAATAACGGCGATTGAGCTTCCTGATGTCGGAGACGAACTGGAGCAGGAGGATTCCTTCGGGTCAATTGAAGCCAGAAAAACGGTGGCCGAACTGTACGCACCCCTTTCAGGAACAATACTGGAAGTGAACGAAGAATTGGACGGTTCTCCGGAATTGCTGAATCAGGATCCATATGACAGCGGCTGGATCGCTGTCCTCTCGATGGCTGACCCGGAAGAGCTGAATTTGCTGCTATCGGCTGAAGATTATGCTGACAATGTGAGCAACTACGATGAAAATGAGTAGGGAGCAGGAATGTTCTGTGCTTGCGGTGGTTTCCTGCATAACGATTATCTCGAGGGAGGCTGATTATTCTTCGGATAGGTCAGATTGATTACGCGAATTGTGTGCCTGTTTTTAGTAGTCTGCAGCATGGTTTTCCTTGCAATGATTACATTTTTGTGAAAGGTGTCCCTTCTGAACTGAATAAATTGCTCTCGTCCGGGCAACTTGACCTGTGCCCTTCCTCTTCAATAGAATACGCGAAACATTTCAACCAATATCTCATTTTCGATCATCTCTCTATCAGTTCTGTCGGTCGGGTTAAAAGCGTTTTTTTGTTATCACGTCATCCGATTGAAAAACTGAACGGACGGCCGATTGGCTTGACCAGTGAATCAGACACTTCCGTAATCCTGTTGAAAATAATTCTGGAAAGGTTTCACTCATTCCATAATGCCTACGAAAAAATCTATGATACTACGGCAGGTTCACTCGGCAGTTTTGACGCAATTCTGCTCATCGGTGATACTGCGCTACAAGCAGGCTTGAAACGTTTACGGGGGGTATACACCTATGATCTTGGTGAGGTGTGGTATCGTTTTACGGGACTTCCCTTTGTTTTTGCATTATGGATTGTTCAAGAAAAAACGGTTCTGGATAAGAGAGAGGGCGTGTCTACTCTCCATGCAAGACTGTGCGACGCCAAGCGGCGTGCTTACGACTCGTATGAAAGTATTGCCGAAGATTTCGGGTATGAGTGGATAGGGAGGGAAGAGCTGGTTAGCTACTGGAAAACCATTTCCTACGATTTGACCCCTCAACATGTTGAAGGCCTGAGACTGTTCTACCGCTTTGCTGCCGAACTCCGTCTGATTGACAGAGAACCCCCGATACGCTTCTTTCCCTGAGTGATATAACAGGCAAAAAAGGCGGGTAAGAAAACCCCGCCTTTTTTTCTATTTGAACAAGAAAACAGTTATTTTTTCTTGCCGCCAGCAGCCTTTTTGGACGCCTTGAGAGGATTGATTCTCAATTCCTCGCTCTTTATTTCGACTTTTACATGTGTAGCGAAATTGCAGATACCGCCGACCCATTTCTTGGTAGGCGCAGGATATGCGCTGCATACTTTCCCGATCGTCCCTTCCACAACCCTGTCACATCCTTCACAGTTCTCCACAATTACCTGGCAGGAGCCCTCACTGAAAACACATCCCTGCTTTCCCCAGAAGGTACACTCAGTGCCCGGGAGTACCGTTTGACATTGCATTTCTCATCCTCCTCTTTTTTTCCCTTTGTGATCATGTATTCAAGTACTGTATCAATTTTAAAAGAAAAATGTCAATAAGAAAAATCCCCGCAAAAAGGCCCTTTTGCTTGACTCGACAAATCTGATATATTACCCTCAAAAGGCGCGTAACGATGCGGTATTTATACTTGAGGAGGGCTCATGCAGCACATCACCTTTGGCACTTCTGGATGGCGTGGTATTTTATGTGAAGATTTCACTTTCGAGTCGGTACGAAATGTTGTTCAGGCGATTGCCGACCATGTGACCGCGAATGGTGAGAGGGATAAAGGTCTTATAGTGGGATATGATACCCGTTTCATGGGGCAGCGGTTTGCCAAGGAAGCGGCCAGGGTCTTGACGGGTTCCGGTATCAAGACTTTCTTCTGCGGACATGACACACCGACCCCTGTTATTTCTTTCGAAATATTGAGGAGGAAGACCGCCGGAGCCATTAACTTCACCGCAAGTCACAACCCTTGCGAGTATAATGGGATCAAGTTTTCACCTTCGTGGGGGGGGCCTGCCCTTCCGGAGACGACAAAGGATATTGAAAGACGTGCCAACGAAATGGCCGGTATCATTTGCCACCGGGATCGTTTCCTTGATGAGGCCGTAAGAAATGGACTTCTTGAAGAAATCGAACCAAAGAAAAACTACCTGGAACGCATTGAAGAAATAATTGATTTCGAAGCTGTTGCCGCATATGGGACAATAGCCGTCAATCCTCTCTATGGCACAGGAAGGGAGTACCTGGAAGAGCCGCTGCAAAGGCGTCGCTGCCGGACGAAATCGATAAACATGAACAGGGACCCATACTTCGGCGGATTTCCCCCTGAGCCGTCCGCAAAATATATCCAGGACTTTATCTCCATGATCAAGGGTGATCCCGAGATAAAGCTTGGAATTGCAACTGACGGGGATGCTGACCGCTTCGGTATTGTAGATGAAGACGGATCATTTATCGAACCGAATTACATTATAGCGCTCTTGCTGGATTATCTGATAACCCGTCGTGGAATGACAGGTGGTGTGGCCAGGAGTGTTGCCACTTCGCACCTTATTGATGCAGTTGCGGCAAAACATGGCATCGAGGTGTATGAAACCCCGGTGGGCTTTAAGTACATCGGTGAGCTTATCAGCCAGGACCGGATCATCATTGGCGGTGAAGAGAGCGCCGGCCTTACCATTAAAGGTCATGTGCCCGAAAAAGATGGCATCTTGGCCTGTTTTTTGGTGGCTGAGATGGTTGCACGGGAAAAGATGCCGGTAGGAAGACTCCTTGAACGTCTCTATTCCGAAGTAGGCAGGTATATTACCAAAAGGGTCAATGTAGCCCTTTCCCAGGAGATTGAGGCAGGTTTCGCGGAAAAGATGAAAAGAATACCGGCAGCGTTTGCAGGCGTTAGGGTAAAGGACATTATTGCAGTGGACGGAACGAAATGTGTCATGGAAGACGGCAGCTGGCTTCTTTTACGCAAATCTGGGACGGAACCTGTTGTAAGGCTTTACGGGGAGGCGGCATCGGAAGCTGCATTGAATGTAATCATGGCCGCGGGAAAAGAATTTATTCTTTCGTAACTCTACAGGACACAAATGGATAAATTGTATGCCTGTCCGTGAGATTCGCGCGTCATGGGATGTGTCATTGCTTAAAAACGGTATGATGATGTATACTGAACACAACATAGAAACTCTGGAGGAATAAATGTGGGATTATACAGACAAGGTTAGAGAGCATTTCTTGAACCCCAGAAATGTTGGTGAAATAAAGGATGCCGATGCGATCGGTGAAGTGGGTAGTCTGGCTTGCGGTGACGCTCTGAAACTTTATCTGAAACTGGACGAAAGCAAGGAAAGGATAGTGGACGCCAAATTTCAGACTTTCGGTTGTGCAAGCGCCATCGCATCTTCTTCGGCGCTTACGGAAATGATAAAAGGTAAAACTCTCGATGAGGCCTTGAATATTACCAACCATGAGATTGCCGAATTTCTGGGAGGGCTTCCCGAGGAAAAGATGCATTGCTCCGTCATGGGTCAGGAAGCCCTGGATGTCGCTATTGCCAAATACAGGGGGACAGCGGTTCCGTCTCATGGTCATGATCATGAACACATGGAGATGGAGGGGGAGATCGTATGCAAGTGTTTTGGCATAACCGATCAATTCCTGAAGAAAGTTATTGCTTCCAACGAACTGCATACCGCCGAGCAGGTTACGCACTTCACGAAGGCAGGCGGCGGATGCGGCGGATGCATTCCCAAAATCAACGAACTGATCGCGGAAGTGATGGGGGAACAACCCAAAGAGGAGCATAAAAGACCCGCGAAACTCACGAATCTCCGCAAAATGCAGTTGATCCAGGACGTGCTGGAGAAGGAGGTGCGCCCCCTTCTGTGGGCTGACGGAGGAGACCTGGAATTGATCGACATAGCAGGCAGTCTTGTTCAGATAGCATTTCGAAAGGCTTGTGCCGGCTGTGTTTCATCGGGTCATACAGCAAAATTTGTCGAACAGAAACTGCGTGAGTATGTTGCCGAGGATATAAGGGTCGAGGAGGTGGAGGGATGAAAGAGATCTACTTGGATAACAATGCCACTACCAAGGTAGACGATCAGGTGTTTGAGGAAATGCGCCCTTACTTCTGCGAATTTTACGGCAACCCCAGCTCGATGCATTTCTTCGGGGGGCAGGTTCAGAAAAAGGTCGATGAAGCGAGGAACAGGGTTGCATCGCTTCTCGGTGCGCTCCCCGAAGAAATTATCTTCACTTCGTGCGGTACCGAGAGCGACAACGCGGCTATCCGTTCGGCGTTGGAAGTGTCCCCCGAAAGAAGGCATATCATTACAACGCGAGTGGAACATCCTGCCGTTCTGACGCTTTGCCGCAACTTGTCCAAGCGGGGTTACCGTGTGACTGAAATTGCAGTGGATGGTGAAGGAAGGCTTGACGTTGATGAATTGCGGTCGGTTATTGACGAAGACACCGCTATCGTATCCATTATGTATGCCAACAATGAGACCGGGGTGATTTTCCCCGTTGAGGAAGTTGGCAAAATAGTCAAGGAGAAGGGAGCTCTTTTCCATACGGACGCAGTGCAGGCAGTAGGCAAAATCCCCATGGATATGAAGAATTCAACCATCGACATGCTTGCTCTATCAGGGCACAAACTGCATGCACCGAAGGGAATAGGGGCTCTGTACCTGCGGAAAGGGGTTCCATTCAGGCCTTTCATGGTCGGAGGTCATCAGGAGAGAAGCCGCAGGGCAGGTACGGAAAATTCGGCCTCTATCATAGCATTGGGAAAGGCCTGTGAGCTTGCGGGCCAGTTTCTTGACGATGAAAACAACCGTGTAATGGCTATGCGCGACAGGCTGGAAAAAGAGATACTTGCGATCGTTCCCAAGGTACGTGTCAACGGGGGACTTGCAGAAAGACTCCCCAATACCCTCTCGGTTGCCTTCGAGTTTGTTGAAGGAGAAGCGATTTTGCTCCTTTTGAACGAAAAGGGGATCTGCGCTTCTTCCGGCAGTGCGTGCACCTCCGGTTCGCTGGAGCCGTCACATGTTCTCCGTGCCATGGGGGTACCTTTCACGTGCGCACACGGTTCGATCCGCTTTTCCCTTTCGCGTTTCAACACAGAAGACGAAATCAATATGGTTATCCGGGAGCTTCCCCCCGTCATCCATCGTTTGCGGGAAATGTCCCCGTTTGGCAGGGAAGTTTTGGTCAGCAACTAGCCCGCATCGGATATGTGGCTTCGTGGTGAACAATCCCTCCCTTCACATTTTCCGTCAAGAGAGGGATAGTTGATTTATATTCAAATGTAGGCAATCTGTTACTGGAGATCATAAGCGGAGAAGGCCATTGGCGGGGTTTTTTGACTTGAGCGTCGCCGGTGCGCGTTCTTCGGTGATTCGAGAAATTATTTGCCCGGAAAATTGAGAGATATTTTGAAAAGAATTTTCGCCATTATACAGATAGTTATTGTTTTGATAATCGTCGGATATGCCACTGTTAATCTCTACAGGGGGAATTTCGAGCAGGCCATGGCAGCCTTCCCGCTGCTCGTTGTTTACTATCTGCTCCTTCTGTCACTTGTCAAAAGAAAAGAGCCTCCGGAGAGGAAAGCATAACCGGCAGCAAAATAACGAATTTTTTATTCCCACCGTTTTCCGCAACAAATAAAGTGTTTTTGCCTGTTCATAATCGAGTTGTGCATTCCGTTATTCCGGGGGCACTGCCCGGTTTATCAGTCGGTGAATAAGTACAGATCCCGTCAATAAAAGAGGTTCTCCAGCGTGGGTTACCGCAATCTTCTCGAATGTGTCAAAGATCTTGAAATTCACGGCCACTTGCGCCGTGTCGATTGTGAGGTAGACCCTGAACTGGAAATCGGGGCAATTCAGCGAAAGGTTTTTCAGGCGGGGGGGCCTGCCCTGCTTTTTACCAGGGTGAAAGGGTGCCGTTTTCCCATGCTGGGCAACCTGTTCGGGACATTGCAGCGGACACATTTCCTTTTTCGCGATACGCTTGAAATGTTGCGGAAACTGGTAGAAGTGAAAACCAATCCGTCAGCCTTTTTCTGCAATCCCTTGAGATATGCAGGAGTGCCTCTGCGGGCCGCCCACATATTTCCAAAAACGGTGAGAAAAGGTCCGGTAACTACCAACCGGACCACCGTATCCCATCTTCCGCAGTTGAAGTCGTGGCCCGATGACGGTGGCGCATTCATCACACTTCCGCAAGTCTATACTGAGAGTTTACAACGTCCGGGGTGGCGGTTTTCAAATCTCGGCATGTACCGCATTCAACTTTCAGGGGGCTGCTACAGGCAAAATGAGGAAGCAGGCATCCATTATCAGTTACACCGCGGCATCGGGCCACACCATGCCGAAGCTATAGATCAAGGTGTGCCGTTGCGGGTAAACATATTTATCGGGGGGCCGCCTTGTATGACTGTTGCGGCCGTTATGCCTCTTCCTGAGAGTTGCCCCGAACTAGGTTTTGCCGGTCTGCTCGGTGGCAGGCGGCTGGAAATGGTCCACCTCCCGGGGCATCTTCCGTTCCCGGCCGAGGCGGACTTCTGTATCACGGGATTCATCGACCCCGACAGGATGCTGCCCGAAGGGCCATTCGGCGACCATCTCGGCTACTATAGCCTGCAGCATGACTTCCCCGTCCTCCGGGTAGAAAATGTTTTCCACCGTGACGGGGCCATTTGGCCCTTTACTACGGTTGGAAGGCCTCCCCAGGAAGATTCAGTGTTCGGCGCCTTCATTCACGAATTGACCGGCCCTTTGATTCCTGAAGTTCTACGGGGAGTCAAGGCAGTGCATGCGGTTGATGCGGCGGGTGTGCACCCGCTGCTTCTTGCGGTGGGGCAGGAACGCTATGTCCCGTATTCTCCGGTCAGGCGGCCTCAGGAACTGCTCACCCTGGCCAGCGGCATCCTCGGGCAGGGGCAACTGTCTCTGGCCAAATACCTGATGATTGTGGCCCAGGAGGACAACCCGGCACTCGATATCCAGGATGTCGGCGGATTTTTCCGTCACGTGCTGGAACGGGTTGACTGGCGCCGTGACCTCCACTTTCACACCTGTACCACTATCGATACTCTTGATTATTCGGGGAGCGGATTCAATGAGGGTTCCAAGGTAATTATTGCGGCAGCAGGCAAACCTGTCCGAAAACTCCCGACGGAGATCCCTTCCGATCTCCGGCTTCCGGCCGGCTTCGGTGATCCGCGGGTCTGTCTGCCTGGCATTCTTTCGATCAAGGGTCCCTCTTGCCATGAATATCAGGAGGGCGGCGCCCGTGATGATATGAGTGCTTTCTGCGGTTATTTCGAGTCCCCTGGTCCTGCTACCGGATTTCCTTTGGTTGTCATCGTTGATGATAGCAGGTTTGTTGCAGAGAACCTGAATAATTTTCTCTGGGTCACTTTTACCCGTTCCAATCCCGCCTCTGATATATACGGAATCGACCCGATAGTGCAAAGCAAGCATTGGGGATGCCGTGGCTCACTGGTCATAGATGCGCGCAGCAAACCCCACCATGCTCCACCACTTGTCGACGATCCTGCAATAGAACAGAGGGTGAATGCCCTCGGCGCTCCCGGAGGGCCACTGCATGGAATCATTTAATGAAAGGATTGGGGAAATGGAAGTCCTTGAAGGAATCTACACACGCAGAAGTATTCGGGATTTTACTCAACAGGCGGTTGAAGGGACGCATGTCCTCGAAATTATCAAGGCAGGATCCCGGGCTCCATCGGGGCTCAATAATCAGCCCTGGAGGTTTGTCGTCGTTCGTGGCAAAGCTATGCGGGGAGAACTGGCGAAGCTCACCAGATACAGCCGGATCCTGGTAGAGGCTCCGGTGGCGATAGCCGTGTTTATCGACCATACGGTCATGTATCATGATGTGAAAGACTACCAGGCAATCGGCGCCTGCCTGCAGAATATGCTCCTTGCGGCCCACAGTCTGGATCTCGGCGCTGTCTGGCTTGGAGAAATACTGAAAAATGCGTCTGAGATTCGTGTTCTCTTTGATCTTCCCGATAACCTCGAACTGATGGCGGTGGTTGCGCTCGGTCACCCAGCAAAAACGGGACAGGAATCGGGCCGAAGGGAAATATCAGAACTCCTGCTCAAGGAATTTTGAGCAGGAAGAAATTTCAGGGTGCCGTGCATGCCCCAGTATGCCCCGCTATCCACTCGTAGAATGCCGCCATTGTGTGGCTTTTGACTTGGGTGAATTACCCAACCTCAGCATACGTCCTTTCCCTGAATTCCACGCCGAGTGACAGCGCCAGGTTTTTAACTGCTGCGATGTCCAGATCAGGCACGGTCACCGCGGAAGCGACAACCTTAGGAATGTATCTTTTCGCCTCACGCAAAAACGCACAGACTCCCTCGAAACCTTCCCTGCCGAATGGAGTCCTGCAGAGCCTCACATACGTTTCGGCATCCGGGGCATTGAGGCTCACCGAAATGCAGTCGACCAGACCTGCCAGTTCAGGCAGCACGTTACGCCCGTAAACGAGGTTGGCCTGGCCGTCGGTATTGATCCGAATGCGGCATCTCTTCTTCTTCAGTTCGGTGGCTACTTCCTTGATGAGATCAAGTCTCAGCATCGGTTCCCCATAACCGCAGAATACGATTTCATCGTAGCCGGTGGGGTTTCCTATTGCCGCAAGCACCTCGGCGGGCGAAGGTTCGTGCTTCAGTTTCAGATAATGTCCCTTAACGGTAAAATCTGAAAACTTGGCGCAAAACGAGCAGCGGTTCGAACAGCGATTGGTAATATTGAGATACAGGGAGTTCCTTATTTTGTATGCAATTTCGGTGTTCTGATCGCCGGGGTTCATGTTGAACAGGCGCCGGGCATTCAGCGTAGTGATACGGCAGATATCATCCACCGAGAGTCCTTTCAGTTCTGCAACCTTTTCCGCTACAATCCTTACATGAGCCGGTTCGTTGCGTTTTCCCCTGTGCGGAACAGGAGAAAGGTAGGGGCAGTCCGTTTCCAGCAGCAGGTATTCCGCTTTTATGCCTCGTACTACCTGCCTGAGCGACTCGTTGTTGGGGAAGGTGATTGTGCCGGGTATGGAGATGAAAAAACCCATGTCAACACACTCCAGGGCCATATGCAAATCACCGGAAAAGCAGTGAAGGACGCCGCCAACTTCCGAGGCTTTTTCCTCCCTGAGAATTTTCACCACCTGTTCGTGGGCATCCCGGTCATGAACAATTACGGGCAGTGACAGCTGCCGGGCCAGGCGGATGAAGCGACGGAATACCATTTCCTGGATTTCGCGGGGAGAATGGTCGCGAAAGAAGTCGAGTCCTATTTCGCCGATTGCGACCACTCGGGGGTTTCCGACGGCCATTTCGCGAATGATCTCGTAACATTTATCATTTACCCGTGCGGCATCGTGCGGGTGAATGCCGACCGCGCAAAAGATGGCATCATGGGATGCAGCGAGGTTGCATGCGGCCCTGCTCGATTCGATATCCGCTCCTACGGCTATAATCGACTCTATGCCGGCATTAGTCGCACGACTCAGCACCTGGTCCAAATCAGCCGTATACTCAAGTCCGTAAATATGGGCATGGGTGTCAATCAGAAGAGACTTTTCGGTCATGGTGCAATCCTTTATCAAGACAATGTTTCAACAACTTTTATGAAAATCATACAAACATCATCTGCCAGTGTAACAAGTTTCATCATCTGATTCCATACTTCTTTGTGAAACGGCTTTCTATGGCATGGGGAAACAAAAGGAGGTCAAGTTGCAATCCAGCTCATATAATGCTATATAGATAGTCCGACAATTTTGATTTTTTCTGAATGTGAGAGCAAATTTCCATAATTAAACACAAGGAGACAGTACCATGAAAAAACTTGTATTGTGGTTTGGGGTCGTTTCACTATTTAATTAGGGGTGCGCCATGGAAACGAATAAACAGAAAGGCGCCGCTATTGGTACCGGAGTTGGTGCAGCCGTGGGGGCGGGCCATGGCCAGGCGATCGGCCGCA
>JAGFXO010000084.1 GCA_017861285.1 Geobacteraceae bacterium | reverse complement strand
AAAGAAAAAAATGCGGTACTTCTGGCACACAACTACATGCGGGACGAGGTGCAGGAAATAGCCGACATAACCGGCGACTCCCTGGGACTTTCCATTGAAGCCGCCAAGACATCGGCTGATGTGATAGTTTTCTGCGGTGTCCACTTCATGGCGGAATCCGCATCCATCCTCTCCCCGGACAAGACGGTGCTTCTGCCCCGCCTCGATGCGGGCTGCCCCATGGCTGACATGGTAACGGTAGAAGGCCTCCTCGAGATGAAGGCCAAACTCCCCGGCGTGCCGGTGGTCACCTATGTCAATTCGACGGCGGCGGTCAAGGCTCACACCGACATCTGCTGCACGTCGGCAAATGCGGTAAAAGTTGTCAACTCACTTCCGGAAGACGAGCTGATTTTCGTTCCCGACCGCAATCTGGGGCGTTTTGTCTCGAAATTTACGAAGAAGAAATTCCACTTCTGGGACGGATTCTGTCCAACACACGAGCGGTTGAGAGCGGAAGATGTCATGAAAATGAAAGGGGAACACCCCGGCGCAGAGTTCATCTGCCATCCGGAATGCAGCCCTGAAGTGTCCGCCCTTGCCGACCATGCGTGCTCCACGAGCGGCATGTACACTTATGTCAAAAAAAGCTCCGCACGGAAGTTCATCATCGGCACGGAGGCCGGCATCCTGTACCGGCTGAAAATAGAAAATCCGGACAAAGAGTTCATCCTGGCCTCCCCTGCCCTGATCTGCCCTAACATGAAACTGATATCCCTGGAAGACATCCTCAAATCGCTGAAGACCCTGGCGCCGGTCGTGAAGGTCCCCGAAGAGATCCGGATTCCGGCAAAACAGGCCCTGGACCGCATGCTGGCAATACCGCGCGATTGATTTTTCCTGCAGCGTGATGAAAAAACCGTGCTACGTGCGACCTACGAGGTTAACACATGATCCGGCCATTCCAGAAAATCTCGCCTGTCATTGACCAAAGCGCTTTCATTGCCGAAACGGCAGTCATTATCGGAGATGTGCGGATTGGCCCCGGCAGCAGCGTATGGTACAACTGCGTAGTCCGGGGCGATGTCAATCATATCAGGATCGGTGCCCGGACCAATATCCAGGACCTTTCCATGCTTCATGTGACCCACCGGAAAGATGAGAAGGACCCCGGCTCGCCATTGATCATCGGCGACAACGTGACAGTGGCGCACAGCGTAACGCTTCACGGGTGCACTGTCGGCAACGGCGCTTTCATCGGCATGCAGGCCGTCGTCATGGACAATGCCATGGTGGGTGAGGGTGCCCTAATCGGTGCCCGGTCACTGGTGACGGAAAACACCAGAATTGCTCCCCATACCCTGTGGATAGGAAGCCCGGCCAGGTACAAGCGCGACCTGACAGCCGAGGAAATAGCCCGGCTGCAAAGGTCCGCTGACAATTATGTCGGATACGCGCTTCAATTTCTGAATGACGATCAGTAGCGCCTTACCGTGCAATCGCCATCAGGAAGCCTGTTCCCCCTGCTTTCTCTCCTCTTTCTCCGCTGACGCCGAAAACTTCTTCATGCTTTCAACGATGTCCCGCAGTCTCTTGTCGACGAGAAAACTGATACTTCCTTCCGGATAATTTCCGTCCGGTTGCAGTTCACCCGCGGGCACTCCGGTCAGGATCTCTATTCCCTGGTCGATGGTTTCGACGCTCCATACGTTAAATTTGCCTGCAATCACCGCTTCCACTACCTCGTCCTTCAGCATCAGGTTCCGTTCATTGCTTTTCGGGATTATCACCCCCTGTTCGCCGGTAAGCCCCTTGGCCTTGCATACCGCATAGAAGCCTTCGATCTTCTGGTTCACACCGCCAATCGGCTGTATTTTCCCCAACTGGTTGACGCTTCCGGTTACGGCGATGCCCTGTTTCAGCGGCACCCCGGAAAGGGCCGACAGAAGCGCATAGAGCTCGGTGGATGATGCGCTGTCTCCCTCAACGCCTTCATAGGATTGCTCGAAACAGATGGAGGCGGAAAAGGAAAGGGGCTTCTCATGGGCATATCTGCCGCCCAGATAGCCAGTGAGGATCAGGACTCCCTTGTCATGGATCGGGCCTGACAATTTCACTTCACGTTCGATGTTCACCATCCCCCCCCGCCCCATGAAAACGCGCGCCGTCACCCGTGAAGGCCTGCCGAAGGCGTAATCGGCAAGCTGCATTACCGACAGGCCGTTCACCTGCCCGATTTCGGCCCCTTCGGTATCCACCAGCAAAGTGCCTTCGG
Organism: Geobacteraceae bacterium; assembly: GCA_017861285.1. GTDB lineage: Bacteria > Desulfobacterota > Desulfuromonadia > Geobacterales > Geobacteraceae > CAIWTU01. The sequence goes on along the minus strand of JAGFXO010000084.1, from coordinate 6,221 downwards.
CAATCAGTTCCTGGATTCTCTCTTCGACCCTGTTACTCCGAAAGACCTTTTCTTCGATGGATCGTTTCACGGTTTCCCGGTCAACGACGGTTTTTTTCTCAACCCGCGCCCAGTAGTCTGCTTCCCGGATCAGGTCTGAAATCTCCATGAACTGGGAGGAAAGTTTTTCCTGGTCTTCCACGGCGCGTGCAGCATGCTCCATAAGGGCCGAAACAGCGCCCCTGTCGAACGGCAACAGGTTTTCCTTTCCGCAGTGGGTCGAGACAAACAGGGCGTAATTCCTGAGCACATCGGCCGTTCTTGTCACGCGGCTGTCATAATCGGCCTTGACCTTGAAAAGCTTTCGATATTCCGGCTCCATATAATACAAAAGGTAATAAATCCAGGGGGGGCCGATCAGGATGATCTTCGCCCTGAGCGGAACCGGTTCGGGCTTGAGGGATACAATAGTTATGAAACGGTACTGCTCCAGGACATCCTCAATCTTTATCTCGCTGTTTCGTATACAGCGCTTCAACGCGTCCCAGGCAAAGGGATTGGTCAGCACCTCCCGCGCATCCATGACCAGATACCCCCCGTTCGCCCGATGCAGGGCTCCCGGCTTGATCAGGTTGAAATTGGTGGTGGCAACGCCGCCCATCTGCATGACATGATCGATACGGCCGAACAGGTTATTGTAGGTCGGATTGGCCTCATAAACTACCGGGGCACCGACGGTATTCCCGTTGTCGACGAGAACGTTCACCGAATATCGCTCAAAAGAGGGCGCCTGGGGGGCCGGAAGCTTGAGCCCCGGAATTATCTGCTGCTGGGGCTCGCTACCCTTGAATTCCTCCAGGTTGAGCAATATATCCTCCTGAACCGACTCGAGGTAATGAATTACTTTCGGATATTCGGCATACTTTTCCTTGAGGGGCTCGATATGGTGCCCGAGAGAGGACAACCCCAGATTGCGATCCAGGCTGGCGAGGGCTTCACGCACCCCCTTTTCGTTTTCCCTGACCGCGGCGAGCACATCCGCCAGCCTTCCCTTCAGGTCATTGCCGGTTGTGTCGATCTTTTCCTTTTCTTCGGCAGGGAGTTCCTCATATTCTTCCGTTGTCATATTGCGCCCATCCTTCTGGGGCACCATGACCAGACCGGAAACCGTTCTCTGCAGGGCATAGCCTTTTTCCTGGGCTTCTTTCTCCAGATCGGAAAACAGCTGATTGTTCTTCTCCTGGTTCTCCAGGACAATTGCCGTCTTGTCCAGCTCGTATTCCTTGCTTTGCAGAGCCTTCGGGATATCGTTTCGCACTGCGTGGAGAAGTTCCCTCATATCCTGTTCCAGTTCTCTCCCCATGCCCACACGAAGGGGAAGTGAGACAGGATTATCTGCGTTCTTGAAATTGTAGACGTAACACCAGTCTTGCGGAGGAGGCTCGGTTTTTGCCCGCTTTTTCAGCAGATTCATGATGGAAGAGGTTCTTCCGGTACCGGTTTCTCCGGAAAGATACAGGTTGAAACCGTTTTCGACCATGCCGAGGCCGAAATCAATTGACCTGAGCGCACGCTCCTGGCCGATTGTGACCTCAAGTTCGGGAAGCTCTGCGGTAGTCTGAAATTCAAATATGTCTGGATCGCATTTCCAGGAAAGTTTCTCCACAGGCAATTTACAATCGTCAGCAACCATATGACCCTCCTCTTTACAGAAACTTCATCGTATTTCCAGTATACCACAAGCTACCCTCGGATTTTCCGTACTCAGACCAGCATAGCACACGGGGTTTCCAGGATTTTTTTCAGCTCGGACAGAAATTTGGCCGCATCAACGCCATCAACGAGTCGATGATCGGCGGACAGGGTAACCTGCATCATCCGTGCATTGACCACACGATTGTCCCGTATGACCACAGTATCGAGAATGGCCGCAACGGCAAGGATTGCCGCCTGGTTCGGGTGGATGATCGCGGAGAATTCCTCTACCCCGAACATGCCGAGGTTGGATACGGTAAAAGTGCCGCCGGTAATATCATGCTCACTGATGGTACCCTGCCCGGCCCTTTCTATCAGGCCCCGGCTGATTTCCGCAATTTCTTTCAGGGAAAGCTTTTCGCACCCTCTGACGACCGGCACCAGAAGCCCGCCTTCCACGCTGACCGCAATTCCGACATTTGTCTCCGGATGGAAAATTATTCCCTCATCGGAGAAAGAGGCGTTCAGCACGGGATACTTCTCCAGCGCCATAGCCGCTGCCTTGATGATCAGATCATTGATGGATAGGGGAATCCCCCTTTCCTTAAGACCCCTTCTCAACGCCTCCGCCTCGCCCATATCGACTGACATGCGCACGCAAAAATGGGGAATGCCGTGCCAGGAGGAGGTTACGTTTCTGGCAATTGCCGCCCGCATACGGGAAAACGGTTGCGGCTTTCCTGCAACGACTGAAACTTCCGGTGCTGTCCGCCCGGGAAGGGCGGGTTTCTCCTGTGGTGCCTTTTCCCGCACTTCAATGTATTTCTCCAGGTTCTCCCGGAGAATTCTCCCGTCCGGTCCAGTACCCTGCACTTCTCCAAGGTCTATCCCCTTTTCGCGTGCCAGGCGGCGTACCAAAGGAGAGGCCTTTTCTTCACCGGCCGCTGCCACTGCAACTTTTCCGGTGGCGCCCCCGGTCTTATCCTGTTCCGGCACAGCAGCCTTTTCTTCACGCATCAACGGAGTCTCGACCGCAATCTCTCTCCGTTCCCCTTCTGCAGCGAGCTTTATCTCGGGCTTCTCACCCGCGTCCCCGACAATCGCGATTACCGTTCCGACCGCGACGACATCACCGGCCTTGGCACGGATTTCCAGCAGGATTCCGGATGCGAAAGATTCCAGTTCCATGTTCGCCTTATCGGTCTGGACTTCGGCGATGATGTCACCCCGCTCCACTCTCTCCCCGGTACTCTTCTTCCAGGAAACAAGGACTCCTTCCTCCATGGTGTCGGACAATTTCGGCATTATGATTTCTGTGGCCATTTTTTGAACTCCCATGAAACAAATCAGTATTTCTGGCTTAACACTTCCTTCACCGCCTTTACTGCATCTTCCACCTGCGGTATGCACAGTTTCTCTATTTTGCGGGAGTAGGGCATCGGCACATCCAGTCCCGAAACCCTCTGAACCGGTGCAAGCAGGGAATCGAAGCAGTTCTCGTACAGGAGAGAGGTTATCTCGGCTCCGACCCCGCACGTGCGCCAGCATTCGGAAACGACCACCGCACGGCCGGTTTTTTTCACGGATGCGGTGAACGTGGCGGTATCGAGTGGTGTTAGGGTGCGCAGGTCGACAACTTCGCACGAGATGCCTTCCTTTTCCAGCTCGGCAGCCGCCGCCAGTGCAAGTATGGACATCCGCGAGTAGGCAATGATCGTGACGTCTTTCCCTTCCCGCATAATGTGAGCCTTGCCGAGCGGGACAGTGAAATCCTCGTCTTCCGGCACCTCACCCTTGCTGTTGTACAGGAGTTCATGCTCGAGAAACATAACGGGATTGTTATCGCGTATTGCGGATTTGAGCAGCCCCTTTGCATCCGAGGGGGTCGACGGGACAGCCACGTAGATGCCCGGGCAATGCATGAAAAATGCTTCGAGGCTTTGTGAATGCTGTGCCCCCAACTGGCTGCCTCCCCCTCCCGGCGCCCGCACCACGATCGGCAACGTGGCCTGGCCGCCGAACATCGACCTGATTTTTGCCATATGATTGATAATCTGATCCATGGCCAGCAGGGCGAAATTTACAGTCATGAGTTCGACTGCCGGCCTCAGTCCGCCGAGTGCCGAGCCAACAGCCACACCGACAATGGTGTTTTCAGAGATCGGCGTGTCCTTCACCCTCCCCTCCCCGAACTCGGCGAGGAGTCCGCGGGTCACCTTGAAGGAGCCTTCATACAGGGCCACGTCCTCGCCCCACACAACAACAGAAGGGTCGCGGCGCATCTCTTCCTTGAGAGCCATATTCAATGCATCGCGATATGTCATTTCTGCCATGGGCACACCTCCTCCCCCCCTGCATAGATATCCTTCCAGACCTCTCCGTCGTCCGGCCAGGGAGATTCTTCGGCAAAGATCACCGCTTCCTTAACGACTGTCCGGGCCTTGGCCTGGAGGCAGTCCAGATCGTCGCGGGACACGACGCCCTCTTCCACAAGGCGTTTGCCAAAGGCGGGAATGGGGTCCCTTGCCTTCCACAGCTCCACTTCCGCAGCACTCCGGTATTTGCCCGGATCGGCCATGGAGTGCCCTCTGAAGCGATAGGTGATGACCTCGATCAGGTAGGGGCGGGAATGTTCGCGCACCCACTCCGCTGCTCTTTTTACCGCCAGGTACACAGCCATTACGTCCATGCCGTCCACCTTTTCCGAAGGGACGTCATAGCCGCAGGTCCTGCGGTGGATATCGGGCAGGGCCGATGCCCGGTGCACTCCCGTCCCTATCCCGTAAAAATTGTTCTCGCAGAGAAAAAGAACAGGGAGCTCCCAGAGTCTCGCCCAGTTGAGCCCCTCGTGAAAATTCCCCTGGTTGACCGCACCGTCACCGAAAAAACAGGCGGCAATGCGCCCTTCGCCACGGTATTTCGAAGCAAAGGCGAGACCCACGGCAATGGGGAACTGGCCGCCAACAATGGCATACCCGCCCATGAAGGCAATATCCGGATCGAAGAGATGCATGGAGCCACCTTTGCCCTTGCACATCCCGGTGCTTTTCCCGAACAGTTCGGCCATGACCCGCTTCGGATCGGCGCCGCGGACCAAAGCCTGTGGGTGCTCGCGATAGGCGCTTACTACGTAGTCATCCTTGTGAAGCCCCGCCGTAGCTCCCACGGCAACCGCTTCCTGGCCGCTGTAAAGATGCAGGAATCCGGTGATATGCCCCTTGGTATACTGTTCGGCGCATGACTCCTCGAATTCACGGCAGAGCACCATTTGCTCATAGAGCTTCATGAGATCGTAATCTGGCAAAGCAGCCCTCAGTCTGGATTCCATGAAATACCTCGCATCGATTCATTTCCCATTCACGGCGTTCCCATAACCTCTCAACCTACTGACTTACACCCCTTTTGACAAAGTTCAGCGTTCCTCCCGCCAGCAGCTCCATCCTTTCCCTGTCCGACACCTCAAGCAGGACAACAATTTCCCTGCCATTAATCCTCAGCGGGATCCGGTTCGCCCCGGAGGCCACAAGTTTCCGTATATCCTTGAACATGACCGTGTCACCCTGGTTCAGCGCCTCGTAATCGGCAGGATCGGCGAAAACCAGGGGCAGGACACCGAAATTGATCAGGTTCGCCTTGTGGATGCGGGCGAAACTCTTCGCAATTTTTGCCCTGATGCCGAGATAGCGCGAAGCCAGTGCCGCGTGTTCCCGTGACGAACCCTGTCCGTAGTTCTCCCCTGCTACCACAACTCCGTTCCCCTTCTCCCGTGCCCTGTTGTGGAACTCGGGGTCGACCTGCTCGAACACGAACCTGCTGATGGCAGGGATATTGCTCCGGTAGGGAAGAACCTTGTTGCCGGCCGGCATAATCGTGTCGGTCGATATATTGTCGCCGACCTTCAAAATTACCGGGGCCTCCATGCTGCCGGGGAGTTCTTCGAATTCCGGAAACGGGACGATATTCGGACCGGTTATGATCTCGACAGTGCTCGTGTCGTCACAGGGGGGAATGATGCCGGAATCGTCGAGTACATACTGTTGCGGGTTGTCGACCCGCGGATACCGGCCATACTCCTCCAGCCTTCGTGGATCGGTGATCACGCCATACACGGCGGCAGCGGCAGCGGTCTCCGGCGAACAGAGGTACACCCTGTCGTCTCTGGTTCCGCTGCGACCGGGAAAATTGCGCGGGAAGGTTCGCAGGCTCACCTGGTTTGTCCCCGGAGCCTGTCCCATGCCGATGCACCCGAGGCAGCCGGGCTGATGTATCTGGGCGCCGGACATGAGCAATGCAAGGACGCCGTTTTGCACGGCAACATTCTCCAGAACCTGTCGGCTTCCCGGATTGATGTTGAAGGAGACGTGATCCGCAACCTTCTTCCCCTCCATGATCCTGCAGACGGTCATCAAGTCGCGGAATGAGGAATTTACGGAGCTGCCGACGATTACCTGATCAACCCGGATTCCCTGGATATCTTTAACCCGCATGACGTTATCGGGCGATGAGGGACAGGCAATGAGCGGTTCCAGAGTCGACAGATCGATTTC
>JAGFXO010000206.1 GCA_017861285.1 Geobacteraceae bacterium | reverse complement strand
CATCCATTGCGCGTTTCTATCCCGAAGACATCCAACCTGGGCATGTCCGGGTACATCTCCTGAATTATCCGATAGATTGGTTTTGATAACATAAAATTGACCAGGAAAAGGGGGCAACGATAACCGAAAATTGACCACCCCCTGAGCATTCCTCCTTCTGATAGAGTGGGTCGGAACCTGAGGCCCATTTTAAAGCTGAGGAGGGAAAGGAGTGCTCAAGATGGATCAGTATGAACTAATTCGGACAGGGAACCGGGTGTACGGGCGATCGATCAGCGAGTTAGCAAGATTGACAGGCCATTCCCGGAACACGATCAAGAAAGCCATACGGGGCGAGCCTTGGGGCTACAAGGAACGGAGCCATCAGTGTTTTCCTGCCCTTGGCGAATACATGGCCTTTATTGATTCGTGCCTCAAGGGCGACAAGGAAAGGCCGAGGAAGCAGCGGCATACGGCGCACCGAATCTACAATCGTCTGGTGGATGAACGTGGCTATAAGGGGAGTGAGTCGACTGTGCGCCGATATGTAAGAATGGCCAAGCTGACGTTGGGGATCGAAACCCCGCATGCTTTTATTCCTTGCAACCCCGCGGCGGGTCAGGAAGCGGAAGCCGATTGGGGAACGGCCATAGCAGTGATTTCCGGGGAAGAGACGCGGTTGAAGTTTTTCTGCATGCGCAGCAAATATTCCGGCAAACACTTTGTACGTTTCTATCCCTGCGAGCGGCAGCAGGTATTTCTGGACGCGCACATACACGCTTTTTCCTTTTTCGCAGGCGTTTTCCCTGTTCTCATCTATGACAATTTGAAAACGGCAGTCCAAAGGGTCTTGCGCGGCAAGAATCGCGTCGAGCAGGAAGGATTTAGCAGATTCAAGGCTTACTACAGTTTTGAAGCCCGTTTCTGTAATCCCGATAGCGGTCATGAGAAGGGAGGAGTGGAGGGGTTGGTTGGTTTTGCCCGGCGCAATTACATGGTCCCGATTCCGGAGGCTGTTAGCCTGGAAGAGCTGAACGAGAAGATTCTTCGGCAATGTCTCGCTTCTGGCGATCACAAAATGGCCGGTCGGGACCGGAATGTGAACGAACTGTACGAAGAGGAGAAGGCCCATCTTCTGGCGCTTCCAGAAACGGCCTTCCACAACGTACAGCCCTCCACCGGTCGGGCGGACAAATATGCGACCGTGATCGTGGACAAGAACCGTTATTCCGTCCCAAGTCGTTATGCAGGGTTCCCCGTGAAGGTGCTGCTCTATGCGAACCAGGTGGAGATCTTCTTCGGCACGAAGAAGCTGACGACGCACGAGCGCTTGTACGGCAATAACAAATGGAGCCTGAACCCCGATCATTACCTCGAGCTGATTCAGGAACGGCCCTTGGCTTTCCATAGCGCCCGGCCGATCCAGCAGTGGCGTGAGGTCTGGCCGTCATCGCTGCATCTGCTGCTGGAACGTTTCTGCCGTGCGCAGGGGGAAACCAAAGGGATCAAGGATTTTATCAGCGTTCTCATGTTCTACCGAGATTACAAGGCCTGCGCGATTGAAGCGGCCGTGGATCTTGCGATCGAGAATCATATCAGCACCAGTGACGGCGTACATCATCTTCTGGCTTATCCCGGCGGCAGCACGAACCCGACCATCGTCCCCTTGACTTCCTGGCCGACTCTGCCCCCTCCGGATTTAGCGGTCTATGGACAACTGGGAGGTGTGCAATGAACCTTGGGCCCAGGGCCGAGCTACGAACCAATCTCAAGGCGCTAAATCTCTCCAGCATGGCACGAGATCTGGAGGGTGCCGTCCGGCAGGCGCGGGAAGTCGGGGTCGGTTATGACGAGTTTCTTCTCAACCTGACCGTGGTCGAACTGCAGGCCAGAGCGGAAAAGCGGTTGAACCGGCGGATCCGAGAATGCAAATTTCCCCTACTCAAGCCTTTGGAGACTTTCGATGTGTCCGCGGTTCCGGAGCTGGACATTCGGCTTTTGCGAGAGCTCGCCGGGAGCGGCTTTATCCCGGAGCACCGGAACGTCATTTTTCTGGGGAGAAGCGGCACGGGCAAAACCCACATGGCTACCGCGCTGGGCATCGAAGCCTGTAAAAACAATTTCCGCACCCGGTTTATGACCTGTTACGGCTTAGTGAACGAACTGATCGAGGCCAGGCAAGAAAGGGCTTTGCAGCGCCTCCTTCAGAAATACTCCCGCTACGATCTGCTCGTCTTGGACGAGCTGGGGTATATCCCTTTTTGCAAGGAAGGAGCGGAACTTCTTTTTCAGGTGCTGGCGGAAAGGCATGAAAAGGGATCCGTGATGATTACGACCAATTTGGGTTTTGCCGACTGGACCCAGGTGTTTGGGGATGCAGTGATGACCGCCGCTTTACTCGATCGGCTGACCCATAAAGCCCATATCGTGAACTGCACGTGGGAGAGCTACCGGCTAAAACAAAGCCTTCAGGAAAAGGGCAAGCGTGCAGGAAAGGAGGCATAACCGCCATGGACATTACCGTTTATAATCTGCAAAAAGGAAGACTGGAAACGATCGAGTTTGAGTTTACTGAAAGCAACACGACATGGTTTTCTCCGGGTAATGATCCTAAGGCGATTTCCATGATAACGGATTTTAACGGTGATATTCTGATCCGCCAGTTCGACTACACGTATCCGATCAGGATTCATGGAAAGTCCAGGGCGGATGTTGGTTACAATCGGAGGAAAGCCAGACGGCTGCTACGCCTATAAGAGTAATCGCGCGCGCCGCTCGAGGCGTAGGTGAAACTCCGGTCGCCCTACGGGCTCCCTCCGTTTCACCTACGCCCTCGAAGAACCCAGGGTGGGATGACTTGCCCCAACATCCCCGGATATCCACAGCTCAGGGGTGGTCAAAATTCGGTTATCAAAGGTGGTCAATTTTGGGTTGTCATTTCGAGGGGGTAGAGTTTGGCTATTCGTTTTAAAACCTCAAGATTCAACCACGTGCTGGCTAGCTGAACGTATTCTCGAGAGATTCAAGGTCAGATAATCCTGCCGATATTAAGAAAGTGAGCGCAAGTCGATGCGCTAGACAGACTCCCGCGACCCCGTCGGCCTTGGATGGTTGCGAACCTTCGGCTCCATCAATTCGGGATTCGAAACAGGCTTAAGAGGCGGGATGTAGCTCCTGATAGTGGGTCTT
>JAGFXO010000083.1 GCA_017861285.1 Geobacteraceae bacterium | reverse complement strand
TCTCACTTCTCACTTCTCACTTCTCACTTCTCACTTCTCACTTCTCACTTCTCACTTCTCACTTCTCACTTCTCACTTCTCACTTCTCACTTCTTCCGGGGCCTGCCTATTTTCATGAGCCCTGAAATTTCGTCCCCGGTAAGCCTCCGGTATTGACCCGGCTTGAGATTGCCGAGATCGAGAAACGCATACCGTGACCTTTTCAGCCGGACAACCTGGATGTTCACCGCCTCGCACATGCGGCGCACCTGCCGGTATCGCCCCTCGTGTATGGTTACTGAAATCCACGTGTTGTTTTCGCTTTCCCGGACAACCTTTACCACCGCGGGCGATGTCCTGCCGTCCTCCAGGTCTACGCCTTCGGACAGGGAAGCGATCTGTTCCCGCGAAATTCTTCCGCGTAACCTGACCAGGTATTCCTTGTCCACTTCGTGGCGGGGATGCGCAAGGGTGTTTGCCCATTCTCCGTCATTGGTGAGGAGCAGCAACCCCTCAGTATTGTAATCAAGACGCCCGACGGGATATACCCGTTCCTGCACATCTTTGAGCAAATCCCTGACAATCAGCCGCCCCTGGGGATCCTTCATGGTGGTGACATACCCCGCGGGTTTGTTGAGCATGATGTAGATTTTGTCCCTCTCCGGCCGAACCGGCTTTCCGTCGAGGGTTATCGTGTCCTTGTCCGGATCGGCCCTGAACCCCATTTCGGACACGGAAACACCATTAACGCACACCCTTCCTGAGGCAATTATCTTTTCCGCTTCCCGTCGCGAGGCAACCCCGGCGGCAGACAGTATTTTCTGCAATCTCTCCTGCATTCAATCTCCCGCCCTATTCCACAAACCGCGACATGCTCCTGAATTTCTGGTACCGCTCCTCGACAAGCCTTTCAACCGGTAGTGCTTTCAGTTCGTTCAGGTTCCTGACAAGCACTTCCTGAAGCGTCTCCGCCATGGCCCCATGATCGCAATGCGCACCCCCGGGAGGCTCCTTGATTATTTCATCGATGACTCCAAGCTCCTTGAGACTGCCGGCAGTGAGTTTGAGGGCGTCGGCCGCTATTTCACCTTTTGTCCCGTCAGACCACAAGATCGCCGCGCATCCTTCCGGGGAAATGACCGAATAAATCGAATATTCCAGCATCAGTATCCGGTCACCGACGGCAATGGCCAGGGCACCCCCGGAACCGCCCTCGCCGGTAATCGTTACGATGACGGGCACCTTCAGACGGGACATTTCACGGAGATTGCGGGCAACGGCTTCCGCCTGCCCCCTTTCTTCCGCGCCCACTCCGGGGAAAGCTCCCGGGGTGTCAACGAAAGTGAACACCGGTAGGTTGAACCGTTCGGCCATCTCCATGAGCCTGAGGGCCTTCCGGTACCCTTCCGGATTGGGCATGCCGAAATTGCGGTATACCTTTTCCTTGGTATCCCTGCCCTTCTGGTGCCCGATAACCATCACCGGTTCCCCCGCCAGCCTGGCCGGTCCGCCGACAATGGCGTGGTCATCGGCATAGTTCCTGTCGCCGTGCAGTTCCACAAAGTCGGTAAAGATAAGCTTTACATAGTCCGTGGTAAAAGGACGGTTTATGTGCCTGGCAATCTGGGTTATCTGCCAATTGCTCAGATTGGAAAAAATATCTTCTCTCATCTTTTGGACCTTTCTCTGCAGTATGGCAACCTCGGACTGCAGATCGGTATTGCCCGAGGAGAACGCCAGGAGTTCCTGGACCTTGCGCTCAAGTTCCACGACGGGTTTTTCAAAATCCAGAATGTTCTGCGTCGACATGGTATGTATCTCCTCCGGCATGCGTGTGAAATTGGCTCCGTTAGACGGAACGGCTATTCAAAGGTTGTCGCATTATACCCGAAGAGGCTTTCCACCTCCAGCGTTAATTCCTCGCTTGCCTGCACCGAAAAGGAATCCGGCAGCTTGATGGTGGTCCTGACCTTGTCAGGGATGATGATATGCAGAAAGGTGCCGCAACTGCCCCGATACCTGCACAGGATATCCTTGAGAGACTCAATCAGCTCCCTGCGGAGACTATCGGCATGGAGGGTAAAACAGACCCGCCGGGTGTTCTGTTCCTTGGCCGTGCGAAGGGGGATGATATCCGTAGTCCTGATCTTGCAGCTTTCCTCGGCGGCATCGACAATGCCGGTCACCAGCAGCGGTTCATCACTCTTGAGGAATTCCGAAACCCTGGCGAAAACATCGGGGAAAACCATTATTTCGACCGAACCGGACCGGTCCTCAAGGACGGCAAAGGCCATCCTGTCACCTTTCTTGGTAATCTTTTCGGAAAGGGAGGCAACGATTCCGCATATCCGCACCTCGCTCTTGTCCGGCTTGTCCGCCAATGTCGAGGTGTTATCGGTAACGAGCCGCTTCAGGTCCGCTTCGTGGCGCGCAAGCGGGTGCCCGGTAATATAGAAACCCAATGCCTCCTTTTCAAAGGCAAGCAGCTCCTTTTCCGCCCATTCCGGGATGTCGGGGAGAGTATGAAACCCGTTCCCGTTTGCCATGATGATCTCGTCGGTGCCGAACAGCGATACCTGGGCGCTGTCCTTTTCCTTCTGCATCTTCTGCCCCAGCTCCATGGCGGACTCCAGTACGGCGACCATGGCGGCCCTTTTGGCGCCTGTAGAATCGAAGGCACCGCACTTGAAGAGAGATTCCACCACCCTCTTGTTTACCCGGCGGAGGTCAACCCGTTCGCAGAAATCGAAAACATCCTTGAAAGGAGCCGCTGCCCGGGCCTCCAGGATTGCCTCCACTGCGGAAGACCCAACATTCTTGACCGCACCCAGGCCGAACCGTATGGAATTTTCCATGACTTTGAATGACCGGTCCGACACATTGATATCCGGCGGCAGGACCTCGATGCCCATGTCCCGGCAATCGGTGATGTTTTTGATTACCTTGTCGGTATTCTCCATGTCCTCGGTCAGGAGAGCCGCCATGAATTCCACCGGGTAATGGGTTTTCAGGTACGCCGTCTGGTACGCAAGCAGGGCATAAGCCGCGGAATGGGACTTATTGAACCCGTATTCGGCAAACTTTGCCATGAGGTCGAAAATAGCTTCGGCCTTTTTCAGGTCGATCCCCTTTTCCTTAGCCCCGGCAAGAAAATGCTCCTTTTGCCTGGCCATCTCGACGGCATCCTTCTTCCCCATGGCCCTGCGCAGGAGGTCGGCGCCCCCCAGGGAATACCCGCCCAGCGTCCGGGCAATCTGCATGACCTGCTCCTGATAGACAATGACCCCGTAGGTGTCCTTCAGGATGGGCCGCAATTCCTCAAGTTCGTAGGTAACCGGCTTTCTGCCGTGTTTCCGGTCGATGAAATCATCCACCATCCCTGAACCCAAAGGTCCGGGGCGATACAGGGCGCACACGGCGATGATATCCTCGAAGCAGGAAGGTTTCAGCTTGTGAAGCAGGTCCTTCATGCCGCTTGATTCAAGCTGGAAAACCCCGGTTGTGTTGCCCGACTGGAGCAGCTGGTAGGTGGCCTCATCGTCATCCCCCAGTTTCGTTATGTCGAAATCGGAGTTTTTGCCCGCACGGATAATTTTGACTGCGTTATCGATGACGGTCAGGTTCTTCAGCCCGAGAAAATCGAACTTCACCAGCCCGATCTTCTCCACGAATTTCATGGCGAACTGGGTGGTGATCGAGTTGCTTTTCTGGTCCTTGTAAACAGGGCAGAACTCTTCCAGTGCCTCGGGGGCAACCACGACTCCGGCAGCATGGGTCGACGCATGCCGGGTCAATCCCTCCAGCTTCAGGGCGGTATCGAGCAGCTCCCGTATGCGAGGGTCGGCTCCGGCAAGCTCGTTGAGTTTCGGCTCCTGCTTCATCGCCTCGGCAAGCTGGATATTCAGGACATTCGGCACCAGCTTGGCGATCCTGTCAACTTCACTGTACGGAAAATCGAGAGCGCGGCCGACATCCCTGATGACGCCTTTCGCCATCATGGTACCGAACGTGATGATCTGGCATACCTTGTCCCTGCCGTATTTTTCCGTGACATACTGAATCACTTCCTCGCGACGGTCCTGGCAGAAGTCGACGTCGATATCGGGCATGGAGATACGCTCGGGATTGAGAAAACGCTCGAAGAGCAGATTGTACGGTATGGGGTCCAGGTCGGTAATCCGGAGGGCATAGGCAACCAGTGACCCTGCTGCGGAACCCCTGCCCGGACCGACCGGTATGGATTGATCCTTCGCCCAGTTGATGAAGTCGGCAACAATGAGAAAATAGCCGGGAAAACCCATCTTGATGATGCAATCGAGCTCGATATCAAGACGGTCGAAATACGACTTTTCATCGGCATCGGTAAAGTCGGGCCTCTTTTCCCGTAGTGCCGCAAGGCGCGATGTGAGACCTTCGCGAGCCTGGCCAATCAGTTCATCTTCAAGGGATCTCTCATTCGGAGGGGTATACCTCGGGAAATGGTATGTTTTGAAATCGAAGGTCAGATCGCACCTGTCGGCAACCTGCAGGGTGTTGGTGACGGCCTCGGGTGCATACTGGAATGCCCGGGCCATCTCGTCGGGAGACTTCACGTAAAACTCTTCCGCCGAAAAGCGCATGTGCGTGGGGTCGCCCATGGTTTTGCCCGTCTGGATGCAGAGCAGGATCTCGTGCGCGCGGGCATCTTCACGGTTCAGGTAATGGCAGTCGTTGGTGGCCACCATGGGCAGCTGCAGTTCCGAAGCAACGTGCAAAAGCCCACTGTTGGCCGCGGCCTGCTCCTGGAGCGTGTTTTCCTGCAGTTCTATGTAATAGCGCTCCGGAAACATCCGGGAAAATTCCCTGGCCGCATCAACGGCATCGGGGACCCTGCCCTTTTCACAGAGCCACGCCACCTCACCTTTCAGACAGGCGGAAAGCGCGATCAGGCCTTCCGAATACTCCCGCAAAACTTCCTTGTCAACGCGGGGACGGTAGTAGAAACCCTCTTTGTAGCCGACGGAAACCAGCTTGCAGAGGTTCCTGTACCCCGTCATGTTTTCACAGAGGAGCACCAGGTGGAAAGACGCATCGCTGATCCCCCTGGCTTCCCTGGCAAGACGGGATTCGGGCGCCACGTACACTTCGCAGCCGATTATCGGCTTGATCCCCGCACTATTGCATGCGAGATAAAACTCTATCGCCCCGAACATGTTGCCGTGATCGGTGATGGCGACCGCCGGCATGTTGTATTCTTTGGCGGTTTTTACCAGGTCACGGATCCTGATGGCACCGTCGAGAAGAGAATACTGGCTGTGGACATGGAGATGTGCAAAATTCGCCTGGTTCATGGTACCCGCATAAATAATGAAGGAGCCGCGCACGTCAACGGCTCCCTTCGTTTTTGTTTGAAATTGGGTTTGATTATGACACGAATCCTGAAAGGGTGTCAAGGAATTGGCAGGGTTTCCCTGCCGGCCGGAAACGGAGAGTGGAGCAGCTTACGCCCGGATCATCACCAGGAGCATTTTGAACTTCCTGACCGCCTTCAGGGAGTGCGGCTGATTTGCCGGCATGATGATCAATTGTCCCTTCCCGACTGTATGCTTGACCCCCGCAATAGTAATCTCGGATTCTCCGTCCACGATCTGGACAAAGGCATCGAACGGCGCGGTATGTTCGCTCAGCCCCTGCCCTTCATCGAAGGCAAACAGGGTAATGGTCCCGATGCCTTTATCGAGCAGGGTCTTGCTCACCACGGAGCCTTCCTGGTAGTGAATGATATCCTGCATATCGAGTGCTATGCCCATAAGGTTCTTTTGTTCGGTCATGGTTTCCTCCTTGAGATTGAGTCCGCCGGTATTTTTCTTACGCACGGGAGGCTTGAAGGTATTGCCTCCTGCTGGATAATACTCTACTCTAAGAGGGGACGGATGCACTTGATTCAGGTCAATTTATGCATCATCTTGACCCCATCCCCCTCCCGACCTCCCCCTTGAAAGAGGAGGAGCACTTTTACGTCATTCCCGTGCAAACGGGAACCCAGTAATTTCAGCGGATTGTGGTCAAACTGGATACCCTGACTGTGCCAGCGGTTAGCTAGTCCGGTCTTTTCAGGGGAAGATCCTGATTAATTCCCTCCCTTTCAAGGGGAGGGTCAGGGTGGGGATGGGGTTTGGTTCTCATCGACAAATTAAAGAAAAAATTTAATGATTCACCGGAGGGTCCCCCCACATGAACAGGAGCAGGCTGATAGTCCTTATCACGATCGGTATCCTCATCGCCCTATTCTTCTATTTCGGCCTTGCGGACCACCTGACCCTCGATTCATTGAAATCCAACAGGGCAAGACTTGAGGAATTCTACGGGGAGCACCGGGTCGCCATGGTGTCGGTCTTCATGGCGCTGTATATCCTGCAGACGGCCCTGTCCCTGCCCGGGGCGACCATTCTCTCGCTGGCCGCGGGGGCAATATTCGGGGCGTTAACGGGAACCGTGTACGCGGTAACGGCGGCAACTATCGGCGCGTCCCTCGCATTTCTCGTAACCAGGTACGTATTCAAGGACGCTGTGCGGGCCAGGTTCGGCCAGCGCCTGGAAAAGATCAACCGTGAACTGGGCAGGGAAGGCCTGCATTATCTCCTTTTCCTGCGGCTAGTGCCGGTGTTTCCCTTTTTTCTGATCAATCTCGGCGCCGGATTGACAAACATGAGTCTCCGCACCTTCTTTTTCGGCACCATGATCGGCATCATCCCCGGCGGGTTCATTTACTGCAATGCAGGTGCAAGCCTCGCCTCCATCGAAACGGCGTCGGACATCGCCTCTCCCGGGACACTCGCGTCACTGGCTCTTTTGGGGCTGCTCGCCCTCGTGCCGGTTGCATACAGAAAATTCAGGAAGCGCCGGGAGAACTGACCAGAAACCCTCCCCGGGGTTCAAAACCCTTCCATTTCGTAGTTTATTTTCAAGCCGCTCTCCCCTTTCGCCTGGCCCGCAACCCTCTCGACAGTCTCCTCCATCAGCAGATCAAGCCAGAGCTTCCTCTTTTCAGGCGGATAGATAACTTCCGGTTCGCCTTTGATTCCGGCCATTTTCCCCGCTTCAGCAATTGCAGCCTGCAGATTCCCCAGCCTGTCCACCAGCTTCGCACCCATTGCCTGCTCCCCGGAGAAAATCCGCCCGTCGGCGATACCGGCAACTTCGGACACCTGCATCTTTCTCCCTTCGGCAACAGCCTTCACGAATTGCCGGTGCATACTTTCAATAACGCCCTGCAGCACATCCCTGTCTTCACTGGTCATGGTACGGACCGGTGAACCGCTGTCCTTGAATCTACCGCTTTTCAGCACATACGACTTCAACCCTATCTTGCCGAGAAGGCCTTCGATATTGGATACTTTCATCAGGACCCCGATGCTTCCCGTGACTGTCCCCGGGTTGGCAAAGATCATGGAAGCGGGAGCGGCGATGTAATATCCGCCCGAAGCGGCGACGCTGCCCATGGAAGCAACGACCTTCTTCCCGGCAGCAATTTTCCTGACTTCCTCATAGATCTCCTGGGTCGGCCCGACCACCCCGCCGGGGGAATCTATCCGCAGAACGATGGCCTTGACCTTCTGGTTATCCCTGAAATCATGCAACTGCTCGATTATTTCCCTGGAGTCGACGATAAGACCCTTGACTTCGACAATGCCGACACCCTCTCCGCTAATAATGCTCTTCTTGCTTCCCAGGAGTTTACCCGCAAGGATCATGGAAAACAGAAACAGAATAATCAGGGCAGCAGAAATCCCTACTCCCAGCAGAACAGGTCTTTTTCTCATAGTGGCTCCTCACCCGTGCACGTGTAAATTTTCAGGCCGTTTTGCCTGTATTTGATGTAGAATTATCCTGGTACAGAAAATTTTTACCGACAAATCATGTTCCGTCAATCAATAAATAATGAAAGATGCCCCCGATTCGAAACCATTATGAGAATTGCAATTGTATCGGATACTCACGGAAATTTCGCCCTGGCAGTCAGAGCCCTCGACGTCCTCGGCCATTTTGACCACATCATCCACCTGGGCGACACAACCGCGGATGCGGAGATCATGGAATTGTCCCTCGGGCGCGAAATGATCATCACTTCCGGCAACTGCGATATGAATAGGGAATATCCCCATTGCCTGGTCATGGACCTCTGCGGAAAGAAATTCCTGATCACCCATGGTGACCGCTTCCAGGTAAAGTCGGGCCTTGCGAAAATATATCAGGGAGCCCTCGATGAGGGAGCGGATATTGTCCTGTACGGTCACACCCATATGCCCTCCATCGAGCAAAGAGACGAATTGACTCTCATGAACCCCGGCGCCGTGACGAAAGCCGCAAGAAATCCGACCATGGGTATTATCACCATTGAAGCCGGCGCGGTCCATGGTGAAATAATCGATCTGAACCGTCTTCTGGACGAGACCTTTCCCTGAGTAGCCGCAAAGCAGGCATTTTGAAGGGCAAGCCCCCGGGGAGACAAAAAAAGGGCCCAGCCTTCGCAAGCTGAACCCTTTGACCGCAACTGGTGCCGGAGGTCGGAATCGAACCGACATGGGATCGCTCCCGCTGGATTTTGAGTC
>JAGFXO010000205.1 GCA_017861285.1 Geobacteraceae bacterium | reverse complement strand
TCAGGACCTTCCCGCAAGGCATCTTCTCGAGGCGGGCACTCCCATGTGCGCGGGGTGTGGCGGGCTCGAAGCGATAAGGGAGATATACGACCTCATCGGTGAGAAGACCGTCTTTGTAAATGCGGCGGGGTGCATGACATTGCTTGCCGTTTATCCGTTCACCCCGTTTCGCGGTTCATGGCTCTATACCGCCATGGCCTCAGCCCCCGCGGGGGTACAGGGGGTCCGGGACGCTTTGGATATTCTCCTCAAGAAGGGGCTTATCGGTCCGGACGAGGACCTGGAAACGGTCGCGCTTACCGGGGACGGGGCTGCCTATGGCATAGGGCTCTCCTCAACGTCGGCCGCCATCGACAGGGGACTCAATTTCATGTACATCTGCTATGACAACGAAGGGTATGGTAATACGGGTCAGCAGACATCTGCCGCAACCCCCCACGGTGCCAGGACCGCGACCAGCAAAGGACCGAACGGGTACTGCGGGCACAAGAAGGATCTCTATGCTGTCTGGGCGGCTCACAAACCCGCATATGTCGCAACGGTGGCTGGCGCCGAACCGCTTGACCTTGCCCGCAAGATAAAAAAGGCCCGGGGCCTTGCCGGGCCGCGGTTGATTATCGCCCTTGCCCCGTGTCCCACCGGCTGGGATTTCGATCCCAGTGAATCAGTGGAGATCGGCAAGTTGGCTGTGAAAACGGGGATCTGGCCGCTGAAGGAATACCAGGACGGAAAGACCGTACATACGGTGGTTCCCCGACCCCGGCTGCATGTTGATGAGTACCTGAAACGCCAGGGGCGCTTCTCCCATCTTTTCTTTCCGAAGAGAAACGAAGTGGTGCTGAAAGAGATACGGGAAGCGGTCGATGCCTACTGGGATGGAATCTGCTGACGCCGGGAAACATGGGGCTGAGGAAAAACAGGGAAAGCGGGGACGCCTTTGCGGTGCGCCCCCTCATTGTCAGGTCGCGTGTTTCACATAACCCCGAAGAGCTCTTTGCGCACTTTTTTCACGTAGTCGATGGAAGATGCAAAATCTCCATAGAGGAACAGCAGGCTGCTGTCGGCAGGGGCAAGATCCTTGACCCGCGTGCCATATTTTTCTTTCAGAAGAAGCGCGATTTTTTCATACCTGTCGAAACCTTCGTAGGCCAGCGGTTCGCTCCAGATGACCATGTCGCCTTTAGTGATCCGGGTCTCCCCTTCAACCTGGTCCCAAACAAGGATGAAATCATCATCCTTCAGGTCGGGAAGCTGATCGGCGGACTGCAGACATTTTCCCAGATACAGCTTCATCTGCTCCTCCTGCTCCAGCAGCACCCTTCTCTGTTCTTCGGTAAGTTTTTCGAGGTCCTTATGGCAGCTTTCCTTATAGGGGAAAACGATCAGGTCGAGGAATCCCTGGCAGGAGGGGCAATAGACTTCGAGAAAAGTCTTGCGATGGAAAAGGCCGTACTTGCAGTCGGCTCCGGTACCCTTCCAGTCACATTCCTCACAGGCATACTGTTTTTCTTTCCATTCCTCATAGTACAATGTCATAATATGCTCCTTACATAATTAAATTCATTCGGAGGTTTCATCCATGTGGTTTTTCAAGACTGAAAACGGCACGTTCTGCATTCGCTATCTTCGCGAAGGATACGGACTCTTCATCGGCCAGGAATATCTCAGCTGGCACAAAGATGCCGAAAGTGCTGCAAAGCAGGTCCGTGATCAGCGGACCGGCTATCTGCCATGGGACAGCCTGGGAACAGTGGATCTGCCGGAAGACATCAGCAACTGGCAGTCTCCGGAAGATTTCCAGACTGCCGATCACATCAAGCCGACCCACGATCCCGTTGTCGTTCCCGTTACATGCCGCTGCGGCCACCAGATCAGTGAAAGTATCGGCAGGATCAGAACGATCGGCAAGTTTCCCTGTCCCGTCTGCAAACAGGAAATCATGCTTGAAGCGGACCGGGTGCGGGAAATATACGAATCTGCCAGGAGGCAGTATCCGAACGGTTATATAAAAGGCATTTCGCCCAGGTGACTCTGCCTGCTATTTGATCCAGACGGTCTGGATGTTAACGAATTCCCTGATTCCGTAATGGGAGAGTTCCCTGCCATAGCCGGAGTTCTTGATTCCGCCGAACGGCAGGCGCGGATCACTTTTCACACGACCATTGACGGAGACGGAACCTGCCTCGATGCGGGCGGCGAGTCGCTCGCCTTTTTTCGTATCCGCGGTCCATACCGAGCCTCCCAGCCCGAAAGGTGAATCGTTGCCGACCGCTATCGCTTCTTCTTCGTCCTTTACCCTGATGATCGCCGCCACTGGACCGAAGAGTTCCTCATGGTAGGCCGGCATTCCCGGTTTCACGTCACTCAGGATCGTCGGGGGGTAGAAATATCCTTTTCCGTGCAGGGGTGTGCCGCCCAGCACGATTTTTGCCCCTTTTGCCACAGAACTTTCCACCTGTTCCTGCAACTCCCTGATCAGATCTTCCCTTGCCTGGGGGCCAACCTGGGTTTCCTCGAGAAGCGGGTCTCCCACCACCAGGCCTGCCATGGACTTCTTGAAGCGTGCCATGAATGCGTCATGGATGGAGTCCTGGACGATGAAGCGCTTTGCGGCGACACAACTCTGGCCGGAGTTATAGCATCGTGCCCTGGCACCGGCATGGGCTGCCTCGTCAAGGTCTGCATCCGCAAGAACGATGAACGGGTCGCTTCCCCCAAGTTCGATGACGGTCTTTTTCAGAAGTCTCCCCGATGTCGCCGCAACCTGTCGGCCGGCATGGTCACTACCGGTGAGAGTTACTCCCCGTATCTTTTCATTTTCAATGACGGAGGTTACCTGCCTGGACGAAATCATGAGGGTGCGGAAAACATCCGTGGGGAAACCTGCCTTGCGAAACACATCCTCTACGGTAAGAGCGCACCGGGGGACATTCGAGGAATGTTTCAAAACTGCGGTGTTGCCCGCCATCAGCGACGGTGATGCGAACCTGAATACCTGCCAGAAAGGGAAATTCCACGGCATTACCGCCAGGATGACGCCGAGAGGGCGAAAGGCTACATACGCCCTTGAACCGTCACTTTCAGCGGGTTCGTCGGAAAGCATCCTTTCAGCCCTTTCCGCGTAAAAATCGCATACCCAGGCGCATTTTTCGATTTCAGCCCTTCCTCCGCAGACCGGTTTGCCCATTTCGACCGCCATAAG
>JAGFXO010000082.1 GCA_017861285.1 Geobacteraceae bacterium | reverse complement strand
ATACCAGATAAAACTCGAAAAATTTGAGGGCCCCCTCGAACTTCTTTTACATCTCATCAAGAAAAATGAAGTCGATATCTATGATATTCCCGTCTCGATAATAACAAATCAATACCTTGAGTACATAAAGCTGTTGAAGGAGCTAAACCTTGAAATCGCCGGTGAGTTCCTGGTAATGGCATCCACTCTGCTGCAAATAAAGTCGCAACTGCTTCTGCCGTCTCCGGCACTGGATGATCCGTCGGTCGAGGAGGAAGACCCGCGTGCGGAATTGATTCGAAGACTGCTGGAATATCAGAAATACAAGGATGCGGCCGAATTGCTCGATACAATGGATCAGAGCGGAAGAGACATTTTCGTTTGCAGATTGGAGGAACCGGAGCATGATCAATCCGTTATGAAGGAGGAAATCCTCGAGGTTGAGCTTTTTGAGCTCATTGAAGCCTTCCGTAACGTCCTGTCGAGAATGCCCGTTGAAAAATTTCATGAGGTAACTGCAGAGCCAATAAGCATTTCTGACCGTATCAATGAACTGCTGTCAGTGTTGCAGGAAAAGGAGAGTATCAGGTTTAGCGAGTTCTTTAGTGAAAAGGGAACGCGAGAAGATGTAATCGCCACCTTTCTTGCTATTCTCGAACTGTGCAAGAGAAAAATGGTAAAAACCATTCAGGCGGGTTTATTCGGAGAAATCCTGATCACACCTGCGGTTCTTGAAGAAGACAAGGATGACTTGCAGGGGGCAGGTGTCACGTATGCCTGATATCAAATCGTTTATCGAAGCACTGATTTTCGTTTCTGAAGTCCCCTTAACAATTGACAGACTTTGCGATATACTACCAGAGTATACAAGAGAAGATATTCGCTCGGCTGTTCTATCGCTGCAAAAGGTTTACAATGAAGGACAACACGGCATTTTCCTTGCGGAAGCAGGAGGGGCATTTCAATTCAGGACCAGGAAGGAATGTGCGCAAATCATCAGAAGGCTGGCAAAAAGCAGCATCTCGAGGTTCAGCAAACCTGCACTGGAGACATTGGCTATCATTGCTTACAGACAGCCGATAACACGGTCGGAAATAGAATATCTGCGGGGTGTCGAATCCGGAGGTGTAATCAGGACGCTGCTTGAAAAGAATCTGGTGAGAATTCTCGGCAAAAAGGATGTTCCGGGTAAGCCGCTGATCTATGGAACTTCAAGGAAATTCCTGGAAATATTCAATTTGAGAGACTTAAAGAGTCTGCCGTCATTGAAAGAGATACATGACCTGGATGAAACGGCAGTATTTGATAAACAGACAGAATTGCCACTTGAGGTCATTCCGGCGAATTTGACAGAGTGAATCTGTCAAGGCAGGTTATCATGATTCGACAACCGGCTGTTGCAGGCCAATTTTACAGCAGTAACCCCGCAAAGCTCAGAAATGAACTCCAGGGATTCATTAAAGCGGATGAAACCCGTCAAAAAGCCATTGGAATTATCGCTCCGCATGCCGGTTACATGTATTCGGGTGCAATTGCGGGATCCGTCTACGGCGCGATTGAAATCCCCGACACTGTGCTGATTCTCGGTCCAAACCACCATGGTTTCGGCTCGAAGGCAGCTCTTTTCCCTCATGGCAAATGGGTTACGCCGTTGGGATTTACAAAAATCAATGACAGACTGGCCCGGTTGATCAAAGAAAATTCGAATATAGTCGAGGAGGATAGCTCCGCCCACCACTATGAACATTCTCTCGAGGTACAGCTGCCTTTCCTCCAGTTCATTAACCCTGATGTGACAATAGTTGCAGTCTGCATCGGGTACAGCGATTACGCAGCGTGTAGGGAATTGGGAATCGGCATTGCGAAAGCCATTAAGGAATTCGGGGAAAAGGTTCTGATAGTTGCCAGTTCGGACATGACCCATTACGAAACGGCATCCGCCGCAAAGGAAAAGGACGATCTCGCATTGCGTGAAGTTCTCGCATTAAACCCGGAAGGTCTGTTGGAAGTTTGCAGAATGGAAACCATTTCCATGTGCGGTGTTGTTCCGGCGACAATAATGCTTGTCGCGGCACTGGAACTGGGCGCCTCCCGTGCCCGTATCGTGAAATACGCCACCAGCGGAGACATAACCGGGGATAACAGGCAGGTAGTCGCGTATGCCGCGATAACAGTATCCTGAAATTCACATCTCTTTTTCGATTCTTACCACTTGCAATACACCCCGCATTGATTGCAGTTCATCCGTGTCGAGAGTTTCCGTCTCGCCTATCACCCCGATGATGATACGATTTACACCGGTTGACTGATGAATGTCGAAATTTTTGTTTATCAGATATTCCTTGACGTAGTCAAGGGCTTCCTCATTCGTGTTTTTTTTCATTATTATCAGCACAGACTATACCTCCGATACCGAAAATGCCATTTTGCTCGTCATTAATCTTTCAAGTCTTCTCGATTCATCTATTACACGCTCAAAAAGTCTCACGATAGCCTGGTCATCCAGAGGGCCCGGATTGCCGTTTTTCATGCGCTGAAAAATCTTCTTTTCTCTTTCCGGGTCATAGACAGGCAATCCCGACTGCTTCTTTATTTCGCCGATTTTCAGCGCCAGGATTGCTCGCTCATTAAAAATTCTCAGCAACTCGTCATCAAGCCGGTCAATTTCATTCCTGATTTCATTAATATCCATATATTCCTCAAAACTGCTTTTTTATGATCGTATCTTTTTTCCAGTTGACATCATTTCTTTCCGGATAATCCATATTGTAGTGGAGTCCACGGGATTCATGCCGTTCCTGCGCACACAAAATTATCAGCTCTGCAACAGTGGCAATATTGCGAAGCTCTATAAGATCCGACGTAATGATAAAATCCCAATAATATTGGATAATTTCTTCCTGTATCAACTTCACCCGGCTCATCGCCCTTGCAAGCCGTTTATTCGACCGGACGATACCCACATAATTCCACATGAACCGTCTTATTTCATCCCAGTTTTGCGACACAACGACCATTTCGTCACTGTTTGTTGCCGTACCGGAATCCCACTCCGGAATCGCCGGAAATTCGAATTTGTCGTTTTTCAATTGTTCAACGGCATTGCGGTACGCTCTTCCGGCAAAGACGGCCGCTTCAAGCAGGGAGTTGCTTGCAAGCCTGTTGGCTCCATGGAGACCGGTGAATGCAACTTCTCCCACTGCATACAGGTATTTGATGTCGGTTTCCCCGTTCATATCCGAAACCACGCCACCGCAAAGATAGTGAGCTGCCGGGACAACGGGCAGCGGCTCCTTCGTCATGTCGAGGTTGAACTTCAGGCAAGTCTCATAAATATTCGGAAAACGGCCCTTTATAAAATCAGGGTCCTTATGGGTAATGTCAAGATAGACACAGTCATCACCGTGTGTTTTCATTTCGTTGTCAATGGCTCGGGCTACGATATCGCGGGGAGCGAGATCCTTGAGCATGTGGTATTTTTCCATGAAAGCCGTTCCGTCACGGCGTCGCAATATTGCTCCCTCACCTCTGACTGCCTCTGATATGAGAAACGATTTGGCCTGTGGATGGTAAAGGGTGGTGGGGTGAAACTGCATGAATTCCATATTTGCAATGGAGGCCCCCGCCCGGTACGCCATCGCAACCCCGTCACCGGAGGCTACGTCAGGGTTGGAAGTATAGAGGTACACTTTACCGGCCCCGCCTGTTGCCATAAAAGTTATTTTCGCAATAAATGTTCTGACCCTGCCGCTCTGCTTGTCAAGAACGTGGGCACCGAGGCAACGGTTCGGACTGATGTCTTTTTTTGCAACTTTTGCTTCAGTTATAAGATCAACCGCAACATGGTGTTCATAAATCCTGATATTAGGATTCTCTTTTGCCGCCGTAACCAGCGCCCTCTCTATGGCACGACCCGTCAAGTCGTCTGCATGGAAAATCCGTCTCTGGCTGTGCCCCCCCTCTCGGGTAAGATGATACGAATCTCCGCTGGTCGTAAATTCCACACCCCATTTAATAAGGTTTTTTATGACACCAGGGCCTTCTTCAACAACCATTTTCACGACGTCTTCATGGCAGATGCCTGCCCCTGCAACGTGAGTATCCTGAATATGCGAATCAAAAGTATCATCTTCAGAAAAGACCGAAGCAATCCCCCCTTGCGCATAATTTGTTGCGGATTCTTTTATTTCCTGCTTGGTGACAAGGGCAACCCTGCCATGTTTTGCAGCCTGGATGGCAAAAGAAAGCCCGGCAATTCCGCTCCCGATGACGAGAAAATCACTCTCCTCCTTCATTTTATCCCCCATGATATGACGTTAGAAAAATTATCGGACTGTTAAACTTGTTCTGTCAAGTGTTTTGAACAATTAAACCGTGGTAAGAGAACTTCATCAAATTTCGAATGAAAAAAAGGGAGACAACAATATCATCATGTATTGCTCTCCCTTCGTGTGTGATCAACGCTATTCTATTGTATGATTACTTCATCAAGTATGATTTCCGGAAAAAGATCATTTAGCTATTACCTTGACAAACTTTATCAGATAATCGGCACCTGACCAAATTGTGACGATGGTTGCTATCCACAGATAAAAAATACCCACATTGTGCATATTTACAAGCAGGTAGGGGGATTCCATCCCGAAAAACCAGTGGTAGTCGTAGTGAAGCAGCAGAGCAAGTATGGCGACAATCTGAAAAATGGTTTTGAACTTTCCCAGGTTACTGGCCGGTATAACAATTCCCTCCGTCGACGCAATACCGCGCAAACCGGTTATGATAATCTCCCTGCTCAAAATCACCAGCACCATCCAGGCGGGAGCCCTTCCAAAAGGAATTATCATGATGAGAGCCGCAGCCACAATGAGTTTATCTGCTATGGGATCGAGGAACTTGCCGAAAAGCGTGACGATCCCCATCCGTCTGGCAATATACCCGTCCAGCCAGTCTGTTATTGAAGCTAATGCAAATAGCAATGTGGCGAAAAAATTTGCTGTTTTCGCAGGTGAAAGTAACAGGACCACCAATAAAGGAATTATGGCAATTCTGAAAAACGTAAGAAAGTTTGGAAGATTGAGGATAGGGCTTTTATGTTCGAGCGACATGCAATGCCTTAATTATTCTGATATGTTTTCTGGTAACTGAGCACCCTGGCCACATATGTGCGGGTTTCTTCGTAAGGTGGAACCCCCCCGAATTTCGATACTTTTGCCAGGCCGGCATTATAGGCGGCCAAAGCAAGGGTAACATCCCCTCTGAAAGTATCCAGAAGAAAACGGAGGTATCGGATCCCGCCGCGGATATTCTCTCTTGGATCAAAAGAATTGGATACTCTGAGGTCTTTGGCGGTTTTCGGCATTAATTGCATCAGTCCTGCAGCGCCTTTTGGGGAAACGGCATTCGGGTTATATCCGGATTCAGCATGTATGACGGCTTTCACCAGGCTTTTGTCAACACCATATTCGGAAGCAAGTGAGTTTATTATCGGATCAAAATCCCCGGGATTCCTTGCAAATCCGGAAAGCCTGAAAGTCGTACGAAGCTTTTTCTCCTTTTTAAGGTCCCGCATGAAAATCTTGTAGCGCCGGTCGGTGGGAGCATCCGTAAAATGAACGACACCTTCCGCGTCCTCGTACTTGTATATATCCGCAACAGCCTGATGACCAGGCACAAACAATAAAGATGCAAAAAAGAGAAGTACCCGGATTACTCCTCTGGCCATTCAGCCCTCCTGACATTTGCATTCGATTTCATATTTACTGTCAAAATATAGACCAAAACATCCTTCTGTTCAAGGATTAATCACTATTACATAAGCATTCTTTATGCCTTTTTCGACAAAACCGGCAACAAATCGTTCGTTGAAGACATGATTCGCCGTGCTTTCTTTGCTTTTTCCGATTGTACATGCTAGTATTTCAACAGATTTTGACATTTCACAAGAAAATACTTTGCGAGGAAAAATGTTTCGATTAACAATAACCACATCCTTTGCTTCGGCACATAATCTTATCAACTACCAGGGCGAGTGTGAAAATCTTCACGGTCACAACTGGAAAGTCGAGGTCTCCATAGAAGCCAGAGAGCTTGACCATGCAGGACTTGCCATCGATTTCAAAATTCTTAAGGCAGAAACAAATAAATTGCTGAAAAGTCTCGACCATAAATACCTCAATGAGATCCCCCCTTTTAACGATCTATCACCCTCATCCGAAAATATTGCCAAATTTCTTTTTTATGAACTCAGGAAAAGGCTCGATACCGATAACATTAAAGTGTCAGAGGTAACTGTCTGGGAATCGGATTTTGCCAGTGCAAGCTACTATGAATGAACATGCGGCAACCATGGTTGAAATCTTTTCATCAATACAGGGAGAGGGTTTGCTGGTCGGTTTGCGGCAGATCTTTCTCCGTTTCCACGGATGTAACCTTGCATGTTCGTACTGTGACACTCCCGCAGCAATAAATAATGAATTGCCGGAATACTGTGCAATTGAGAAAACCCCTGGAAGGGCCGACTTTTTCACTATAAGCAATCCTGTCCCTCTGGAACGGATTCTTGCGACAATTGAAAACTGGCAAAAGGGCTGGCCCGGAACCCACCATTCAATAAGCCTCACCGGTGGTGAGCCATTGCTGCACCTTGAAACACTCAAACACTGGCTGCCGCATCTCAGGCAGATTGTACCCGTTTACCTGGAAACAAACGGTACCCTGTATGAACCTCTCCGTGAAACTATAAACCACATCGATTTCGTTGGAATGGACTTCAAGCTGCCTTCTTCAACAGGGCATTCCGGCCTGTGGGAACAACATCGCATCTTTCTGACCGTTGCTGCCGTGAAAAATGTGTTTGTCAAAATTGTCGTTGATGATGAGACGCAGGATTGGGAAATTATCAAGACATGTGAAATTATTTCATCCGTTGGTAAAAATATTCCGTTAATACTTCAGCCAAAAACAACGGTTAATGAAAAAATCGGCATCAATCCCATACGGGCAATGGAATTTCAGGAAATTGCCGGAAATTTTCTCATCGAGACGAGGATAATACCCCAGACTCACGTATTTGCAGGGTATCTTTGAAGCAATGGGATTCCTTCCAAAAGAGAGGGCGGCACATGATTATTGAAGAAATGACAATGGGTGAATTTGAAGAAGGTCTGAAGAAATGTCGCACGGTTTTCATACCTTTCGGCTCCGTGGAGGAACATGGATACCACCTGCCGCTGTCCACCGACACCATTCAGGCATATGAGGTCGGCAAAGGAGCAGCCGGACGCATACCGCTTTTTGTAGCTCCTCCGGTTCATTATGGCTGCTGCAGATCGACTTCCTGTCATCCCGGAACCATATCCATAACGACGGCAACACTGAAGGGACTCATGAAAGATATAGTCCGGTCTCTTCATTCCCATGGCCTGATAAATTTCATCGTTCTTACCGGACATGCCGGCGGGACACATCGGATGGCTTTAGTGGACGCGGGAGAAGAGTTGATTGCTGAAATCGGGGACATCAAGGTTTCCGTAGTAACCGAGTATGACCTGGCAAGACGGGAGGGCAGGGGGATCATTGAAACGGAGGGTGATGCCCACGCTGGAGAAATCGAGACTTCGCGTATAATGCATTCCCATCCTCATCTCGTGAAAGGCACGGGCAAGAGAGAATTCCCTGATTTCCCGGCGGGCATTCTTGTGCGAAACAAAAGAAGATTCTGGGAAAACGGTGTCTGGGGAGACCCGGCCAAAGCAACAGCTGACAAGGGAAACCGTCTGAACGATCTCATCATCGGCAAGGTTGTTGAATTAGTGCGTGCAATCGAGAATTTTTCAGAATAAAATTTCAGCAGGCCAGTTCGCAAATTCCTGGCAAATAAGGAGTAATCACACTGACCATCTGGATCGATGCTGATGCCTGCCCACGGGTGATCAAGGAAATAGTCTTTCGAGCCTCAGAACGACTCAATCTGCCCGTCCTGCTTGTGGCAAACAAGAGCCTTTCCAAACATGACACAAGGCTGGTCGAATCCATTATGGTTTCCGATGGCTTCGATGTAGCAGATGACTACATTGCCGAACATGCAACTCCGGAAGACCTGGTGATAACTTCCGACATCCCCCTGGCAGCCAGGGTTGTTGCCAAAGGCGGAGTTGCCTTGGATCCGAGAGGAGAACTCTACACCGAGGAGAATGTCGGTGAGCGGCTTTCCATGAGAGACCTGATGATGGAGCTTCGTTCAGGAGGGCTTGTTCAAGGAGGACCAAGCCAGTTCAGCCGCACAGATCGTCAAAGATTCGCTTCATCCCTCGACCGCTTGCTGACTCAAATGATGCGCGGAAAGCGACAAGTGTAATAATAGCACTGCCATGATCATTTGCCGTGCAAACATTCATCCTTTAGCCACTTCATTTGGCATGACCTCCAAATTTCGCCTTGACGGGCTTTTTTTGTTACAGGCAAGGGTTAGGTATTGGTTGCAAATGAATAGAAAAGTGAAATAACGTTCAGGATGCAACGAACTTCATAAACATGAACAAACCATGCTTCATTACATGAACTTACTTCAAAATGTATTTATGCTACTTCCTCCGGCAAAGAACATTTCCGATTACGAAACACAT
>JAGFXO010000081.1 GCA_017861285.1 Geobacteraceae bacterium | reverse complement strand
TCTTGGGCATTAGGTCATCCCTGCCGGTCAGGAACTCCATCTTTTGCCAGGTATAGAACAGCGACAGGATCGACAAAAGCAGCGAAACGATGAGAATGGCACGGGCATTCCGTGCTATGAAACCGAAAAAATCCTTTGTTTTTACAGGATTGGACATGGCAGAGTTCTTCCTCTCTTACTAAATGTAATCGCGCATTTTATCATAGCTCTGGAATGAAATCAACCGCGCGACAATCGCTGCGAACGCAGGCCGTGAACCGGAAAGCGTATGAAAAGTAGACAAAGAATGGATTTAACCAATTGGTTATTTCCTTTGTCGCGCGTGTTGTCCCGGGAAATTCGATCCCTCAGCCCCTAAACCATATAGCAGGCAGGCGAACAATAAGCAGAAAACAATGTTTCCGGAATGAATTCAGCATGGTGCTTCATAATGAAAAGGGTGTACCTTTTAAAAAAAATGTGCTAGTAACATAACGTTTACTCCCTCGCTATCCATGGCTTCGGGTAAAAACATATCTATGGATCGGATCAGGAGAAGGATGGAATGAACGGCTGTAAGCACCCAATATCAAACGCATTAACCTCTTTTAACGGCATCCACAGGGAAGAACCGGAGTCGGTGTCTGCAAAAACGGTTGCAAAAATACATCATCTCCCCTCTTCAAACTGGAAAAAGAGAACCGTCGAACAAAACAGTCCGCTGGATATCGCCATTCACCGGAGTTGTGAATTTTTCTTTCGGGAGCAACTTCCGGCCGGTTACTGGTGGGCGGAACTGGAATCTAACGTAACAATAACTGCTGAATATATCATGCTTTTTCACTTTCTTGGGATGGTCAACAAGGAACGGGAAAGAAAAATGGCCAACTATATTCTCGGTAAGCAGACGAACGAAGGTTACTGGGCTATTTACCACGGGGGTCCCGGCGACCTTTCAACAACCGTGGAGGCGTATTTTGCCCTGAAGCTTGCCGGTTATAGTGCAGACCACCCGGCAATGGCCAAGGCTCGGGCATTTATCCTGGGAAATGGCGGGATCATAAAATGCCGCGTCTTTACAAAGATTTTTCTCGCGCTGTTCGGTGAATTCGCATGGTTCGGCGTACCATCAATGCCCATTGAACTATCTCTTGTTCCTTCATGGGCCTATTTCAACATGTACGAGTTTTCCAGCTGGTCACGGGCAACCATTATACCCCTCTCCATAGTCATGGCGGAACGGCCGGTACGCAAGTTGCCGCCCAGGGCCCGCGTACAGGAACTGTATGTGCGCCCTCCCCGGCCGATCGACTATACCTTCACAAAGGAGGAGGGAATCCTGACATGGAAGAACTTCTTTATCGGGGTCGATCACCTTCTCAAGATTTACGAAAGCAGCCCGGTTAGACCTTTCATGAAAAGGGCCCTTTCCGTTGCGGAAAAATGGGTTCTGGACCACCAGGAACCTACCGGAGACTGGGGGGGAATTCAGCCGGCAATGCTTAATTCGATACTTGCACTGCACTGCCTGGGATATTCCAATGATCATCCGGCAGTTGTAAAAGGTCTCGAGGCTTTGGCGAATTTCTGTATTGAAGATGAGAATAGCCTGGTACTCCAATCCTGCATTTCTCCAGTATGGGATACTGCACTCGCCCTGAAGGCACTGATAGATTCGGGCGTGCCCAACGATCATCCGTCACTGGTTAAAGCGACCCAGTGGCTGCTGGAAAGGGAAGTGAGAAAAACCGGCGACTGGAAGATCAAGTGCCCGGATCTGGAGCCGGGGGGATGGGCATTTGAATTCCTCAACGACTGGTATCCGGACGTGGATGATTCCGGAATCGTCATGATGGCCATGAAAGATGTTCAGATAAAGGACAGCCTTGCCAAGGACAGAGCCATTGAGCGGGGCATAAACTGGTGCCTCGGCATGCAGAGCAAAAATGGTGGCTGGGGCGCCTTTGACAAGGACAATACCAAGCACATACTCAACAAGATTCCATTCGCGGACCTTGAGGCACTGATCGACCCCCCGACCGCGGATCTGACGGGGAGGATGCTCGAGTTGATGGGAACGTTCGGGTATCACAAGAGCCATCCTGCTGCCGTTCGTGCCCTGGATTTCATCAGGAAAAGCCAGGAACCTGTGGGACCCTGGTGGGGACGCTGGGGCGTAAATTACATCTATGGAACGTGGTCTGTCTTGAGCGGCCTCACTGCCATCGGGGAGGACACGTCACAGCCGTACATCCAGAAAGCGGTCAATTGGCTCATGTCGAAACAAAATCCCGACGGCGGATGGGGGGAATCATGCGAATCCTATAATGACCCATCGTTGGCGGGTATCGGTGTCAGCACACCGTCGCAGACTGGCTGGGCACTGCTTGCACTCATGGCCGCAGGAGAGTTCAAGGGCAAAGCCATCGAGAACGGCATCAACTACCTGATAAGCAACCAGTTCATGATAAAATACCACATATACCGTAACTGCTTCCCGCTCATGGCCCTTGGCAAATACCGCTCAATCGCGGAGGGAACGAACTGAACTGGACTTTTCTGATCATTGAGACATTAAACCTACCTTAAACCTGAACCCGTAAGCCGATTCTCATCTTTTCCCCATACCTTCAACAGACAAAGGCAGGAGAATTGAAAATTGTTGCGGGTTTCATGTTTTATAGTACAGAGTGAAGATATAATGAAAAAGGTTTTTGTTACCGGCGCGACCGGTTTTATCGGAGCCAGCCTGGTCAGGGAGTTGCTTGATCAGGACTGTGAAGTAAGGGCCTTGGTAAGGCCTTCATCAGACCGTAGGAATCTTGACGGCCTCGATTTAGAACTGTACGAGGGAGATCTCCGTAGCGCGAGTTCCCTTGAAAGGGGGATGGCCGGGTGCGACACACTTTTCCACGTAGCGGCCGACTACCGTTTGTGGACCCGTGATCCCAAGGCAATGTATGCGGCCAATGTAAGCGGAACGCGAAATATACTCGCAGCGGCCCTGAGGCTGGGAATGGAAAAGGTCGTATACACGAGCAGTGTCGGTACTCTCGGGAACCCAGGTAACGGCACTCCCGGCAATGAAGTAACCCCCGTTTCTTTCACCGACATGGTGGGCCATTACAAAAAAAGCAAATTTCTGGCAGAGCGCGAAGCAGAAGCATTCATCCCCAAAGGGCTTCCCCTCGTTATTGTAAACCCCTCCACTCCTGTGGGTATACTCGACATCAAACCGACTCCGACGGGAAAAATTATCGTCGACTTCCTGAACCGGAAAATGCCCGCATATCTCGATACCGGCCTCAACCTGATCGATGTCGAAGAGTGCGCAAGGGGCCATGTGCTGGCGGCCAGATTCGGCCGGGTTGGTGAAAAGTATATACTCGGAAACGAAAATATGACACTTCGGGAAAAATTCCGGATACTTGAAGATATCTCCGGCATACCTGCCCCAAAGATAAAGCTCCCTTACAAGCCCATCCTGATCGCCGCTTATATGAATGAGGCCATTTCCCGCTGCACCGGTATGGAACCGTTGATTCCGCTTGCCGGCGTGCAAATGGCACGAAAACTGATGTTTTTTGATTCTTCGAAGGCAGTTTCCGAGCTGGGTCTTTCCCGGACTCCGGCAAAGCTTGCGCTGGAAAAGGCCGTGAACTGGTTTCGCGACGCGGGGTATGTCCGCTGAGGTCTTCCGGTACGAAGGGGTTAAATATGTACCAGCTTCTTTCTACAATAAATGCTCCGTGCGACCTGAAGAACGTGAAGGAAGAGGAACTAACGCTTCTTGCTTCTGAAATCCGGGAATTCATCATCGAAACCGTTTCCAGAACGGGCGGACATCTGGCGTCAAATCTCGGCTGCATCGAACTGACCCTTGCACTCCATTATTGCTTCAACTCTCCCGCAGACAAAATCATTTGGGATGTCGGTCACCAGGCATACACACACAAGATTATCACGGGCAGACGCGATAAGTTTCACACCCAGAGGCAGTACAAGGGGTTGAGCGGTTTCCCGAAACGCTCTGAATCACCCCATGATGCTTTTGGTACGGGACATGCCTCGACATCGGTGTCAGCCGGTCTGGGTATGGCCGTGGCAAGCGCCTTGAAAGGCGAAGACAACAGGGTAATCGCCGTAATAGGAGACGGTGCGCTGACGGGAGGACTTTCTTTTGAAGCTCTCAACCAGGCTGGGCACCTCCACAAAAAACTCATTGTCGTTCTCAACGACAACGAAATGTCGATATCGGAAAACGTCGGCGCTTTTTCTGCGTTCATTTCCCGCAAAATAACCGGCAGATACTTTCGGGAACTTAAAAAAGAAATGCAAGGGCTACTGAAGAGCATCCCCGCAATCGGTAACAACATCCTTCATTTCGCAAAAAGGGCGGAAAACTCATTAAAGGGCTTCCTGACGCCGGGAACATTGTTCGAAGCGCTCGGATTCGAATACATCGGCCCCATCGAGGGGCACAATGTACCCCAACTGATTGAGGTATTCAATAATAGCCGGAACCTGGACGGCCCGGTTCTTATCCATGTTATGACCACGAAGGGGAAAGGGTATCCCCCGGCCGTGGAAAACCCTTCCCTGTTTCACGGCATAGGTCCCTTTGATGCCGAAACAGGAGCAGTTGCGGCAGGAAAAGGTGCCGGCAGTTCATACACCACAGTTTTCGGTGAAACGATGCTGAAAATTGCCGAGCAGGACCCTTCAATCATTGCAATCACCGCCGCCATGCCCGACGGCACCGGCTTGACGCCATTTGCCCGCGCCTTTCCCGACCGTTTTTTCGACGTGGGGATCGCCGAACAGCATGCCTTGACATTTGCCGCAGGGCTCGCCGCAGAAGGTCTCAGGCCGGTGGCAGCCATATATTCAACGTTTGCTCAGCGCGCATACGACCAGATTTTTCACGACATCTGCCTTCAGAATCACCCCGTTACCCTTGCACTTGACCGTGCCGGGCTGGTTGGAGATGACGGTCCGACGCACCATGGAGTGTACGACTTTTCCTACTTGCGTCACTTGCCGGGCATGACAGTCATGGCGCCGAAGGATGAAAACGAGTTGCAGCACATGATCAGAACGGCAATTTATTCCGGCAGACCCACAGCGGTGCGCTACCCTCGGGGCGCCGGCTACGGAGTGAACATGGATGCTGTTCCACACACCATGGAAATAGGCCGTGGCGAAAAGCTCGAGGAAGGCGAAGACCTTGTCATTGCAGCGATCGGGACAACCGTCTACCCTTCGCTCGAAGCTGCAAAACTTCTCAGGGAAAGGGGAATCCGGGCTTCGGTATTAAATGCCCGCTTTGTAAAACCCCTGGACAGAGATCTCATCCTCGGAGAGGCAATGCGTACCGGCTATCTTATCTCCGTCGAGGAAAATGCCCTGCAGGGGGGATTTGGAAGTGCAATCCTTGAACTTCTCGAGCAGGAGCGCATTACAGGAATCAAGGTCAAACGCCTGGGAATTCCCGACCGCTTCATTGAGCACGGAAGCCAGGTCCAACTGCGGAAGGACCTGGGTTTGGATGCATCGGGCATAGCCGCCTCGATCGAAGCCTTTCTTTTCGATACAAAGAATGCCGCGAAGAGCCTTTCCCTTATCAAATGACATGCTCATGCCTTTTCCAGGGCCTTCCGAGGCACTTACTGTATCGTTAAGCCACGAATAATGCATCTCACCGCATCAAGGACCGCAAGAGCACTAGGTTCAGCACAAAGAAGAATAATTGAAAGGAACAGGCCGTAATGCGTTTCCCGTTGAAATTGAACTTTGATCTTACCCGCTACATCATCAAGAATAAAATGATGAAGAACGATAAATTCCCTCTCGTGCTGATGCTTGAGCCGACTCATCTGTGCAATCTGGCCTGCTCGGGCTGCGGCAGGATCCGTGAATATGCCGATACCTTGCAGCAAATGATGACACTTGAAGAATGTTTGCGATCCGTGGATGAGTGCCCGGCCCCGGTTGTAACAATTACCGGCGGGGAGCCTTTTCTGTATCCGCACGTGTACGAACTTATCGAGGGAGTTTTGCAGAGGGGAAAGCATATCTATCTGTGCACGAACGGTCTGCTCCTGGAGAAAGCCCTGGAACGGATGCGCCCGCATCCCAACTTTACCCTGAATGTGCATATGGACGGCCAGGAAAAGACTCACGACAGGATACTGGAGCGGAAAGGAGCATTCAAGGCTGCAATCGAGGGGATACGGAAGGCAAAGAGACTCGGATTCAGGCTCTGCACAAACACCACAATCTTCAAAGAGACTGACCTTGACGAGATTGATACACTGTTTACCAGCCTGAAAAACCTCGGAGTTGACGGTTTTCTCGTGGCGCCCGGGTTCGGATATGAAGCAGTGGGGGAAAAACTTTTCCTGGAGCGAAGGGATATCGAGAGGAAATTCAGGGACGTATACGAAATGAGCAAGAGGCACCGGTTCTTTTCAACTCCCATGTACCTCCGTTTCCTCATGGGAGAGAAGGAGTTGGAATGCACCCCATGGGGCAACCCGACACGAAACACCCAGGGATGGAAAGCTCCCTGTTATCTCATAACCGACAAACACTACCCCTCTTTCAGTGAAATGATGGAAAAAACCGATTGGAGCAAATACGGTGTCGGAAAGGATGAACGTTGCTCCCAGTGCATGATGCACTGCGGATTTGAGCCGACGGTAGTCAGTGAAGTCGGAAAAAGCTGGAAAGATATCTGGGAAATGGCCAGGTGGAACTTATCGTGAGAAAGTAATCTGCAAGAAAGGCTGCCGAAATGATTTCGGCAGCCTTTCTTGTATGGCGAAGCTTTGTTGCAGTCCGGGAATCAGTACCGGTAGAAATCCGGTTTATACGGTCCTGTCACCGCAATACCCAGGTATTCCGCCTGTTCCCCGGTGAGAGTTGTCAGTTTCACGCCGAGTTTTCCAAGGTGCAGGCGCGCCACCTTCTCATCGAGGATCTTGGGCAGCATGTAGACTTTCTTCTCGTACTGTTTGCCTTTGGTCCACAGCTCTATCTGGGCCATCACCTGGTTGGTAAAAGAGTTGGACATGACAAAACTCGGATGGCCGGTAGCGCACCCAAGGTTGACGAGACGGCCTTCCGCGAGCAGAATTATCTTCTTGCCGTCCGGAAAAACAACTTCATCCACTTGGGGTTTGACGTTGACCCACTGAAGTGTGCGGATTCCGACCACGTCGATCTCGCTGTCAAAATGTCCGATGTTACATACAATCGCCTGATCTTTCATCCTGTCCATATGGGCGCGGGTTATCACCTTGCAGCACCCCGTTGCGGTGATAAAAATATCGCCGATGGAGGCAGCGTCTTCCATGGTGGTTACTTCATACCCCTCCATGGCAGCCTGCAACGCAATAATGGGGTCGATCTCCGTTATCAGAACCCTTGCGCCCTGTGCCTTCAAGGAATGGGCACTCCCCTTGCCCACATCCCCGTACCCGCACACAACAGCGATCTTCCCTGCTATCATCAC
Organism: Geobacteraceae bacterium; assembly: GCA_017861285.1. Classification (GTDB taxonomy): domain Bacteria; phylum Desulfobacterota; class Desulfuromonadia; order Geobacterales; family Geobacteraceae; genus CAIWTU01. The sequence continues at coordinate 3,793 of JAGFXO010000081.1, read as the reverse complement.
GTCTGTGGCCCGCTTGATGCCATCCAGCAGAGACTCACGGCAGCCATAGAGGTTGTCGAACTTCGACTTGGTGACGGAGTCGTTGACATTGAATGCGGGAACAGCAAGAGTCCCCTTTCGCATCATATCATAGAGGCGATGGACGCCCGTTGTCGTCTCCTCGGTAATCCCCCGAACGCCCTTCAGCAACCCAGGATAACGATTGTGGAGGATGGCCGTAAGATCACCGCCGTCATCCAGCACCATGTTGAGTTGTGAACCGTCAGGCCATTTGAGCGTTTGCTCAATACACCACTCATACTCTTCTTCCGTTTCGCCCTTCCAGGCGAAGATGGGAATCCCCGCTGCGGCTATGGCGGCGGCGGCATGATCCTGAGTGGAAAAGATATTGCAGGAAGACCACCTGACATCCGCTCCCAGCTCAATGAGTGTTTCGATGAGCACCGCCGTCTGGATGGTCATATGGAGACAGCCGGCTATTTTCGCCCCTTGAAGGGGTTTTGAAGTGCCGTATTCCTCCCGCAGGGCAATCAGACCCGGCATCTCTTTCTCAGCCATCTCGATTTCCTTGCGCCCCCAGGAAGCCAGGGAAATGTCCCGCACTTTATAATCACTGAAATCTTTTTTTGATTTTGTTTTTCTCACTTCTTTCAAAGCCATTTACGTCCTCCGGTTACAGTCGCTTTCAGGAATATGTAATCATAGTACTACCTGTTCATATCAGTTTCACTTTTCCGGGTCAATTCGGGAGTGCCATTATGCTGCTATTTCAATATCTTCCTGTGCAAACAGTTCGGCAAAAATCTCCCTGACAGTTACAATCCGATCGGCTTTATAGGCATTGGTGCCGCAAAAAACAAGCCCTGTTGCAACATCTCCACGCTGTGCCCGATCCAGGGCCTTCACTATACAGAATCTATCCCTTGTCTCCTTGTAGGTGCATTTCTTCAGGCATCCGGTACTGCACACCGTACCGTTATCCTGATCAAAAGATGAGATACGCTCCCTGTTGCTGATAATTGCCCTGCCGGGAAGACCCGCGGGGCTCATGATGAGACCGATATCCTCTTTTCTGCACTCAATATAGGCTTTCTTGAAGTTCTCATCCGCATCGCATTCTACCGTCGCCACGAACCGGCTGGCAAGCTGCACCGCATCCGCTCCCTGATCCAGGGCATGTAAAATGTCCGCACGGTCCCATATTCCCCCCGCAGCAATAACCGGGATTTCTTTTCCGTACTCGCTTTGAAAAAACTCTTTTATTGCCCGCACCGTCGCATACTGATCATGGTTGCCGTTGCCAATATTTTCGAGTTTTTCACCCAGATGACCACCGGCAGTTTCCGGATCTTCCACAATAACCGCATCAGGAAGACGGTTGTATCCCTTTTCCCATTTCTTGGCAACCAGCTGGGCTGCCCGAATGGAGGAAACGATGGGAACAAGCGCCACATGAGGAGCATGACTGGTCAAGCCGGGCAACGTCAGGGGAAGCCCTGCGCCACATATGATAATCTTGGCTCCACCTTCTATGGAAGCCCTAACCAGCATTTCATAGTCGGAGAGCGCAACCATGACATTAACGCCGATGACGCCGTCAGGGGCGATTTCATAGGCTTTCCGCAGTTCGGCAATAAGGGCCGCGGAATCCGCCTGCTGATAATTATTACCCGTGAAAAGGGGGCTGTTCATGGCTATGCCTGCCGCGGCAACCACTCCGACACCGCCGCATTTGGCCACATGGCCCGCGAGAGAACCTCCGGAAATGCGTACCCCCATCCCACCCTGGACAATCGGATATTGTACTTCGTACTCGCCTATTACAAGTTTTTTCATCGTACGGTGAATCCCCTTTGTATATTTTTACCTAGTTATGAGTTTACTAGAAATAAAGGGTTGTTTGTGTAATAGTAATGTAAAATCACTACAAGGAATTTTTCAGGCAACCATGAAATTTATTCATAAGATTTTTCACCCTCTTATTGCTTTCATCGGCATCCAGCTCGTATGGGTTCTGGTGGTCTTTTTCTGGATTTACTGGTTCCTGGGGCGCAACAAGGAGCTCCGTGTACTGGCAGAGCGATACAGACCCGATCTGGTGGCACATGCGACGGACTGGTTTGTCCTTGTGCAGGGGATTGTTCTGCTCCTCGTGATCCTTGCCGGGGTTTATGTCATTTTCCTTTATTGGAGGCGCCAGTCCAATCTCTACAAAGAGCAGAAGAACGCCATCTCCCAAATTGCGCATGAGCTGAAATCACCTATTGCCTCTATCCAGCTGCACCTTGAAACGATCCGGCTGCGCAGACTTCAACCGGATAAAATTGAAAGATTTATTGATACCATGCTGACTGATATTGACCGCCTCAACAGTCTTATCAGTAATTTGTTGACAGCTGCAAGGCTCGAACAACGCAGACGCCCGAAACATCATCAAGCGATAGACTTCTCCGCTTTTGTTCGGGATTTCATGGAACTGAAGCGCAGGAAGCTTCCTGAGGACGGAATGCTGTCCCTTGAAGTGGAAGATGGGATTCAGGCATCCGTCAACGAAGAGGATATGGAAACCGCTCTCCGGAACCTGTTCGAAAATGCCATTCTCTATAGCTCAGCATCACCGGAGATAATTGTACGCCTCAACAAAGAAAGAAAATACTGCCATCTCGCTTTTCAGGATAACGGAAAGGGAATTGAAGCAAAAGACCTGAAAAAAATATTCCGGATGTTCTACCGGGTGCGCCGTTCGGGGGAAAGCATCAGGGGTACGGGTCTAGGTCTGTATATTGTGAAATCAATCATAGGCGAACATGGCGGCAAAGTTACCGTTACAAGTGAAGGAAACGGTAAAGGATGCACCTTTCATATCTTTATACCCCTTGCGAAGGAACTCGACAAACCCCATGAACGATGAGAAACAGCACATCCTGCTGATTGAGGACGAAATCAATCTTGCCCGCGGCATTTCCTTCAACCTGGAACAGGAGGGATTTCGGGTCAGTCATGCGGAAAGCGGCGAAGACGCCTTGGAAAAACTCAGCTACTACCGCTTTTCCCTCATCATACTCGACATTATGCTGCCGGGCATCGACGGGTTTTCCGTATGCAGCTTGATCAGGAAACTCGATGCCAGGGTTCCGATTTTAATCCTCTCGGCCCGCGCCGAAGAAGGCGACCGCATAACGGGGCTTGCAAGTGGAGCGGACGATTATCTGACGAAACCGTTCAACCTGGATGAGTTCCTGTTGCGGGTCGGGGGAATGCTGCGTCGATCGTCCTGGTACCGCCCGGAACCGGTCGAGGAAGGGTATTCTTTCGGGGACAATGAGGTTTTCCTGTTGTCCTACCATGCCAGGACCGCTCAGGGAGAAATCGACCTCACTGACCTGGAGGTGAAGATTGGAAGGGGTATGGGGATACTCTTCGGAAGCTGAAACCCGGACGCTGGATAATTTTATCGTCCGTATCAGGAAATATTTCGAACCTGACCCGGCAAACCCCGCGTTCTTTCAGACCATACGGGGAGTCGGTTATCGTTTCAGCAGAAAAGGGATCAAACCTTGAACAGGAATAAAAAAAGGCCGGTAGTAATTCCACCGGCCTTTTCGCACCATCATTCCCCTTTATTTACAACCCCGCCTTCTCTCTCAGGATATTAATCTTGTCCGTTTTCTCCCAGGTGAATTCCGGGAGATTCCGGCCGAAGTGTCCATAGGAAGCAGTTTTTTTGTAGATTGGACGCAGCAGGTCAAGTTGTTCGATAATGGCCCGCGGACGCAGGTCAAACGTTTCCCGG
>JAGFXO010000204.1 GCA_017861285.1 Geobacteraceae bacterium | reverse complement strand
TGTCCTGGTCCGCCTTCGCCGGTCCGACATGCTTGAGATAGTCGTTGGGATAAAGCACCGGACGCTTGGGACCGCAGGCGGCGACCAGAAGGATTGTTGTTAGCAGCAGACTGATGGTGACAATGCGCATCGGATTACTCCTTAGCAGGTTGTTGAAAAGCAACTCGATTTTGTTACCGGCAACAGCAATGACGAAGGAACAGTCGATCTCAATCGTAAGTCTTATTAAGAGGTTAATTCAGTAGGGTCTTTTGTCAAGACTTATTGGCTTGACCTTGCTGAAACTACGGAAATCTTCCTTTGACAAGTTGAGGTGGTGCTGCGGGAGCAGACAGGCAATCAGGGAATCGCCATAAAATTCTGGCTGTGAAGGAGAAGAAAAGGAGTGGAATATTCCGGATCCAATACTGGAAGATTAGACCTGCATAAGAGCGTGGTCATGTGGGTTGCTGGATTTTCCTGAGCCGGGCAGGGATGTTCCATTTTAACATGAGATGTGCTACCGAAGGAGGAACCAGTTCGTGCCATGGCTCGTCCCGTGCCATCCGGCGCCGGATGTCGGTGGCGCTGAGCCCTTTCTGATCTTTGGATATTTCCCGGAGGATATGGGTCTTCAGCCCGAGCGATGTGAAGTACTCCAGTTTGCGCTTTCCCCACTCATCATAGATGGAAAGGAAATAAAGGGCGTCGAGAGGAACGTAATAACCGTAGAGTTCCGGCAGATTTATGGGGAAAGGTACAACGGAAAAACGCGCCGGCACGATTCCCGCCTCTTCCAGAACAGCGCGGACCATGACGTACCGTTCGAAATAGGTGAGCGGGTTGGCGGCGGGGTCGCTCCGCTTCGGGTCGGCATGTTCATCCCTTGTCAGCAGTGGATCTGGGTTGGTGATCCCGACCACCAGGTGCCGACAAAGCGCCATCCCCGCCAGTAGATAAACGAGATGATCGTTATGGAGGACCTGGAAACGGCCATGAATGACCCCTGTTTCTGCACTCGTAACCTGTCCGTTTGTCATTGTTGAGACCCCTTTCTTCCGCCCGTTGCGCGGTATGGTTTCCGACCTGCGAGGGGTATCCGCGCAAGCAACTTCAGAAATTCAGGCACCTCGCCCTGGTTTCTCAGGTAGTAATCCGCCTCCGGGCTCCCGCCCACGGCAATTGATATCCCGACCCCCCGAACCGCCCGGAATGCGTCTTCATCACTCGTGTCATCACCCATATAGACGGGCAGTCTGCCTTTGCCCACTCCTTCCATGAGCTGCCGCACCGCATTCCCCTTGCCGACGGCACCAGGCGGCCGTATCTCAAAGACCTTTCTTCCTTCGGTCACGCTGACCCTTCCCGCGAATTTCCGGGAAATTTCCTGAAAAGAAGCCAAAAATTCTCCCAGGAGCACCGGCTCCACTCTCCTGAAATGGATGCTGGCGGTTAACCCCTTGTCCTCTACCTGAACCCCCGGAAAGGAGGAAAACGTTTCGTGCGCAACCTGGATAAATTCCTCCAGAAAATGCCGACTGCCTGCGCAGTCAAAATTATCTCCCATCTCCGCTCCGTGATTTCCGCAATAGACAAGCCCCGGCAGATTCACCCGGCTTTTCAGATCCTTGAGGCTTCTCCCGCTGATAATGGCGATGGGGTGTCGCTGCCGCAAGTCCGTGAGCAGGGAACGGATACACTCCGGCAGTGCCACAGTTTCAGGTTTTTCCCCGATCGGTGCAAGCGTGCCGTCGAAATCCAGGCAAAGAAAGAGATTCATTCCCGCAAGGCGGGAGGATATTTCGTTTCCAAAGCGAAGCGAATACTTTCCTCCCCGTTTCGTGACGGGCAGAATGGCAAGTTCGTCAAGGATGTCTCCGACCCAATGAAAAACAGTGTTGTTTTCAACCTGTTTGCGGAGCCGTGCCATTCTTTTTATTTTTTCATAGGCGGGCATGGTAAGCGCTCGATGAATGGTTTCGGCATACCCCTCCATATCGTTTGGATCAACCTGGAGCGCTTCTGTAAGTTCGGAGGCAGCCCCCGTTTGTCTGCCTAGAATGAGTATCCCTGTTCCGTCGTGCCTGGAAGCAACGTACTCCTTGGCAACGAGGTTCATCCCGTCACGAATCGGGGTGATAAGGGCCAGATCAGCCAGATGGTACCAGGCAACCAGTTCATTCTGATCCAGCTTGCCCTTGAGGTAGAGAACCGGTTGCCACTCATCCGTTCCGTATGCCGAGTTGACACCGGCGATCATTTCTTCGACTTCCCGCTTATAGCTAAGGTATGGCTCCCCGTTTCTGGTCATTACAGCAATCTGAATCAAGGTGAATCTGCCGCGATAGACCGGGTGGCGGCGAAAAAAGAGGTCTACCGCCTGAAGCCTTTGAGTAATCCCTTTTGTGTAATCGAGCCGGTCGACGGCAAGTCCGACAACCCCGGCCAGTCGATGACTGGCTCTGAGCTGCTCGACCCGTTCAGCTGTTGCAGGGGATCCGGCAAGCTGATCAAACCTGTTGAAGTCAATACTGATGGGAAATGCACGCACCCGTGTTAGATGACCCTGCCAAGTAACTGTCATAGCTTCGTGATCGACGGTTGCCCCGAGACAGGCTTCGGCACATTCCACGAAATTTCGGGCATGAGCAGGAATCTGAAAGCCGATCAGATCATTGCCCAGGAGCCCTTCGACGATTTCCAGACCATGGGGGGTGCGGATGAACAGCTCCCGTTCAGGCCAGGGGATGTGCCAGAAATGCGCGATTGTGCGCGTTGGATTCGTTGTGCGGAGCATGGCGGGGACCAGGCAGAGGTGGTAGTCGTGTATCCACAGGGTTGAATCCGCGCCTGCTTCCTGGAGGATCGTTTCAGCAAACTGAAGGTTGGATCTCTGGTACTCATTCCAGAAGTGCCGGCGGTAACGGATGCGGCCCGGTTCTCCGTGGAAGAGCGGCCAGAGAACGAGGTTGCAGAAACCGCGGTAATAGTTCTTTACGGCATCCGGGGAAAACCAGACCCGTTTCAAGGTATAGGCTGGATTGTCAAGCGGCACCCAGAGCCGGCCGTTGTCGTCAGCTCCCTCCCGGTCACCGCTGCCGCTTCCCCACGCTACCCATGTTCCGCCTGTCACCCGAAGAACCGTGTCGAGGGCCGAAACGAGGCCGCCCGCCGAAATCTCCAGTTTCAGGCCACGGCCGGTCCTGCGGTGGGAATAGGGTTCCCTGTTGGAGGCGACGATGA
>JAGFXO010000080.1 GCA_017861285.1 Geobacteraceae bacterium | reverse complement strand
GCAAGGATATCCCGAATGATTGCAGCATTTTCCACGGCGCTGCCGCCCCGCAGGTCATCCATGGTACAGGTCGAAAAACCGAAATCCTCGGGTTTGACCGATGAAAGATCGACCCCCGCCGGGGTTACCTCCGCAACCGTAGTGGCCGCCGTCAGGGTTATTTCATCCATCCCGTCACTGCCGTGAACCACAAACCCTCGCTTGCAGCCGAGATTTTTCAGCACATGCGCCATTTTTTCAGCAAGGTCTTCACGATATACCCCCAGAACCTGGCGGTCAGCCCCGGCCGGGTTGGTGAGCGGTCCAAGGATATTGAAGATGGTGCGGATGCCGATTTCCTTCCGCGGCCCGATGGCATATTTCATGGCTCCGTGGAGTGCCGGGGCAAAGAGGAAACCGATGCCGATTTCCGCAATACACCTCTCCACCGTCTCCGGGTTTACATCCAGGCTAACCCCAAGGGCCTCCAGCACATCAGCGCTGCCGCAGCAGGAAGACACCGAGCGGTTGCCATGCTTGGCAACCTTCACGCCGCAGGCCGATACGACAAAGGCAACCGTAGTGGATACATTGAAAGTGTTCGTGCCGCTTCCCCCTGTTCCGCATGTATCGAGGATAGTCTCAAGATCGAGATTGATGTCTTCGCGGTCGATGTCCAGCACGTTCTTCCCTACCCTGATTCTTGTTGCCCGGTCCCGCATGACCCGGGCAGCACCGGTAATTTCTTCGACAGTTTCCCCTTTCATCCGCAGCGCCGTGATAAAAGCCGCAACCTGTGCAGGCGTAGCCTCACCGGACATGACCTGGTCCATGACCTCGATCATTTCCGCTTCCGTGAGGTTTTCACGTTCGACAACCCTTGCGATGGCCTTTTTTATCATGATGATACCTTTGCGCTCATCTCCAGAAAATTGCGCAGGATGTCCATACCGTTCACGGTCAGAATCGATTCCGGGTGAAACTGTACACCCCACAGGGGAAGTTCTTTATGCTGCATGCCCATGATCTCCCCTTCTTCCACCCAGGCGGTTATTTCCAGGCATTCCGGCAGCGTTGAGCGTTCTACGATCAGTGAATGGTAACGGGTAGCCTCGAATGGATTGGGAAGCCCCTTGAACAGTCCTTTGCCGTCATGATGGATGGGAGACGTCTTGCCGTGCATCAGGTAACCGCTCCGTACAACCTTGCCGCCGAAAGCGGCGCCGATCGCCTGGTGCCCGAGGCAAACCCCGAGAATCGGGATTCTGCCCGCAAAATGCCGGATGGCGGGAACCGAGATGCCGGCCTCCAGCGGTGTGCAGGGCCCGGGCGATACAACGATTCTTTCCGGGGCGAGGATTTCAATCTCCTCCAGGGTAATCCGGTCATTCCGGTACACAGCCACCTGTTCGCCCAATTGACCGAGATACTGGACTAGGTTGTAGGTGAAAGAGTCATAATTGTCGATCATCAATAGCATATATATGCCTCATAACGCATACCGCAAGGGCGCGGCAAGCAGCGCCCCTCCATGAAATTGTCACTAATCCAACCCGTTTTCGGCAAGCTCTATGGCTTTGACCACGGCCATCGCCTTGTTAACCGTTTCCTGATATTCGGCGGCCGGATCCGAATCGGCCACAATGCCCGCACCAGCCTGAAGGTGCACTTTGCCGTCTTTTATCACCAGGGTACGGATGGCAATCGCCATATCCATATTGCCGGAAAAGGAAAAATAGCCGACAGCGCCTCCGTAGACTTCGCGACGCAGCGGTTCAAGCTCGTCAATGATCTCCATGGCCCGCACCTTGGGTGCTCCGGACAGAGTGCCTGCCGGGAAGGTTGCCTTCAGGACATCGAAGGCATCCTTATCTTCTTCGAGTTCACCCTGGACATTGGAGACAATGTGCATCACATGTGAATACCGCTCCACAACCATGAGTTCGGAAACCTTTACCGAACCGGTCCGGCAAACCCGACCCAGATCGTTACGACCGAGATCCACCAGCATGACATGCTCCGCCCTCTCCTTTGGGTCATCGAGAAGCTCGCGTTCCAGACTGGCGTCCTGCACGGCGGAACCTCCGCGGGGGCGGGTACCGGCAATGGGGCGCAATTCGGCTTTGCCACCCTCCTTGCGGACCATGACCTCCGGTGAGGCCCCGACAACAAGGGTATCTTCGAAACGGAGAAAGAACATATACGGCGATGGGTTCAATGTGCGCAGCACCCGGTAGATTTCAAAGGGGTTGACGGTGAGTTCGGCGGAAAAACGCTGGGAAAGGACTACCTGGATGATGTCTCCGGCCCTTACGTACTCCTTTGCCTTCATGACCGATTCCTCGAACGACCTGCGGGTCACGTTGGAAACGAAATGTGCCTTCCCGGAAGCAGGCAGCGATGTCACCGTTCCGATGGGTGTCTTGAGCTTCAGGATTATGGAGTCAATCTTGGCAATTGCTTCTGCATAGGCAGATTGCGGGTCCTGACCAGCTCCCATGTGCGCATTCGAAACAACCTTGATCTTCTGCTGGATATTGTCAAAAATGACAATGGTGTCGGTCATTACAAAGTAGCTGTCGTAGGTGTCGAGCAGTGCAGGTTTTGTCGTCTCGAGCTTCTCGAAATAACGCACCATATCATACCCCAGATAGCCTACCGCTCCGCCGAAAAACCTTGGCAGTCCGTCTACTTCCACGGGACGGAAACTATCCAGGTAATCCTTTACGAAACCGAGCGGATCAGTGGTTCTGGTCCGCTGCAGTGAGCCGTCCGCGGCAATGGTTTCCACCGTTTCACCCTTGGAGCGTATGACTATGGAAGGATTGGATCCAAGGAAGCTGTACCGCGCCCATTTCTCGCCACCCTCGATACTTTCCAGCAGAAATGAATAGCGGCCGTCGTCGATTTTCTTGAACGCACTGACCGGTGTGTCCATATCCGCCATTATTTCGCGGTAGACAGGGATGAGATTTCCTTCGGACGAGAGGTTCGCAAAGGTTGCGTAATCGGGGTAATACATGGGTGCTCCGGAATTATTCCATGTTTTCGCCGGACTTCGAGCCGGATTCGCGGGGTTGTATCTGGCTGGAAATGCTCTCCAGAAGTGAGTTACCCTACCATAGCCCCGTTATACTGTCAAGGAATGGCCATACACCAGGAGATCGGCAAATTTATGCCTTGAAAAATTGTTCTCTTGTGATTACCTTTATCTCGGCAAAAACGGCGACAGCCGAATTGAGGACAAAAGGAGATACAATACCGATGGCAAAGATTACAAAACATTTTCAGACCGAGGTCCAGCAGTTGCTCGACCTTGTAATCCATTCCCTCTATTCAAACAGGGATATTTTCCTCCGTGAACTCATATCCAACGCCTCCGACGCAATCGACAAGGCCCGTTTCGAATCCCATACCAATCAGGCGGTTCTCGAAAACAACCCCGATTGGAAGATAAAGCTCATACCGGACAAGGATGCGGGAACCCTTACCATAAGCGATAACGGTATCGGCATGGGTATGGATGAAGTTGAAGCCAACATCGGCACGATCGCCCAGTCGGGTACCCGTGCGTTCCTGCAGAACCTCAAAGACAGGAACATCAAGGACCATCCCGAACTGATAGGACAATTCGGGGTCGGCTTTTATGCTTCGTTCATGGCCGCGGACAAGGTAACTCTCATTACGCGCCGGGCGGGGGAAAAAACCGCGGCAACGCGCTGGGAGTCTGTCGGTGACGGCACCTATACGATGGAAGAATGTGCAAAAGAAACGCGGGGGACCGACGTCATCCTCCATCTCAAGGAGGAAATGCGGGAATATCTTGACGAATGGCGCCTCCGCTCCATCGTCATGAAATATTCCGATTATGTTCAGTATCCCGTTGTCATGGATATCAGCCGGGAGGAACTCCCCAGGGGAATTGACGGGAAGCCGATCGAAGGTGCGGAAAAGATCATGAAGGTCGAGGAGGAAACCCTCAACTCCATGAAGGCGATCTGGACCCGCTCGAAAAACGAGATTACCGAAGAGGAATACAACGAGTTCTACAAACATATTTCCCACGATTTCAACAAGCCCTTCCGCACTATTCACTATGCAGCCGAAGGAACCAGCGAATTCAAGGCCCTCCTCTATATACCCGAACAAAAGCCCTTTGATCTCTTTGCCCATGAGCACCGGAAGGGCGTGCAACTGTATGTTAAAAGGGTATTCATCACCGATAAATGCGAAAACCTGCTTCCCGAATACCTTCGCTTCGTAAAGGGTGTGGTGGATTCCAGCGACCTGCCCCTGAATGTTTCACGCGAAATCCTCCAGGAAGACGTGCAGATCAAAAGAATCCAGAAGAACCTGGTGGGGAAGATACTCGGTACGCTCACCGAGATGAAGGAGAAAACTGCGGACGATTACCTGAAGTTTTACAAAGAATTCGGCGTCGTGCTCAAGGAGGGCATTCACTTCGATTACGCCAACAGGGAAAAGCTTCAGGAACTGCTGCTCTTTGAGAGCACCAAAACGGATCCCGGCGCATACGTATCACTGAAAACATACGTGGAACGGATGCCTGCCTCCCAGAAGGAGGTTTATTACATAACCGGTACCGGCAGACAGGCGATAGAAAACTCCCCCCATCTGGAGATCTGCAGGAAAAAAGACTTCGAAGTGCTGTTCCTTACCGACCCAATCGATGAATGGGTGGTGCAGGGCCTTACGGAATATGACGGCAGGAAGCTGAAATCGGTCCTCAAGGGTGAACTGGAAGTCGAGACGGAGGAAGAGAAAAAGGAAAAGGAAGGCAAAAAGGAAGAAACCAGGAAACAATACCTCGGCCTTTTGGAATTCATCAAGGACAAACTGGCCGACAAGGTCAAAGAGGTGCGCCTTTCAAACCGCCTGACCGACAGCGCCTGCTGCCTGGTGGCTGAGGAATTCGGTCTGGATGCGAATATGGAGAGAATCCTCAGGGCCATGAACCAGGATGTCCCCGAATCGAAACGGATCCTTGAACTCAACCCGGACCACACCATCATGCAGATTCTGAATAAATTGTTCGGGCAGGACAGCGGTAACGCGAAGCTGGCGGATTACTGCGAAATGCTGTACGACCAGGCCCTCTTGACAGAAGGTTCGCCGATTCCGGACCCGCTTCGCTTCACCCGCATGATCAGCGAACTCATGGTCTTCGAGGGGCAGTCTCTGGTAGAAAAGGACTAGTGAAAGGCTCGGCGGGGAGCGATCCTTGTGATCGCCCCCGCAACTCAGATCTCGATCCTGAACTCGGCGCCGCCCCTTATATTCCGGGCGCTCAATTTGCCACCCATGTGTTTTTCGATAATCGTTTTCGACATATATAACCCCACACCGGTACCCCTGCCGAGTTCCTTAGTGGTAAAGTAAGGCTCAAAAATCCTATCAGCGATGCTTTCAGGTATTCCTCCCGCGTTGTCCGATACCGTGACGACAATCTTGTTTCTCTTGCGAAACGCCCTGATCAGGATCTCCGGTTTCTCGACCCCTCTTTCAACAAACTCGTCACGGGCATTGCTCAGGATATTGAGCAGCACCTGAGCATATTCATTCGGATACCCTGTAACGGTAAGGTTGTCCTCTGCCTGCACGCGAATGACTATGTTTCTGCACTTCAAACTCGGCTCCACAAAAGAGATCGTTTTTTGTATCACACCCCCTATGTGGAAGAAGGTCTTGTCCTTGTCCGGCTTGAAAAAATTCCTGAAATCGTCGATAGTCTGAGACATGTACTGGATTACCTGCATGGCATGATCAACCGTCCTGTCCAGATAATCCCTGGAAAAATCACCATAGGAGTAACTTTCATTCAGGTTCTGGATGAGCAGTGAAACGGTGGTAAGCGGCTGCCGCCACTGGTGGGCGATATTGCCGATCATCTCTCCCATGGCTGCCTGTCGACCCTGCTGGATCAGAAGGTAGTCCTTTTCACGGTTTTTCGCCACTTCTTCCTCTACCCTTTTTTCCAGAACCCTGCTGACCTGCTTCAATTCCAGGTGTTTCTTTTTGAGGGCCTCTTCCGCTTTTTTGCGAGCGGTAACATCCTGGGCGGAACCGATTATCCTCAGCGGATTGCCTTTATCGTCAAAAACCACCTTCCCCTGAGAATGCAGAATACGAAATGTTCCATTCGGCCTCACGATGCGGTGATAAAGGGAGAAAGAACTCCTGTTACGATAAGCAGTCTCGATGGCAACCTTGAAAATCCCCAGGTCATCGGGGTGGATGAGTTTCAGCATCTCCTTGAAGGTAAGCCGGAACTCCTTCGGATCGATATCACATATCCGGTACAATTCCTGCGACCAGTGGAAGCTTCTGGCCTGCAAATCGAACTCCCAGCTTCCGAGATTGGCAATATGCTGCGCATCCGCCAGCTGCATCTCGCTCTTCTTCAGCTTTTCCTCGGAGTGCTTGCGTGCGGTCGTGTCCCTGGTGACTTCGACTACCCCGACAAGCTTCCCGTCCTCATCCCGGACAGGAAAACCCCTCACGTACCAGATCCGCCCGTCAGGCGAAGCAATTTCGCCCTCCCGGGGCTCACCCGTTTGCAGAGCTTCCATCACGGGACAACCATCACAGGGCCGGTCCTTACGGTGCCAAAGCTCGAAACAACGGGAACCCGTCAAAAAGGCCGCGGGGACACCGATAGCATAACTGGCGGCCCTGTTGGCCCATACGATCCTGAAATCCAGATCCCGGTACATAACCAGTTCGGTTACACTATCGAGAATAAGATCCTTCTCTCGCTCCGCTCTGCGAAGAGCCTCCTCGATGAGAATACGATCGGTGATGTCATAGGCAAGAATGTAAAAGCCGAGCACCCTCTCTTCATCATTTTTATGCGGAACCAGAGTTGCGGCCAGGTGCCGCATCTGGATGTTATTCGAGAAGGTCGTCTCAAAGGTTACTTCATTCCCTTCCAAAGCCGATTGTATGTGCCCCTGGACCTTCAGATACAAAGTTTCACCGAAAAGATCCCTGATATTTCTGCCCACAATCTCCTTGGGATGGTAGCCAAACCATTTTTCATGCCATTTGTTTACAAAACGCAGGTTCTGCTCCGTATCAACGTAAGAGATATTTGCAGGCATCGCATCGAGGATGAGGCGATACCGCGTCCGTATCTCTTTCAACTCTGTCCGGATTCGCTCATGGTCGGAGATATCGATGGAAAAGGACATACATTTTTCATCACCGCCGAATGGCGTTTTCAGTACATACTGATTCTCTTCGAACCTTCCGGACTTTTCCTGCAGAGACTCGAGATTGGCAATTCGCTGCGAAAGTTTTTTTATTTCGTCAAGGAGTTCGTCCCTTGTCTTGTCATCATATTCCATTTTTTCCTCAAACATTATCTGCCGCGGGTTTTATCGTAAATTCAGCCCCTCACGGCAAATCATTTCAAGCTGAGACAGTATGCATGGTCTTACATTTTTGTGAAATGCATTAATCCATAATCAATACATTATAAACCGTGGATTCAGCAATTCAACTATCGCATTGCAAAAAGGTATCAAAATGAATAAAACACGTTTTGCACCGTAATGGACGTAACCCGGTGTTTGCAACAGTTCCGGAGATAATGTTTTTCGTAGCAGAAACTCATTAACCACCTTGATGTTGACGAAAAAATCTATTTATGTTCTACTTGATCGTGTGGAATCTTCAGCACATATAGCCCTCGGGTCAAACCTTGGAGACAGGGAGATGAACCTTCTCCGGGCAATTGCGGAAATCGGCAAAATACCGGGCACGAAAATAAGGGCCATTTCGGGTTTTTACGATACGCAACCGGTGGGACAGGTAGAACAGGATAATTTTTTGAATTCGGTTCTGCGCATTGAGACCTCGCTTACTCCCCAGGAACTCCTCAGCGAACTGCAGCGCATAGAAACAGACGTGTTCAAACGCAAACGAACCATTCATTGGGGACCACGATCAATCGATCTGGACATTCTGCTGTACGATAACCGTGTGATTGCGGAAGAAAACCTGGTGATCCCCCATCCCCGTTTGCACGAACGCCGTTTTGTCCTCATGCCGCTGGCCGAGATAGACCCTGATCTCGTTCACCCCCAACTGGACAAAAATGTTGCGGAACTGCTTCGATCGTCTGACAGTACCGAAGTTGTTACGAAAGTTTAGGTGATTTATGATACGCTTGCTTTTTCTGTTTCTTGCCGGATACTGCGTCTATCTTATTTTCAAGGGAGCCACCAGAAAATCAGCTCAAACCCGCCCCCCCGGGAAGCCTGCGGGTGAAATAACGCACAAGGACCCTGTTTGCGGGATGTATGTAACCGAAGATGACGCGGTCGTCGGCAGACTCGATGACAGGAAGGTATATTTCTGTTCCATGGAGTGTCTTGAAAAATACCGGGAAACCCTCGTAGATAAATAGCGATTTCGAGGAATTGGGAATACGGATCTTTTTGCAGCACCCTTATCCAGACAAAAGAAGAAAGAGGAGGAATACCATGAAATTTTTTATCGACACGGCTGACGTGAAGGAAATACAGGAAGCCCATTCGCTCGGCCTTGTGGATGGAGTGACAACCAATCCTTCCCTGGTGGCCAAAACGGGCAGGAATTTCAGGGAGGTTATCGAGGAGATTACCACTATC
>JAGFXO010000203.1 GCA_017861285.1 Geobacteraceae bacterium | reverse complement strand
ACCCTTGAACCGGCAACTACATATTACTGGAGGGTCACTGCGGACGGACCCAACTCCCACGTCATAAGCTCTGTTTCCAGCTTTACTACCATAAAGTAACGGGCTAGCAATTCTTATAGGGGGATCCTATGAAGCTTATGTTTCTTCGCAGATGCGCCCTGATGTTCATTCTAGTTCTTGCCACTGCCCTGGGCACGGCCAGAGTGGCGGGAGCCTTTCCGGTCGCGGCGGAAAAACTCACCCCGAAATGACCCGGTAACCGGTGGAGAGTTCGGTCGATCCGTCGCCATTGACGGCGATTTAGTTGCAGTTGGGCTCGGGGGACCCACGGATGAAACAAGCCCTGCCCCCGGGCCTGGGGCAGTTTATGTCTACCAACGGAACGGAGATTCTTACGTATTCCAGCAAAAACTTACAGCACCCGATCCGGAACCTAACGCGCAGTTCGGGCGGGCAGTGGCACTGAACGGCAATCTTCTCGTGGTCGGCGCCCGCTTTGCTTCCAGTGAAACAGTTACTAATGCGGGAGCAGCATACGTCTTTTTAAGACGAGCCGGAGCCTGGGTGTTCGAGGCCAAGCTGACGGCCGGTACGGACGCCCAATCCGACGACAACTTCGGCCGGGCGCTCGCCTTGTCCGGGAATCTCCTGGCGGTTACGGCGCGCAAGGAGACGGCATCTTCACTTTCCCAGGCAGGTGCCGCTTATGTCTTTGAGCGGATTGGCGGCGTATGGACACGGGTTGCCCGGGTTACCCCGAACGATCTCACACTCGGAGGCTATTTTGGACAATCCGTTGACCTGAGAGGGAACCTCATGGTCGTTGGCGCCAGAAATTCCGATGGTGCAGCCGCGGGAAGCGGCGCGGCCTATGTCTTTAACCGAATTGGAAATGAGTGGGTACAGACAGTCAAACTGGCGGCCGATGATGGCGCCAACGGTGATCAGTTCGCCTTCAATCTCGCCATCATGGGGAATCAGGTGGTGGTGGGAGCGAGAAGAGCGTCATCCCGAACCGGCGCCGCCTATGTCTTCGAGTCAACGCCCTCGGGATGGATCGAGGTCCAGAAGCTGACTGCCAGCGATGGCCAGAAGCAAGATGAGTTCGGGCAAGGTGTGGCCATAACCGGGGATTTCCTGGCCATAAGCGCGTGGCGCGCCAAAATTGACGGCAACTCGGGCCAGGGAGCCGTCTATCTGTTCCGCCGCGCTGGCCAGCAGTGGGTAGAGGCGGACAAATTCGCGGCCTCTGATGGAGCAGCGGGGGACCAACTGGGGCACTCTCTCTCTGCTCATGGCGATACGATAATTGCAGGGGCGAATCAGGTGGGGGATCCAGTAAATCTTGGGCCGGGATATGTTTACATATTTTCCAAATAACTGATTCCGGAAAATTCCGGCTGAAAAGGAACCGCGCCAACCAACCGGGCCTTCAAGGCTCCGGCCGGTTCCGGCTATCCTGCGCAAGCTGCGGATCAATTGACTGATCCGTTCGGGGAATAATCCCCTAATCCCAACGTAACCATAAAAAAAGGGGCTGTTGTCGCCAACAGCCCCTTCCCGCTTATACTACCGGATTTCGCCCTACTTCATCTCTTCTTCGTGTTTCGGGCCTCTTCCCAGAGACACAAGCTCAGCGCCGACACCTTCGGCTAACTGCTGTCTCTCTCTGTAAAAGATTTTGCCTGACATAATAGGGATACCTCCTATCCTTTGATTTCCTCCCTGGGTACTGCGGAGGGGTTACAAGTATAGTGTACCCCTGTGGTGGCAAATTTACAATTCATTTTATGCACGGATTACTGTTCCGACTTTTTCCCCATTGATCGCCTTCTCGATATTTCCCCTGACATGTCCGTTCACGATACGGATTTCCTTCACATTAGCCGCATCCTTCAATATATAGAGAATCTTCCGTTCCATAACCATATCTTCCATGTCCATAGTAATCAGCTCATCCACTGTGATATCCTCGATGAGTTTCGCCTTCGGGTTGACACGCGGGTCCTCAGTATACAGTCCATCCACGTTCTTAACCAGGATACAGGATTTTGCCCCAAGCACTTCAGCCATAAGCAGCGCCCCCGTGTCGGTGCGATGCGGTGGAATGAGACCCGTCTCCGGCGGGTGTTCATACAGGCCGTACGGAGGCGTCCCGTGGATAACGGGGAGAAGGCCGAGATGAAGCATCGTCGGCAGGTCGAGCAGATCACCCGTCTTGACCTTGGACCCGCCCCATTTGGAAAGCAGCAGGGTAACTATCTCCGCGTTCTGTTCACTGATCTTTCCCGCCAACTCGGCAAGCACACCGGTCGGCATCCCGAGGTCGATGCCTATATCGAGGATATGTCGTACCCGTACCCCACCCCCGGTGACCACCAGCATCTTGTTTTTCCTGGAAAGCTCCCCGATCTCTTCCATGAGAGGAAGAACCACATCGCGCCCGAAATCGATGACCCCGTGTCCGCCGATTTTGACCACATTCAAGTCCGGGACAAGCCTCATTTGGGGAATATTTTTATGCTTTTTCAACAACCCCTTACGGCCAAGGGTTTCCCCCTTGAGTTTGCTTTCCAGCTCATGCCTTTTCGACATAACGTGTTCCTCCTGTAGATGATTTCAAACCCGCGGAATAAATTAATTCGTCCCTATCTGATTTCAATTGCCAGCATAATATAGCATAGTATATAAGTTCAAGTATGACAATAGCACACTTTCAAAACTCGATGCTTCTCATTTTCTGCTCGTTATTCAGGAACATGCCCGGGAAGCATAAACACAAAAGCCGGACAAAAGACATTGAATGCTTTTGCCCGGCCGGTTATACACAGATCTTTCCGACGGAATTGCGTTGCTATCTGCAAGAAGTCACCACCGGGTCCGACTCACGGAAGCCGATGGCTTTTTTTGTACCCCATGTTTTCTCCGTGACAGCCCCGTTTGTCCTTCGTTTATTAAAAAAAAGCGGATTTTCGGAATGCTGCGTTAAAGCAGTTGGTGGGGGTTTGGCGGTAACCGCGAAAAGATAATCCCTCCTATCGTTTGCCCGGATGAAACTGGTCGGCACACTCGCTCGGATCTCCCTGAATCTTGGCCACCGCATGGGGAATGGCATCCCAGACCGCCTCCAGGTTTTCGACCGCGCCCTTCGGACTCCCCGGAAGGTTTATAATAAGCACCCGCCCCCTGATTCCCGCTACCGCCCTGGACAAGGCAGCCGTCGGGGTCTTGGACAGGCTTCGCATCCTCATCAGTTCACCCAATCCGGGGATCTGCCTTTCAAGCACCTTGATGGTAGCATCAGGGGTAACATCCCTGGGAGACACGCCTGTACCGCCGGTCGTGAGAATGATATCCAGTTCCGACGAATCGGCCCATTCGATCAGCTTCGCCGAAATCAAGTCTTCTTCATCCGGGATCATCTCGTACCTGGAGGTTTGCACCCCCCGCTGTTCCAGCCAGACCCGGAGGGCCGGACCGCTCAGGTCTTCCCTTTCCCCCTTTGCCCCTTTATCGCTGAGGGTCAGAATACCCGCTTTCATGGCTTTGCCTCTCTTTTAAAAACGCCGCTTTTCCCGCCTTCCTTGTAAAGGAGGATAATATCTCCAATTCTGATGCTCTTGTCGGCACCCTTGCACATATCGTAAATGGTAAGGGCCGCGACGGAAGCTGAAACCATTGCTTCCATCTCCACTCCGGTACGTTCGAAAGCCCTTACGGTAGCTTCCACCTGTATGGTGCCCTTTTCAGGATCGGTTTTGAAGTCGATTGATACTGCGTGGAGCGCCAGCGGATGGGAAAGCGGAATCAGGTCCGGAGTTTTCTTCGCGGCCGCTATGCCGGCAAGTCGTGCAACACCGAGCACGTCACCCTTGGCCATCCTTCCATCAAGAATATCCGCAAGGGTTTCCCTGCGGAGAAAAACGGTAGCAGCGGCGGTAGCTGTGCGCATGGTTGCGGACTTGGCGCTTATATCCACCATCACCGCCCTGCCCTGGTCGTCAAAATGATTAAACGGCATGCTAGTCTCCAATCACGTCAAATAGTATAGTGATTTTTTTTAAATTTTCAGAGCTCTTCAAGCATCTCCACGCCGGGTCCCAGGAGATGCACATCGATCTTTTCGCCGGCATCGAGATTTCCCTGCCCGGAGGGAAGCACCGCGATCCCGCCGGCCAGCAGCATGGTTTTCAGAATACCCGTGTTCTGGTCTCCCGGGCTCCATGCCACATACTCTCCATCCTGCCTTTCGAGGCCCACCCGCAGGAAGTTGACCCTTCCCGGCTTCTTCTTGACGGCTGTTTTGAGCGTCGCCGTGATAAAAGGCTTTATTACCTTAGCGTGGCCCATCATTTTCAAAAGGGCAGGCCTCACGAATTCCTCGAAAGTAATCATGGTGGATACGGGGTTGCCGGGCAGGGAAAAAACGGGTTTGCCATCCCTCAGGCTGAATGCCGTGGGACGACCAGGCTTTATATCAATCTTCCAGAAAACGAGTTTTACGCCGAGTTCGTTGAGGACCGCGCGCACCAGGTCACGATCGCCCGCCGATATGCCCGCGGAGGTAATCAGCACATCCGCATTGAGGCCTTCCGTAAGCTTCTTCCGAAGGCTTTCCTTGTCGTCCCTGGCAATACCGAGCATGACCGGCTCTCCGCCAAGCTGCCTGACCGCAGCTGCCACTGTAAGGGCATTGCTGTTTACGATCTTTCCGGGAGAGAGAGCTTCCCCGGGTTCCACCAGCTCATCACCTGTTGAAAGGATTGCAACCCTGACCTTCCGGTAAACGGGAACGAACAGCTTGCCGAAAGAAGCCAACATACTGATCTCGTACGAGAAGCCAACATACTGATCTCGTACGGCCGTATCACCGTGCCAGCCGGGATGATCAATTCTCCGGTTTTTACGTCCTCACCTTTGAAGCGGATGTGGTCACCCACTTTTACAGCTACTTTTATTGATACGGTATCTGCTGACTCTTCCGTTTCTTCGAACGGGACGACTGCATCGGCACCAGGGGGGATCGGAGCACCGGTCAATATTTTTATAGCAGTTCCAGGTTCAATGGAAGTTGCCATATTTTCCCCGGCAGGAAGAAAACCGGAAATCTTCAGGGAAACAGGCTTCGAACAATCCTCAGCCCTTACGGCATATCCATCCATTGCCGTATTATTCCATAAGGGCATATCCCAGGGGGCAAAGATATCTTCAGCAAGGACTCTCCCCAGCGATTCGAGAATTTCGACCTTTTCCACCCCCAATGGATTGATTGCATCAAGTATGCAGCTTCTTGCTTCTTCATAGGTGGGCATCGCGACTATCTCCGTACCAGTAATGTAACCGTGTAATTGTTGATTTGGGACATTTTGCAGGTTAATTGGGGCTCTGTCAAGCCTTTGTGGATATTGAGGATCGAGGAGGTGCGTTCAGGAAAATATTGTGTCAGAGAGGAGATACGTTCGTTGCTTTACAGATGTGCACCTTTTCTGATTACATGAACTGCCGTTGCCTTGAAAGTGGCAAACACCGGCTTTCCTTCACCAAGGTCCAAAACGGAGAAAGCCTCTCTGGTCACAAAGGAAACCAGCGGAAAACCGCAGTCAAGAGTGAGCTTCAAAAAATGACTCATCGAATCTACATCCGTTATTTTGGCCGGGAAAACGTTTCTGGCGCTGGTAAAATCGTCGGGATCGCGCAACTCGATAGAAATATTTTCCGGCCGGATGCAGCAATATACCTTGTCGCCCACCTGGAAACATCCGGCTGCTTCGATCTCTTTACCGGAGACATCAAGCGCTGACATCCCCCCCCTGCACAATCCTGCCACTGTTCATCACCACGAGCCGATCGGACATTCTCAATGCTTCCGATTGATCATGGGTGACCATGACAGTGGTAATGCCGGAATCCTTTACAATTCTCTCCAAATCATCGGTAAGGTCATGCCTCGTGGGTGGATCAAGTGCAGAAAACGGTTCGTCAAGAAAAATTGCTTCGGGCTCGATGGCGAACGCCCGGGCAAGGCTCGTGCGCTGGGATTCACCGCCGGAAAGCTTGCGCGCAGACCGATGAGCGAGATGCTCGATATTGAAACACTTCAGATATCGCATCACCCGATCCTGGATTTCATCACTTTTTGTCCCCCTGATTTTCAGTCCCGACGCCACATTCTTGAACACGGTTGTGTCGAACAGAAGAGGCTCCTGGAAAACCATTGCGATTCTTCTGCGATACCGAAAGATATCGTCACGGGAGGAAATTTCATCGCCTCTGAAAGTCAGACGGCCTGCAACCGGTTTCAGCAGACAATTGAGAACAAGCAGCAGGGTCGATTTTCCGCTGCCGTTCGGACCTATCAGAGACACAAACTCCTTGTCGTGCAGACAAAAGGAGGGGATGTCGAGAACCGACACCCCCCCAAGTTCCACCTTGAGGTTTTCTATGGAAATTACGCAGCCTGTCGTGTTCAACGGGGTCTCTCCCTCTGTTGAATAAGGGTAAAAATGTAGTTGACGATAAAAACAAGAAGGAGAAGGATTATCGAAAGCGCGAAAGCCACGTCAAAATCCCCTTTCCCCGTCTCCATGACCGTTGCGGTAGTGAGAACACGCGAATAGCCCTTGATATTGCCACCGACCATGATGGAAGCGCCCACCTCTGAAATGACCCCTCCGAATCCGGCCATGACGGCCGCCATCAGAGGCAGGCGCGCCTCCCTGACAAGCAGCAGCACCATTTGTAAACGCGTTGCTCCGAGCGAGAGTATCTGCAGGCGCAACTTGGCCGGGAGGTTTTGGAGCGCGGCAATTGAAATCCCCATGACGATGGGGGTGGCGATAACCGCCTGGGCGATGATAATGGCTGTCGGCGTGTAGAGGATGTCCAGAAAGCCGAACGGACCGTTCCTCCATAGGAACACGGTGACGAAAAGGCCCACCACAACCGGAGGCAGCCCCATACCTGTATTGACGATACTTACCACGAACTTCTTTCCTGGGAATCGGGTAAGGGCGACGATCAT
>JAGFXO010000202.1 GCA_017861285.1 Geobacteraceae bacterium | reverse complement strand
GGCCATGAAATCGACCCTGCCACCAAGGCCCTGGGGGTTCCCATCTACCAGGTTTCCACGTACAACCAGGAATCCTTCGACCAATTCGGCAAATACGACTACGCCCGCTCTGACAACCCTACCCGCGAGGTCCTGGAAGAAACGATAGCAGGCCTTGAAAACGGTAGCAGGGGCTTCGCCTTCGCCTCCGGGATGGCGGCCATCTCCACGACTCTGCTTCTTTTTTCCCCCGGTGACCACCTGGTGGTAGCCGAGGACGTGTACGGTGGTACCTACCGGGTTCTTACGAAACTGTTCGCCCGCCTCGGCATCGAGGCCACATTTGTCGATACGACAAATCTCGATGCCATCCGCACTGCCATCCGTCCCACCACCCGGGGGCTCTACCTGGAGACTCCTTCCAACCCGCTCCTCAAGATTACCGACCTGGCAGGAGCCGCTGAGACCGCCCGGGAACGGGGCATCATCACCCTGGTGGACAACACCTTCATGACCCCTTACCTGCAGCGGCCCCTGGACCTGGGGTGCGACATAGTTCTCCATAGTGGAACCAAATTCCTGAACGGCCACAGCGATGTCATCTGCGGCTTCGCCGTGGTGAAAGACAGGGAACTGGGATCGCGGATACGTTTTCTTCAGAATGCCTTCGCCAGGACTCCTGGCTGGTTCTACGCGGACTGAAGACCCTCAAGGTAAGGATGGAGGAGAGCCAGAGGAGCGCCGGTGCCGTAGCGGAGTGGCTGACCAGGCAGGAAAAGGTGCAGGAGGTGATCTACCCTGGCCTTGCCTCCCATCCGGGATTTGCTATCCATCGGAGCCAGGCCTCGGGACCGGGAGCGGTGCTCTCTTTCCACGCTGGAGTTGACGAAAAAGCTGCTGGAAGGGATCCGGCTTGCCGCCTTTGCCGTCAGCCTGGGCGGGGTGGAGAGCATCGTCTCGTATCCGGCGAAGATGTCTCATGCCGCCATGCCCCCTCAGGAGCGGGCGTTGCGGGGGATCAGCGATACTTTGATCCGCCTGTCTGTGGGGCTGGAGGACACGGAGGACCTGATAGCAGACCTTGACCGGGTACTGAACGGATAAATCATTTTTATGGTTGATGCCTAATGGAGGAAATGGTTTATACAATCTTTTCCGGTTCATGAACACCATGATGTTCTGTAGGGATACCGGGAAAATGGACTGGATTCCAGACCGTGTGATCGGGCTTACCGAAGACACTCTCTACGAGGTAGTGCGGGAACATAACGACCGTGAGGTAGGGGGATTCATGTGGAAAAGCCTTGAAGGTCTGCAAGGCCTGTCGTCGGCGAAAAAGCTGCAGGCCCTCGAGAACCGTATTTTCTCACCCCGAAACAAGCAAATCCATATCCATATCCATATTCCTATCCCCCCTTGCCTGCACATCCTCGCCAGAGGGATAATGAGCTTCGATCAGATGGTCAGGCATGAGCCGGAGTCGGCTCTGCTCAACCTGGTCGACACCCAGTGCGGTGATCGCCAAATGCCCAGTTTGAAGGCGTTCGACCCAACCCTTGGCCTTGAGGTACCACAAGTGGAACTCAACCAATTCGGGCGGAGTGTGGAGGAGACGGGCTATTACTAGCTCACCTATTCCCGGATTGTTCATGTTGCGCCGACGCTGAACGTACAGCATAGAAAGCAGGTGCTCTCGAATTACTTTGTCGTCGCCGAACGCGGATATGTCGCCGGCCTCCGACGCGAGCCTCCATTTGCGGTTCCAGTAATCCTGGTATTTGACGTCGTAACCGGCACGGGTCTGAGGGTCTGCGAGCGTCCGGTGAGCATCGACAATCTGCTGGAACCGGTCAATGTCCGCACATTCGGTATTATCGGGATGGGTCTTCTTCGCGAGATGCCGAAACATACGTTCAATGGTATCGGTGTCGGCGTTCGGACTCAGTTGCAACAATTCATAGTAATCAACGAATTCTTTTGCGCTCATGAGACCCCCTTTTGAATTGGTTTTAACCGATTTTGGCCAATTACACAACTTTTTTTACAGATTTACAGGTTCGGCCCTGGCGATTACGCCATAAATGAAACCCTCGCCGATACGCGATTTAATAGAAAGTCTCCTTCGGCAGGTGCTGTGTACTTGCCGGCGAAAAAAATCTTGCATTACGTTATGTAATATTATATATAGCGTAAACGTTTTGGAATCACTTTTTATGTCATGGCAGAGAAAGCTCCATGGTTTCCACCCAATGCTTTTCCGGATTTGTTCAGGTTCAACTAAAGTCGTCTCATATACAGAAGTATAAAAACAGTCAGAGAGGCCGATCCATACGCATGAGAAGGCAAGTTGTAACGGATATGAGGGTTCCCAATTCCATTTGGAAGAAGAAGGTCTCTGATACATTGCATGAATTGACTATAATCCCGGAGAACTTTTCCGGTAAAGTCGTCATTTCCTTTAAGGATGGTGGCATAAGCTATATAGAGAAAACTGAAACTCTCAAATAAGACATATCCGCTTTTTTTCGGATATGCCTGATATATTTCGTCCTCTGCATCGCTGCAGACTTAACGGAACCCGCACAGATACTTGAAGAATTAGTACGGTATAGGTGCGGGATTTCTGTTTTCTGCCTACAGCATATCAACCTTTATTCGCCTACATTGATACCCACGGCCAATCATCTGTTCTGGAAGGAGAACTTATATGTCGATGGAAAAATGCGCAATCTGCAGCAAAGAAATAGATACCGAGTATTACCTGGTAAAAAAATGCTCGAAGTGCGGTTCGTGGTTTTGTCATGATCACCTCGGACAATACAAATGGCAATGTGTTTTATGTTTGACCTATACGCTCAGCAACGTTTACGGCAGTTGACAGTTTTACGGTTGGAATGGCTCCGCTAGCGGATCGAAGACGGGATTCGGCTTTGTTTGCTGCTTCCAGCTATATTGCTTCATGGATGGATATCTGCTCATGGCTATTCTAAAAGTGGATGGCAAAGACATAGAACTAAATGACGACGGTTTTCTGGCGAACCCCGAAGATTGGTGCGAAGATGTCGCCAGGGCCTTTGCCGGAATGGATAATATTTCCGAATTGACCGAAGATCACTGGAAGGTAATTCTCTACATACGCGACTACTACCAGCGGTTCAGAATCGCTCCGATGATCCGCAAGCTTTGCAAGGATACCGGAATCGGCCTGAAACAGATAGACGCCCTTTTCCCGTCTGGTGCGGCGAAGGGGGCGTGCAAGCTTGCCGGTTTGCCCAAGCCGACCGGATGTCTGTGAAATGCTCCGAAGAGGCTAAGAAATGGAGTTTTTTGTCGGGCGCATACTCCCGTATATTGCCGCTGGAGTACTTCTGGCGGGGACATGCCTTCGTGTTATAGGGTGGTTGAGGACTCCAGTGCCTTTCCATCTTACATTATTTCCGGTGCCGGTAAAAATCTTCGGAAAAATCTGGGCCTTCGCCTCCGAATTCTTCATTTTCAGGACTTTGTACCGGCACGACAGGGTGCTCTGGCTCTTGACGCTTCTCTTTCATGTCACTCTTGCCCTGACGCTAGCGGGGCACCTGTTCGGGATTTACTTTCTTCGGGAACAGTTTGCCCTGTTCGGCCTGGGCCCGGGGGCAAGCCGGCAAATGTCACGGATTCTTGGGGGAACTGCAGGTATCGTGATGATCTGTTCCCTTGGCGGGCTTCTTTACCGGAGGATTGCCATGCCGGAAGTCAAAAGGCTTTCGGAACCGGAAAATTTTCTTGCTCTCCTGTTGATCCTGGCAGTTGCCTTGAGCGGGATTTTCATGTATCTGCCCGGATATCACATCGATTTGCCGACCGTAAGGACTTACCTTGGGTCCCTGCTTTCAGCAACTCCATTGTCTCCTCCGCGAAATGCACCTTTTGTCATCCATTTTGTTCTGGTTAACATTCTGCTGCTCTATTTCCCGTTTTCCAGAATGATGCATTCCATAGGTTTTTTTGTCATTAGAACCATGTTGCTTGAGACTCCACCCGTGTATCCGACTCCGGCAAACACCCGGCAAAGATCGGTTTTCGCGGCAAAGAAGGTTTCTCCCGAGAATCCTGCATCCTCGCAAACGACTTTCAACAGGGAAGTTGAACCCAGGTGATGATCCCTTTCCACGTAGCGAAAGAAAAAGAAATGCGGGCAATCGGCATCGAACCGGTTCATGGGGACGAACTGCAGGGAAAAGCCGTAAAGCTGATCCATGATTACCGCAACCTTTCCAGATCACTTTCAGTAATGTTGGAGAACTGCACCAGGTGCGGGGCGTGTGCCGAGGCATGTCACAGTTATCTTGGAACGGATGACTATTACAATATTCCGGCTGCGCGGGCAGGCCTGTTCAGAAGAATCTTCGAAAGATACTGCAGCTGGAAAGGAAGGTTGATCGGAAGGCTGAGCAGGAAAAACGCCTTTAATTCCAGGATTGTCGGACAATGGGCGGAATATTTTTATCAATGTAACGTATGCCGACGTTGCGCCATGTTCTGCCCGTTCGGCATAGATACCGGAGAAATTACCATTGCGGCCCGGAATATTTTGACGCAGTTGGGCATAGCCCCGCATTTCATAGTCGGTATAGGTAAGAACGAACTGAATACAGGCAATAACACCGGGATACTGAAACCGGCCATTATGGACAGTTGTGCGTTTCTCGAAGAGGAGTTGCGTGAGGAGACCGGTCTTGACATCAAAATCCCGGTCGACAAACCTCATGCCGATGTGCTGTATGTTCCGTCGTCATCCGAGCTTTTCACCAATACGGACACGATGCTCGGCGCGGCCAAGATGTTTCATTTTCTCGGGGTCAACTGGACATTGTCGTCCACCATTCTGGAAGCGGCGAATTACGGATTTCTGTTCGATCTTGACATAATGAAACGACATAATCGAAGGCTTCGCATTGCCGCCGCCGCCATCGGGGCCGAAATGGTAATCCAGGGTGAATGCGGCCATGGTTGGAGGGTCGCCAGAATGCTCTCGGAAGGCGCAAACGGGCCCGTTACATTCCATCTTACCCATATCCTCGAATTTGCCGCGGCCAATATTTCAAAATTCAGGCTGGTAAAAATTCCCATGCGGGCTACCCTCCATGATCCTTGCAATTACGGGAGGGGCAGCGGCCTTGTGGACGCGCCGAGGGAATTGATCGGAGCCTGCGTGGAGGAATTCGTCGAAATGAGTCCCAACCGGGAGCTTAATTTCTGCTGCGGAGGGGGTTCAGGCCTGCTGATGGATGAAATGAAGGATCTCCGGATGCTTTTGGGGAAAAAGAAGGCCGAACAGATCAGCGCTTTGCAGCCTTTGGATTATGTCGCCCTCCCGTGCGCCAGTTGCAAGGCACAGGTGCCGCTCGTCCTCAAACATTACGGGATGGGTGAAATAAGGACAGGCGGGGTAATAGAGTTGCTTGGAAAAGCCATGGTCATGGGGTCTATCGGCGGAAACGGGTAAAAAGCAACAACGTGCATATGCGCAGGAAATTGCGGTGAATTGAATCCAATAACCAATGACCGGTTATTGCCGCTGACTGTAATCAGATAGACCCGAAATAGATAGTCGACAGTACTCAGAATTGTTTTGTTAGGTCGGGACGACTTTGCCGGTGGAAAAATTTCTTGAAATATATTATATAGCGTGTTATATAACGGCACACACGATGTGTAGCAGTATTCAATGGCCATGCTGTTCTGAATAGATCGAAGTCCAAAGAAAGAGCGGCCGTTACAAGGACAGGTTTTCCTCTCCTGGTG
>JAGFXO010000079.1 GCA_017861285.1 Geobacteraceae bacterium | reverse complement strand
CGGCCGAAGTGTCCATAGGAAGCAGTTTTTTTGTAGATTGGACGCAGCAGGTCAAGTTGTTCGATAATGGCCCGCGGACGCAGGTCAAACGTTTCCCGGACAATTTCGGCAATCCTCCGGGTCGGGATTTTGCCGGTGCCAAAGGTATTGACCATAACTGAAACGGGTTCGGCGACACCAATCGCATAGGCCACCTGCACCTCGCATTTTTCGCACAGGCCGGCGGCTACAACGTTCTTGGCAACGTAACGGCCCATGTATGAAGCGGAACGGTCAACCTTCGAAGGATCCTTGCCGGAGAAAGCCCCGCCTCCATGAGATCCCTGACCGCCGTATGTATCGACAATTATCTTTCGCCCGGTAAGCCCGCAATCGCCCATCGGCCCCCCGACGACGAATCGACCGGTCGGGTTGATAAAAAAACGGGTATTGGCATCCATGAGCTCTGCAGGGACCACCTTTTTTATGACCTCTTCCATGATACCTTCCCTGATTGTCTCATAAGAGACTTCGGGGGTATGCTGGGACGATATAACAATGGTATCGACGATGACGGGCCGGTCATCGACATATCTGACCGAAACCTGCGACTTCGAATCCGGGCGGAGGAAGTCCAGTACCCCTTCTTTTCGAACCTCCGCAAGCTTCATGGTCAGTTTATGGGCCAGTATAATCGGCATCGGCATCAGTTCGGGTGTGTCGGTACATGCATAGCCGAACATGAGACCCTGGTCTCCCGCCCCCTGATCCTTGAACAGCCCCTGTCCTTCGGTGACACCCTGGGAAATATCCGGAGACTGCTTATCGATGGAAGTAAGGACGGCACATGTCTCCCAGTCAAATCCCATGGATGAATCATTGTAGCCAATTTCTTTTATCGTCTCACGGACTATTTTCGGATAATCCACGATGGCGCTCGTAGTAATTTCCCCGGCAACAAAGACAATTCCCGTCGTCACCAGTGTTTCACAGGCGACTCGGGCTTGTGGGTCCTGCTCGATAATTGCATCGAGAATCGAATCTGAAATCTGATCGGCAACCTTGTCAGGATGCCCTTCGGAAACCGACTCGGAAGTGAAGATAAAATCAGTCATGCCCATTTTCAACTCCTCTGAAACCGTAGTGCAAATTCACCCTTTAAGACAAAGGGTTAGATGATAAGACCTGTACAAGCTATTGTCAAGAAAGAAAAAAGCCTGAAACGAGCCGAATTAATCAATGCTCTCGGAATAACGTGCCGTGATCTGACTTTGCAGGTAAGACTCAACCTCAGCGGCAGTGCTGAATGTCAGCGCCTGCTGGGCAAGTGTTACCGCCTCGCCCCTGGAACAGCGACGAAGCACTTTTTTCACCTTTGGAATGGATACTGCGTTCATGGAAAGCTCTTCGTAACCTAGCCCCAGAAGTATCGGCAGATAGGCAGGTTCTCCGGCCATTTCCCCACAGATGCATACGTCGATGTCCGCGGCATGGGCGGCGTCCGAAATCATTTTGAGAGACCTGAGAACAGCCGGGTGAAGCGGTTCATAAAGCTCCGAAAGATGTTCATTGGTGCGGTCAATCGCAAGTGAATACTGAATCAGGTCGTTGGTGCCGACACTGAAAAAATCGACCTCGCGGGCAAGTAAATCGGCAATGATGACGGCCGAAGGGGTTTCAATCATGATGCCGATTTCAATATTCTCATCGAAAGGTATACATGCCTCACGAAGCTCATTCTTCGCCTCGTCCAGCAGGGCCTTGGCCTCCCTGATTTCGCCAACACCGGAAATCATCGGGAAAAAAATCCGAACCTTGCCGAATGCTCCCGCACGGAGAATTGCCCGCAACTGTGACTTGAATATTCCCGGCTGGCGAAGGGACAGACGGATGGCACGCACCCCGAGGGCCGGGTTCAGTTCATCGTCAAGGTTCAAATCATGAATAAACTTGTCCCCACCAACATCAAGAGTTCGAATCGTTACCGGGAAAGGCGCCATCTGCCGTGCCGCTTCGGCATACACGCGGAACTGTTCTTCCTCATCGGGAAGGCTGTTGCGGTTTATGAACAGCATCTCGGTGCGGTAGAGCCCGACTCCCTCTCCACCATGTTTCCGTATCGAGGGGATCTCCTCGACAAACTCCACATTTCCCTTGAGACTGATACGATAGCCATCGACAGTTTCCGCCGGGAGGTCCCTGAGTTTGAGAAGCTCCCTTTCCTGGTACTCGTAATACTGCTTGTTCTGAAGGTAATCGCGAAAAGTCTGTTCGTCGGGATTTACAATGACCACTCCGTTTTTGCCATCGATGATGACAGGGTCTCCATTCGAGAGTTCCGAGAGGATCTTTTCCAGGCCGACCACGGCAGGTATTTCGAGGGAGCGGGAAAGTATCGCGGTATGAGATGTTTTCCCCCCCAGTTCCGTTACGAAACCGATAACTTTATTCTTGTCTATCTGGAGGATATCCGCCGGCGAAAGGTCATGGGCGACAATAATGACTCTTCCACCTGACTCGAGAAAAGGTTCATGGCGCTTGCCGAGCATATTGCGGAGAACACGCTCGACAACCGTTTCAATATCTCCGCTTCGCTCACGCAGGTATTCATCTTCTATCCCCTCAAAGAATTCCTTGAATTTCTTGAGAGTTTTTTTTAGAGCAGCTTCTGCGTTAATTTTCTCATTTTCGATACACTGAACGGTTTCTCCTATCAGCATGCTGTCTTCGAGAATCAGAAGATGGGTATCGATCACATAGAGGTGCTCTAACCCCTTGTTTTCCGCTATTTCTTCCTTCAGCGCCTTCAGTTCGGCCTTCGTTTCGTCCAAAGCTTTCCTGACCCGCTTTATCTCGGAAGGAACTTCGGCGGGATCTATCGGCACCTCAACAACGGCAACTCGGCTTCTATCAGCGATTCTCGCCTCACCGATCACTATACCGGGGGAAGCGCCCACTCCGTGAAAGATCCTGGTATTATTCTTCTCCGAACCCATCCCTTATAAGGTCCCCCAAAGCCTGCATTGCTTCCGCCTCATCCTCTCCGCCTATTGTAACCTGGACGGTCGTTCCTTTGGCGGCTGCCAACATCATTATCCCCATAATGCTTTTGCCATTGACTTCAACATTTTCCCGTTCTATCCGGATATCAGACTTGAAGCGGCTTGCTGTCTTGACCAGCAGCGCGGAAGCCCTTGCATGCAGACCCAGCTTATTTATAATGGTAAATTCCTGTACAAGCATACGATATTTTTCGGATGCGTCCCCACTGACAGGGTCAGCACTGGGACACTCCACCCCCCATACAAATCGTTCTACTGGCGAAAGACGCTGTAAAAAAAAAGAACCGACAGGGAAAGCAATCTCCACCTGTAGTACCAAATGCTTTTTGCCCTCCAGCCAACCGCTATTTGAGATAATCCCCTGCAACAGAGATACTCTCCTGACCGCAAGCCTTCAGTGTTCTGGCCAAAGCCCCGACATCGGACTTTTCCCTTTCCGAGGCAAATTTCAACAGCATCGGCAGGTTCACACCTGTGAGCACTTCCACAACATTATCTTTAAGAAATGACATGCTCATGTTTGACGGGGTACCACCAAACATGTCGGTCATGATAATGACTCCATCTCCGGAAACCTTTTTGATCGCCTCCGTCACACTCAGGCGTATACTCTCAACGGTGTCATCCGGGCTTATGCCGACTGTCTCGGCAAGAGTCATGCCACCTACTATCATTTCTGCAGCTGTCAGCAATTCCCTTGCAAGCCCAGCATGCGCTACCAGCACCAATCCAACCATATCCTTATCCCTTCCCGATATCCCGATGTGTAACTTTCAGATTTACCCTGCTATCCTTGAAAAAACTTCGCATTTCCTCGGCGAGTACCACGGACCGATGTCTCCCGCCGGTGCATCCGATGGAAATTGTCAGGTACGACTTGCCTTCCCTGTGATATTCGGGCAGCAGAAAATTCATCAGCTCCCTGAATTTGCCTACGAATTCCACTGTGGCTTTCTTTTCGAGAACGTACCCCCGCACCATTGGGTCAAGACCGGAGAACTCCCGTAACTCCTTTACAAAGTAGGGGTTAGGCAGGAAGCGGACATCCATCACAATGTCGGATTCCAGTGGAATCCCGTACCTGTAACCAAAGGATTGAAGGTGTACCATCATTTCTCTCGCGCCACCATCCCCCTTGATCTGGGAAATGACGATTTCCTTGAGCTGATGGACATTGAGTTCCGATGTATCGATGATCAGCGTTGCCATGCGCCGCAGACCTTCAAGCTGCGTCCGCTCATAATTGATTCCCTCGGGTAGAGTTCCTTTGTCCAAAACGGGATGCCGGCGCCGTGTCTCGGAGTAGCGGCGAATCAGAACGTCATCAGATGCATCGAAAAAGATTATCTCGATGGAATGTCCGGATTCCCCGATCTCCTGCAAAACTTTCTCATACCCCTGAAGAGAATCAAGCTCACGGATATCCATAACGAGAACCACATCGCGCAGTCGCTCACAGGATTTTTCGACCAGTTCTATGAAAGTCGGGAAAAGGCTTACAGGAAGGTTGTCGATACAAAAGAACCCCTCATCCTCGAGCACCCGTACCACTGTCGATTTTCCCGACCCGGACAGACCGGTA
The DNA here is from genome assembly GCA_017861285.1 of Geobacteraceae bacterium. Taxonomy (GTDB): domain Bacteria; phylum Desulfobacterota; class Desulfuromonadia; order Geobacterales; family Geobacteraceae; genus CAIWTU01. Next base: position 11,319 of record JAGFXO010000079.1, on the reverse strand, counting down.
ATAATGAGAATCCGCATAGGAATCTACTCCACCTCATCACCCAAAGGGCGGGACTCCATCCGTGCCAGCAGCTTTTCGTGAAACTCCCGTGCCGGATGATATCCCATACCCTTCAGCACAAAGTTTCTGGCAGCAACCTCGATAATTGAGGTAAGATTTCGGCCGGGACGAACGGGAATTTTCAGATGATGCAGTTCTACGCCAAGGATACTATAAACCATGTCATCGATTCCGAGCCTGTCATATTCGTGAGAGGGATCCCACTCGACGAGTTCAAGCACCATGTCGATTATCTTTTTTTCCCTGATGGACGAGACTCCAAACAGGTCTTTTATATTAATAATACCCAATCCGCGGATCTCCATATGATACTTCAACGGTTCCGCGGCATTTCCTACCAGCGCAGCAGGCATTTTCTTCTTTATTTGTACCATATCGTCCGCCACGAGGCGGTGACCGTGGAGAATAAGGTCAAGCGCACACTCACTTTTCCCTATACCGCTTTTCCCCAGCAATAAGATGCCCACCCCAAGAACATCCACGAGAACACCATGAATGTGTGTTGAAGGGAGAAGACGCTCCTCAAGATATTTTGTAATGAGAGAAATAAAGACCGAGGACACATGTGAAGTAACCAGCACGGGAATACCCGCTTTTTCCGCACACGTCTTCAGGAGGGGAGCAGGCTCCAGGCCAGTAGTCACAATGAAACATGCAACCGGAAATGAGCAGATTTTCCCAATGCAAATCTCCGCCGCGTGCTCCGGTAACTGATTGAGATAGGAGATTTCCGTAATACCGAGTATTTGTATTCTGTCCGGATGGAGATGTTCCGTATACCCCGTAAGGGCTAACCCCGGTTTCTGGATCCGTGGGGTAAAAACTCTGTTTGCCAGACCCCTATTCCCGGTGATAAGTCTGAGATCAAGTCCATACTCAACGTCATCGAGAAAATCTGCGATAGAAAGGCTTCGCTCATTCAAGATTTTTCATCCTGTTCACGTATGATTCGATCTATGGCTTCAACGTCTCCGGCTTCCAGCAATTGTGCTCGTAACTGAGGGTTCTTGAGCATACGGGATATATGCGCCAGCAACCTCAAGTGAGCACTGAACTGTTCACCTTGCGCCACAAGCAGAAAAAAAAGATGCGCGGGTTTCCCGTCAAGGGACTCAAAAGGCACTCCTTTGATACTGCGTCCAAAAACGACAATGATGTTTTCGGCGGATTGCAGCTTGGCGTGCGGCAAGGCGACTCCATCACCAATTCCCGTACTGCCAAGTTTTTCACGTTCCCGGAGGACAGCTACAAGTTGTTCCCGGTTGATGCTCATGTTGCGTTCGATAACTTTGGACGCCAACTCTTCGAGCACTTCCATTTTTGAAGAGGCCACAAGCTCCGGGATTATATCCCCGGGCTTCAGATAATTGGAAATCTTCATGTACTCCTCAGGGAAAAACGAGGTCGAGGCACTGCCGCAAAAATTTATTCATCGTGCCTCTGTAGGCCTCCAGCGCGAGAAGGGGCAGGTGGAGATCCCGCCCCGTCAGGTGCCCGCATCAACAGAGGACATTTTCTTATTATTGCTCAGCCTTTCTGGGGCTCGATAAGGCCGTAGTTGCCATCCTTGCGCCTGTAAATCACGTTGATGTCTTCGGTTGAGGCATCGGTAAACACGAGAAAATCCTTATGCAACAGGTCCATCTGCATCACTGCTTCTTCCACCGACATCGGTTTGATGGAAAAGGTCTTGGATTTTATAATGACCGGCTCCGTTTTTTGCCCCAGGCTCTCGGCCTCCACAATGCTTTTTGTTACTTTACGTTCTTCAGCTTCAGTGGACGGTTTGTGTTCCTTGATCTTCTCCTTGTACCGGCGCAACTGCCTTTCTATCTTGTCAAGAACCGCATCAACGGCGGCATACATGTCATTGGTCTCTTCAGAAGCCTTTATCGTTATGCCTTTGGCTGTGATCGTCATCTCCGCAATATGACGGATCTTCTCCACTGTCAAGAAAACCTGGGCAACAACGGGTTCGTCAATATATTTCTGTATCCTCTCCAGTTTCTCTCCCACATAGCTTTTCAAGGCCTCACTTGTTTCCATATGCCTGAAAGTTGTTGTAATTTGCATAATTGTCTCCTTTTGATGTTCTGGTGTAAATAAAGCAACAAGAACTAGAAAAACCGTTTTCTCTCCGATGAAGACCCAATTTTGAGCATTTCACGGTATTTGGTTACGGTTCGTCTCGCAATGGTTATATTGTTTCGCGATAAAATTTCCGCAATTCGCTGGTCGCTGTACGGTCTCCGCAGATCTTCTTTATCCAGAATCTCCTTGATCTTGTTCTTTACGCTCTCGGATGCAATGGCATCTCCTTCAATGGTTGATATACCACTATTGAAAAAATATTTGAGCTCGAGAAGCCCCTGGGGAGTCTGCATGTACTTGTTTGTGGTGACACGGCTGATGGTAGACTCGTGCATTCCGATGTCCTCCGCAATGTCTCGCAAAACGAGCGGCTTGAGATACTCGATCCCGCGCTCCAGAAAATCGCGCTGAAACTTGACAATACTCTTTGCTACCTTGTAAATGGTCCTCTGGCGCTGATGGATACTCTTGATAAGCCAGAGCGCCGAACGCATCTTGTCATTTATGTATTCCTCAGCCTTTGAATCCTTCTGAGAACCGGCACGACCTTCTCCGATATAATAGGGATTTATCTTTATATTCGGCAAACCTTCATCGTTCAGCATCACAACGAATTCTTCTGCGACTTTGTAAACGAAAATGTCCGGGGAAATATACTGTATATCATCATGGCTGTATTGCATCCCCGGCTTGGGGTCAAGGCCTGCAATCAGTTTTGCTGCGGCCAGGACTTCCGCGATGTCTATACCGAGCGCCTTGGCAATGTGCTTGTATTTCCGCGTTTCGAGATCTTTAAGGTAATCCTGCAGGATTGCCTCGACGACGCTTCCCCCCATTCCCAACTGACGCACCTGAATGAGCAGGCACTCCTGAAGGTTTCTCGCGGCAATTCCCATCGGATCGAAATCCTGAATTTTCCTGAGGACCGACTCCGCAGTGATTTCGTCCGAGCCGCAAACCGCCGCAATGTCGGAAACGGTTGCCCGCAAATAACCCTCTTCGTCAACATTGCCAATAATTTCAAGCCCGACCTGCAATTCCTCATCCGAGAATATACCAAGTTTCATTTGCCACATCAGGTGGTCAAACAGCGTCGACTTTCTGGTCAGGATATTTTCATAGGATGGGCGATCGTCTTCATCATCGTAGTATTGTTCGCCGGAACTGTAATTGTAGCCGTCAAGATAAGCGGTCCAGTCAATCTCCTGAAAGCTCTCCTCGCCAGCCTGAACTTCTTTAAATTCGGCTTTTTCTTCCTGGGGCGGCTCTTCTTTTTCGTGAATTTCCAGCTGATCAGACTCTCTCGGCTCCTCAAGTTCCGGAGCTTCTTCGAGGACCGGATTTTCTTCCATTTCCTGGCGCACGAGGTCCTGCAGTTCGACCCTGGAAAGCTGCAAAAGCTTGATGGCCTGCTGCAGCTGGGGGGTCATCACCAGTTGCTGGGTAAGCTTCAATTGCTGGCGCATTTCAATTGCCATAAAAACTCACACCTTTTTGTTGATAGCAATGATTACTATGGGACGATTCGTGCTGTATGGGTTCAAGGGTCCAGATGCTTCCATCTTGCTTCGGACGTTCAACTGCTGCCCGGCTTACAGGAAGTCTACAGGCTGAACCTTTCTCCCAGGTAAATTTCTCTTGCCTTCCTGCTTTCGGCGATATGCATGGGTTCACCATACTCGAGAACCTTGCCTTGATTCAAAATGTACGCTTTATCGCAGACCCTGAGAGTCTCCCGCACATTGTGGTCCGAAATGAGCACGCCGATGCCCTTCTCCTTCAACTCGCCGATGATGTTCTGAATGTCAAGGACCGCAATCGGGTCAATCCCGGCGCCCTTGGTTTGAGCGATGTGACTTATCTTGAACTCACCCAGAAGCTTTTCCATGGCACGGTTTCTTTTCTTGGCCGGCACGTCCAGCGCCTCAAGAACGGCTAGAATGTTCTCCTTGACCGTCAGCTTGCGGAACACGGAAGGCTCCTGCGGCAGATAGCTTATTCCCTTTCGGGCACGAAGGTGCATGGGAAGCTGCGTTATATCTTCATCGTCGAGTATCACGCTTCCCGATTCGGGTCGACAGAGCCCGACCACAATATAAAACGTGGTAGTCTTGCCGGCGCCATTCGGACCGAGAAGCCCGACAACTTCACCCGCGGTGACTTCCAGATCAACGCCATTGACGACAAACCCTCTTCTCTTCCCCGATATAGTACGTGATCACCGCACCGGAAACAACGTCTTTTCCCTGGTAAACTTTCGGACTTTTGTAGAGGGTTATCTTCCTGTCTCTATTATTGTATACCGCATGACCTGCCGTTCCGAGGCGGTTTTTCTGTACGATGCGGACATTGCCAAATGCCTCCACCCGGTCCACTTCCCCGCTTTTCTCGGCATAGTAGACAACAAGCTTGTCGGAGTAAATCGACACATCCTCCTGCTTCGCAACGACTTTGCCGGTGAATGTAGCAGTTCCGCTCTTGCTGTCGGTAAAAAGTTCATTCGACTTGATTGTAATCGGCTGGCCGGAATGATCGACACCTTCCGCAGCGGGGGCAAAAGAGACGGTACAAAACGCCAACAAAAGTGAAAGCAGTAAAAAAGCAGCTTTTTGCATCTTATTTATTCCCGGTTCCGATATGTGCCGTAACGTCATTCAATACTCTCACGGTTTTTGCCTTGAGGTCAAACTCCATCCCCGTCCCCTCGACAACGAGCCTGCCGTGGACAAACCTGATGCGATCCCGCGTATCAATCATCGATCGCGATGCCCGGTAGCGGAGACTCCTCGATTCGAATTTCATGCCGTTATTGCTGACTGCCGTTATCTTTCCCTCTATCTCAACATCACCCGTTTTATTGTGATACATGGCACTGTCCGCATCCAGGGTAATCGTGCCACTTTTTTGTCCCTCGGGGAAAACATCCATCCTGATATTCTTGAAATAGGTATAATCCTTTTTTTTGTCGTATTCCACCTTGTCCGCAAGCAAGTCCCACCTTTTTTTCCCGTCTTTTATGTCGGTATAGTGAATCTTCTGCAAGGAAATATCGATATTCTTGGGAAGTTGTTTCAGAATTTCAACAGGACCTTTTGACCGAGACGTTTTCAGCACGATAATTGTTGCCAGCGAAAGTCCGGCCAATACAATGCACAACACGAGAAGCAGCTTGATTTTGTTGGGCTTCAGCATATCTCGGAGGAGTATAACATCATCAAAAATGGGTGTAAAGCAGATTCTGGAGAGATTACGCAAAGTTGGCACGGAGATTGAACGGCTGCACCTGCTTGTTTTTGCCAAGGAAAAACTTCAGAGAAAATATTTTCCAGTGATTGAATCCCAGGCATCCTGGCACTTCAAAAGCAGGTCGCACACTTCGCGGATTGCACCCCATCCGCCGCCGTTTTTACATACAAAATGGACATGGGGAAAGACATCGCTGATTGCATCGGCCGGGGCCGCCGCAAAACCGACCCGGCGCAGCAGGGGAATATCAATGATATCGTCCCCTACATAGGCAACCTGACTATCCGTTAAGCCGGTCCTGGCGAGTATCTCACGGTATGGTGCGAGCTTATCATGGGCTTTTTGATAAATGCATGTAATGCCGAGTTCTGCCGCCCTGTTTTCAACAACTTGAGATCCCCTGCCGGAAATGATCCCAACTTCTATCCCGGCACGCTGCACCATCTTTATGCCGTGCCCGTCCTTCACATTGAAGAATTTGCTTTCGATGCCGTTTGAGTCGATGATTATGCGACCATCAGTCAGAACACCATCGACATCCATCAATAATAGCCTTATATTTTCGAGTTTTTCTCTCATCATGCCAATCCGGCCTTCAGTAAATCATGGAGGTGTATAATGCCGACAGGTTTCTCGCCACAATCATTTTCAAAAACAAACAGGGAAGTAATCGAGTAGAGTTCCATACGTTGCAGTGCCTTTGCGGCGAGTTCGGAAGACACGATGCGCTTCGGGTTGCGTACCATAAGTAATCCGGCCTCCATGTTGATGATATCAACACCTTTTTCAAGTGCCCTGCGCAAATCCCCGTCGGTAATGACACCGACCAGGCAGCCATTTTCATCAGAAACACCGACAATGCCCAACCCCTTGGAAGTTATTTCAAACAGGGCCTTGCGCATCAGGGTGTCCGTAGTCACAAGGGGTATGGCATTCCCCTTGTGCATCAAATCCTCTACCTTGAGCAGCAGTTTCTTGCCAAGGGAACCGCCCGGGTGAAAAAGGGCAAAGTCCTCAGCCCGAAAGCCGCGCTTGAGAAGAAGGGCTACTGCCAGCGCATCACCCATTGCCAATGTCGCTGTCGTAGAAGCCGTCGGAGCCAGCCCGAGGGGGCAGGCCTCCTCTTTGATGGCAATATCAAGAAAAACATCCCCTGCCTTGGCAAGGGTAGAATTCCTGTTGCCGGACATGGAAACAAGCTGGGCGCCCAGACGCTTTATAATGGGCAGAATACGCAGGACCTCATCGGTTTCTCCGCTATGGGAAACTGCGATGACGACATCCCCCCGCATGATCATGCCGAGATCGCCGTGGATACCTTCCGCCGGGTGGAGAAAAAAGGCCGGTGTTCCGGTGGAAGCCATTGTGGCTGCAATCTTCTGGCAGATAATGCCCGACTTCCCCATACCGGTAACAACAACGCGCCCCTGAGCGGCAAATATGAGCTCAACAGCCCTTTCAAACTCTCCGTTCAAGGATTCGGCCAGCGCCGCCAAAGCTTCGGCTTCGATACGTATTACCCTTTTTGCCTCTTCCAGAATCACCGGGAACACCCCTTACTCGATGTATAAGGAGCAAGCTTCAGCAGCCTTCTCCTCACTGATTGCTTCTATTTCACAATGGCGTCGATCGCTTTCAGTTTTTTCAAAATCGCAGGCAGATCTTCGAGCTTTACCGAATTCGGGCCGTCACATAAAGCCTTCTCAGGATCTTCGTGGACCTCAAGAAAAATGCCGTCTATACCGGTCGCCACCGCCGCCCGCGCCAGACACTCGACAAACTCGCGCCGGCCCCCCGATGACGTGCCCTGTCCACCGGGGATCTGGACACTGTGGGTTGCGTCGAAGATAACCGGATAACCGAATCCACGCATTATGGGAAAACTGCGCATATCCGAAACCAGGTTGTTGTAGCCGAAAGAGGCGCCCCTCTCCGTCAGAATTATATTAGGATTCCCGGCGCTGAGCACCTTGTCGACCACATTTTTCATGTCCCACGGGGCCATAAACTGGCCTTTCTTGACGTTTATAACCTTGCCTGTTCGTGCCGCCGCCACTACCAGGTCAGTTTGCCGGCACAAAAATGCCGGAATCTGCAGCACATCGGCAACTTCCGAAGCCGGTTGGATCTCTTCAAGGGAATGGACATCGGTAAGAATGGGCAGCCCGAGGGATTCCGAGACCCTTGCCAGTATCCTCAAGCCTTCTTTCAAACCCGGCCCGCGAAAAGAAGTAACCGAAGTTCTGTTCGCCTTGTCATAAGATGCCTTGAAAACGAGCGGGACGGAAATTCCGTTGCATATGGTCATCAGTCGCTCTGCGCAGCGCAGAGTATCCGCCTCATTCTCGATAACACAGGGCCCGGCGATGAGGGCCAGCGGTCTGTTCCCGCCTATTTTCACATTCCCGGCATGTATCTCTCGTACCATGATTGTCCCCTCGTGTTGTCGTAAACGGTCACTACAAAAAAACGTAAGGCCGTGGGCCATGAAATACATACCCCGACCTTACGCATTTTTAAGGATTGATTTCACGCTTTCCTGAATTCCAGCGCGGAAGCGATGAACGCCTTGAACAGCGGATGAGGATTGAGCGGTTTCGATTTGAATTCAGGATGGAACTGGCACCCCACGAACCAGGGATGCTCCGGGATTTCGATCATCTCCACCAGGTCCAGCTCCTTGTTGGTACCAGAAAGGACAAGGCCGGCAGATTCGAGAGTAGAGCGATATTGATTATTCACTTCATAGCGATGCCGGTGTCTTTCCGAAATATCGATGACCCCGTATGCCTTATGCGCCATTGTTCCCTTGGCAAGAGTGCAAGGGTACGAACCGAGCCTCATGGTGCCGCCTTTGCGGTTTACACCCCGCTGAGTTTCCATGAGGTGGATGACGGGGCTGTCACAGTCCGGCTTGAACTCGCTTGAGCACGCATTCCCGATACCGCAAACATTTCTGGCATATTCAACAACAGCCATCTGCATCCCAAGGCAAATACCGAAAAAAGGAATTTTCTTGTTCCTTGCATATTCTATGGCTTTGACCTTGCCTTCCGTGCCTCTTTCACCGAACCCACCCGGCACGAGGATTCCTTCCACATCGTCAAAAAAGCCTTCCGGCCCCTCTGTCTCAATCTTTTCTGAGTCGAGATAGGTAAGCCTCACGCGACAATCGTTGGCAATACCGCCGTGGGTCAGTGCCTCCGAAAGCGATTTGTATGATTCGGTAAGGTTTACGTACTTGCCCACGATGGCAATTCGAACTTCACCGCTGCAGGGGTGGATAAGCTTCTCGACCACCTCCTGCCAATGGGCAAGATCCGGTGCCTTGGTCCAGATATTCAGCTTTTCCACGACCCTCTCGTCAAGCCCCTCCTTGTGCAAGGCAATGGGGACTGCATAGATATGTTCCGCATCGACCGAAGTGATGACATCTTTTTCGTGCACGTTGCAGAAGAGAGCAATCTTGGCCTTCATATCCTGGGGAAGTCCCTTTTCGCAACGGCACAGCAGGATATCAGGCTGTATGCCGATCTCCCGCAACTCCTTCACCGAATGCTGGGTGGGCTTGGTCTTCATCTCGTTGGCGGTTTTGATGAAGGGCACGAGAGTCACATGGATATAGAGCACATTGCCCTCACCCCTGTCAAATTTGAACTGCCGGATTGCCTCGAGGAAAGGTAATGACTCAATATCACCGACAGTACCCCCTATCTCAACAATGGCGACATCCGAACCTTTTGCATTTTCAATTATTTTCGACTTGATCTCGTCGGTAATGTGCGGAATGACCTGAACGGTCCCCCCCAGATAATCCCCGCGCCGCTCCTTCTCTATTACCGAAAAATATACCTGGCCGGTGGTAAAATTGCTCTTTCTGGTAAGCTTGGCATTTGTATATCGCTCATAATGCCCGAGATCCAGGTCGGTTTCCGCACCGTCATCCGTGACAAAAACCTCTCCATGCTGAAACGGCGACATGGTACCGGGGTCTACATTGATGTAGGGATCGAGCTTTTGGATGCTTACCCTGAGCCCGCGGGCCTCGAGAAGGGCTCCCAACGATGCGGCGGCAAGCCCCTTCCCTATTGACGACACAACCCCGCCTGTTACAAAAATGAATTTGGTCTTCATACAGCCTGCTCCTAAAACAATGAAGTCCCAGATCAATGGGACTTCATCAGACTTTCCACAACCTTTTCAAGGTCCGCCGGAGTATCTACACCGATTGACTCATATCTTGTCTCTACAACTTTTATCCTGAAACCGTTCTCCAAAACCCGCAACTGCTCCAGCTTTTCAGCCGTCTCCAGATACGTGGGGAGCATCTTCGCGAATTGCAGAAGAAACTCCCTTCGATACACGTAAATACCGACATGCTTGTAGCAGAGCAGCCGGCCAGAGGCAAAGGCCTCATCTTTCAGGTCATTCCACTTATCCCGGAAATTGGGCAAAGGAGACCGCGAAAAATATAGGGCAAAGCCGTCCTTATCGTTTACCACCTTCACCACATTTTGGCTCAGAAAATCATGCAGCGTCCTGATTCGGGTTTTCAGCGTACCCATCAGAATGGAGTTGTCCAGGGTGAGGGGGTAGATCGCTTCATCGATCATCGCCGGCTCTATGAGGGGTTCGTCTCCCTGGACGTTGACGACGATGTCCGAATCAATGCGCGCGGCAACCTCAGCCAGGCGGTCAGTCCCTGTTTCGTGGCTTGGCAGCGTCATCTCGACTCTTCCGCCAAAAGCCTTGACCGCCGACGCTATCCGCTCATCATCGGTAGCGACGATCACTTCCGAAACGAGGCTCGCGCGGGCAGTCCGCTCGTATACATGCTGAACCATGGGCTTGCCCACGATATCTGCGAGAGCTTTCCCTTCAAACCGGGTGGATGCATATCTGGCGGGGATCAAAGCGGTTATGCGCATAGGACGAAAGCACCGTTCTTGATGTAATCTGTCCCTTCATGCGGCGGGACGTACTACGTTACATCAAAAAACAACCGGGTGTCAAGGAGGGATTTGCATACGCTGCCCCATCAAACCGCCTCTTTTCACCGCTGTTCTCAGGCGGAAAGCCCGGGTATCGCGTCGAAAGAATTATTTGAAATCAGTATGCCGGGAAATGACCAGGCCCCTGTCTTTTGCTTCTTTCAGGTGACATTCGTAGCAATTCTTTACCGGGTCCAGGCCGCTCGGCTTGCCGTCGGGGCTGAAGCCGACAAACTGCCAGCCGCCGGTCGTTTTGTACTTCTTGTCCTTTTTCATCAGGACGATCATATTCTTCTTTCCCTGCACCGGCTTGCCGCCAATTTCTTTGATATTGAAATTCTCCACGACAAACATGCTTCCTTCCGGATACAAACCGCCGGATCTGTATGCTTTCATGGCCTTTTTGTCCACGTAGACATAATGGATCCCGTAAAAAAGAGATTTTTTGTCATTGTCAATCTTCTGCCTGCTCTTCTCCCATGTACCATATCCTTTCGGCAGGGAAGCCTTTTCCGCAGCCTGGGCAAGTGAGGAAAAAGCAACCGTACAAACCAGCACAAACATTATGAATTTCTTCATGACTTTTCTCCTTTGTTCAACATACCGGCGAAAAGGCTACCGGATTTGCCTTTAATTGTCACGACAAAAAGGGGCAATGCAGTAAACCTGCCCCTCGCACGAAATGAGGAAACATTCGCCGATTTGCGTTTCTTAGGTTTTAGCGGCTTATCAGCTTTAAGGACGGCGGTCTTCTATTGATCTATCGCCTGACGAAGATCTCCCGTGCCATGTTCGTATCTATGGCGAATTCCGAGTAACCGACCCTGAAAATGTACGAAGGAAAAGCCTGAATGAGTCGTATACGGTTACCGGGCAATACCCCCATGGCCATGAGTTTCTGCATTTTCTTGTCGTCTTCCGTTTGAATATA
>JAGFXO010000078.1 GCA_017861285.1 Geobacteraceae bacterium | reverse complement strand
TATATGCCGTGCACCGAGGCGAACGGCTTCAATCCGGGCTTTCCGGAACAGGAAGTGGACATCATCTACCTCTGCTTCCCCAACAACCCCACCGGTGCCGTAGCCACGAAGGAACAGCTCAAGGGATGGGTGGATTATGCCCTGCAGCACAATGCGATTATCTTTTTTGACGCTGCCTACGAGGCGTTCATCACCGACCCGGCTATCCCCCACTCCATCTACGAAATCGAGGGAGCGAAAAAATGCGCCATCGAGTTCCGTTCCTTTTCCAAAACCGCCGGTTTCACCGGGGTGCGCTGCGCGCTGACCGTCGTACCCGAAGAGCTGACTGCCCATACGGCAGCCGGTGAGCCGATTCAGCTCAACAGGCTCTGGAACCGACGCCAGACAACCAAATTCAACGGAGTCTCCTACCCGGTGCAGAAGGCGGCTGCCGCAGTATACTCCGATGAGGGATGGCGGCAGGTCAGGGAGATCATCGATTACTACATGGAAAATGCCCGCATTATCCGTGAAGGTCTGGCGGAGGCGGGTCTGACCGTGTATGGCGGCATCAATGCACCGTATATCTGGCTGAAAACCCCGGGGGGGATGAGTTCCTGGGATTTCTTCGACAAACTGCTGAACGAATGTAATGTAGTCGGCACCCCGGGCAGCGGTTTCGGGCCAAGCGGCGAAGGGTTTTTCCGCCTCTCCGCGTTCGGCAGTCGGGAGAATGTCGAGGAGGCCGTGGAGAGAATCAGAAAGAGCAGGCTTTAGACGGGAGGAGGGGAGTGCGCCGGAGAGCGCTCTCCCCCCCCGTCCACCGGTTTCCGCTTATCGACGCACCTTCCTCCAAAATACGCCCGGCTCTCCAGTCACCTTTCTTGCCATCATCAAAATGACCATCCCCAGCCGGACACGATCACCTTCGATACTCCGTGAAATGGAACCATCTTCATGCCGCCACTTTCTGGAGGTTTTTTGAAAATGTACCGCTCCCTCGTTTCACTCGTTTTTCTTTCTGTTTTTCTGCTGCAGTCGGTCACTGCCCATGGCAGTCCCCGTTCGAAAACCGCACGAAACATAATCTTCATGGTATCCGACGGCATGGGCCTGGCAAACGTTACCGCCGCCCGTACCTTCAAGAACGGCCCTGACGGAGAACCCCTCAGTTTCGAGAACCTCCGGCATATCGGATACCAAAGAACCCACTCCGCCAACAGCATGATTACCGACTCCGCCGCTGCGGCATCTGCATGGTCCTGCGGTGAGAAATTCAGCAACGGCGAGATATGTTTCCATTCAGACGGCCGACCGCACAAGCAGAGCATCTTGGAACGTGCAAAAAAGAAGGGCAAATCAACCGGGCTTGTTGCCACTTCCACAATTACCAATGCAACACCTGCCGCATTCGGTGCCCATGTCCCGTCCCGGAGATGTGAACAGGAAGTAGCCCGTCAGTATCTCATGGTCACGAGGGTTGACTTGCTGCTTGGAGGCGGTGCCGAGCGGTTCGATTCGTACAACGAAGACAGGTGCGGAACAAAGGGAAATTTTCTGCCGATGGCACGGGAAAAGGGGTATGCAATTGTGCACGGCAAGAGTGATTTGTTCACAAAGGTTTCAGGCGGTGCCAGGCGAGTTCTGGGCCTTTTCTCCCCTGCATGGATGAAACCCCATCATCTGCGCGCTCCCGATACGGACGAACCAACATTGGCGGAGATGACGACAGTTGCCCTTCAGGTCCTGGAAAAAGACAGAGACGGGTTCTTCCTCATGGTGGAAGGCTCCCAGGTGGACATGGCCAACCACGCCAATGACATGCCCTATCAGATCGGGGAAGTGCTGGCCTTCGATGCGGCGGTTTCGGTCGTCAGGAAATGGATAGCTGCCGACCCCGGTCGCAGGAGATCGAGTCTTCTGATCGTCGTGGCCGACCACGATACCGGCGGGTTTGCCGTCAAAGGCCCCAAGGGCTCTCTCCCCGCCCGTGGCGAGAGTGTGGAGGGTGCATGGACCGGGAAAGACCACACCGGGGTGGATACAATCATCTGGAGTGATGGTCCCGGCAGTGAAAACCTGGCGAAATCGCTGGACAATACAGATCTCTACGATATCATTCTCAAGGTCATGAAATGAATTGTCTCATCCGGGTCGAATGTGATTTCCTCGGATGGCAGCAATAAATTGGTTTCAATCAAACAGGAGGAACTGAATGAGGAAATATGTCCTTGCGTTAATGTGTTTAATGCTCTTCTGCTCACCTGGATTTGCCGGAGGCGGGCTTGACGGGTTTCTTGCCGATCTGAACGTACAGGCCCGGTCCGACATGGGCGGTTTTGCCGCGCGCGTCGGCACGCAGTTCGGAGTTCCCTACGCTCAGGTGCAGGCGGTTATCGGAACGGTCAATGCACCTGCCGATGCCTTCATGGTATTCCAACTTGGCCAGATGACGCATCGGCCGCCCGACGCTGTGCTCGGGGTATATCAGGCCAACAGGGGGAAAGGGTGGGGGGTAATCGCCAAGAGCATCGGCATCAAGCCGGGCTCACCCGAGTTTCATGCCCTGAAGCGCGGAGATTTTGTACTGAGCGGCAAACCGGGTCCTGGCTACGGCAAGGGACATGGCAACGGGAAGGGAAAAGGAAAAGGGCATAACAAGAAGTAAAAACCCGCATCGGGATAAATAAGGGAGAGGCTGTCCATCGGGAAACGGCCTCTCCTTTTTTTTGTGCCTGAACATTTTTGTCATACAAGTTTCATAATCAGGCTTGAAAATGTAATAAAAATAATGATAAATATATAATATTGATTTTGATATTTTTGCAAGAAAAACGGGAAGAATAATAATAACGAACGCGAGGTTCGCACAAACGAACAAATTATGACCTGCAATGCCGATTTTCACCACCGATGTTCCATACGCCTGAAGGATTTCGACTATGCCGCGACAGGAGCGTATTTCGTGACAGTCTGCGTTCAAGAACGGGAATGTCTGTTCGGCGGGATCTCCAACGGGGCTATGATGATGAACAATGCTGGCCGGATGGTGGAGAAGGTGTGGCATGAATTGTCCGAGCGGTTTTCAAATGTGGCAAACAGTGAAAGTATAGTCATGCCAAACCATTTTCACGGCATCATCCTTTTAAATGAATGTAGGGGCGATCCTTGTGATCGCCCTTCTTTTTGATCTCTTCATCAGGGCGAACACGAGGATCGCCCCTACGGAACCCTTGATTTTTCATTGGGGAGGGTCATTCAGGCTTTCAAATCACTGAGCACCCTCGAATATGTGCGTGGTGTTGAATGCTTGAATTGGCCCCCATTCCCCGGACGTTTATGGCAACGAAATTATTACGAACGGGTCATCCGAAACGAGGATGAATTGTCCGCCGTGCGGGAATATATACGCTCCAATCCCCAGAAATGGATGGATGATGAGGAGAACCCGGTAAATGTGCATCCGTAGGGGCGGACCCGCGTGTCCGCCCGGCAGTGGCTCTCTCACCAGGTCCTGTAATTGCCGGAATCGATATGGACGAAACCGGTCTGGGGGTAATAACCTACACCGCCGTATCGCAGGTCGAGGGCGGCGGACCGGAGGTTGTCAAGTGCTATGCGGGGTATGAAGAAATCGATTGCCTTCCCCTGGACATGCAGGCTGTTCTTCGAGACGCCTCTCCCCCGTTCGAGCAGCATTTCGTTGTATTCCGCAGACCTGAATCCCGATACGATGTGTATTTCATTGCCTCCGCCGAATTCGTTGTCCACCATGTTGAGGTATTCTATGACTTGCGTGTCCATTTCGGCCGCTTCGTTGGTGTGGTGACAGCGGAGAAGCCAGTTGACGGCCATGAGGGCTTCAAGGTCATAGTCACCCGCCCGGTTACGGTACTGAACATTTATCCTTTCGGAGGTGTGGGTGTTGTAGAGTGACAATCTTCCTTCCGGCACTCTTTCTTCAAGCAGTTTCATCGCGAAGGCCGGCTTCATGCCGAGAAGAAACAGTGCACCTGTCATGGAAAATTTCAGAAAAGTTCGCCTGCTGGCGGAAAAGTGGAGCATTTTCGGATTCCCGTCGTGGTAATCGGTTCTGCGCGGAAGGCAAAGATGCCTTGGTCTCCCGTCGCACAAAAAGAGCAATTTTTATACCAGATAAATAGCGATCGTGTCAAATCGAAGCAGGTATTTTCGAAGCAGCAGGTAAGGGGTGCAGGCATATGGAAGGGAGCAGATCGGGGAAAAAGCAAAGGCGGCCATAGCCGCCTCGGCAGATTCCGGGTGCAGGCAGTCCTTTTGTCTATTTCATAATCTCAACCAGTTCGAATTCGAAGGTGAGGTCCTCACCCGCCAGTGGGTGGTTGGCGTCGAAGGTGATGTTTTCATCGCCCGTCTCGACTACGATTACCGGCAGTTCCTCGTCTTCCTCGTTGTACAGCACGATCTGGTCGCCGACATCCGGCTTCAGATCTTCGGGCAGGTCGCTGCGCGGGATGGTGAAGACATTTTCCTCATCGTATTCTCCCATCGCATCTGCCGCGGGGATGATGATCGATTTTTTTTCGCCGGGCACCATGCCGACGAGCGCTTCTTCGATGAGGGGCAGAAACTCCCCGTCACCGATGACCACCTCCCGCGGGCCGGATTCGCAGCCGCAATCATCGGAATCGCATTCTCCGCTCTCATATGTAGAATCGAAAATAGATCCATCCTCAAGGGTGCCGACGTAATGGAGTCTTACCCTGTCCCCTTTTTTTGCCTGTGTCATTGTATAACCTTCCTTTTTGATGTTGCAGCACAATCGAAGTTGCTGTTGAATACAGGGTACAGTTGTGGGATGATACAGTCAACCAAAATCATAGTCATGTAATTGGGAAGGGCGAATAGCAACGAGAAAGGAGAAACGACACCATGAAAACCGGAGCACGGATTCTGCTGGAATGCCTGAAGCGGGAGGGGGTCAATACCATCTTCGGATATCCGGGCGCACGCAGCCTGCTGGTGCATGATGCCCTCATCGACGATGCGGACATCCGGCATATTCTGGTGCGCCATGAACAGGGGGCTGCCCATGCTGCCGACGGGTATGCGCGCACGACCGGCAAGGTCGGTGTCTGCCTGACCACCTCCGGGCCGGGGGCCACGAACCTCGTAACCGGAATAGCCACTGCCTATATGGATTCGATTCCCCTGATTGCGCTGACCTGCCAGGTCACAACCGCCACGATCGGTATCGATGCCTTTCAGGAGGCGGACATGACCGGCATAACCCGCCCGATAACCAAGCACAACTACCTCGTGACCGATGTAAAGGACCTTGCCCGCACGGTCAGGGAGGCATTTCTCATTGCCAGGACCCGCCGTCCGGGACCGGTCCTCGTGGATTTGCCGAGTGACGTGCTCGGCAGCAAGATCAAGGCAGCCATCCCGGAAAACATATCCCGGCGCGGTTACCGTGAAAGGATTGCCGTAAACGTGAAGCAGCTGAAAAAGGCGGCGGATATAATCAATAAAGCGCACCGGCCCCTCATCTACGCGGGTGGTGGTGTCGTTTTGTCCGATGGTTCGGCGGAACTGCACGCCCTGGCGGAAAAGGGGCGGATACCGGTGACCAATACCCTGATGGCTGTTGGTGCAATGGACCCGGCGTCACCGCTTGCCATCGGTATGCTGGGGATGTACGGGGCCTGGCACTGCAACAAGGCGGTTCACGACTGCGATTGCCTGATCGCCATCGGAGCCCGGTTCGATGACCGGGTTACCGGACGCGTGGACAGTTTTGCCCCGAATGCCCGCATCATCCATATCGATATTGACCCCGCAAGCATCAGAAAGGTGGTCAACGTCGAGCTTCCCATTGTAGGCGACGCGAGGGAAGCAATGGAACTCCTGCTCGAGATGGTGGAGCCAAGGGACAGGGGAGGCTGGCTGGGTCAGATACGTGAATGGGAACGGGAGTATCCGCTGCCGCGACCGGAAAGGGAGCACCTGTCTCCCCACGAAATCATGGAAGCGATACGCGAATCTTCCGGACAGGAGCCGATTGTGGCCTCGGATGTCGGCCTGTCGCAGATGTGGACGGCAAACTATCTCCCTTTCTCCCGGCCGCGGCATTATATAACGAGCGGCGGGCTCGGTACCATGGGGTATGCGCTTCCCGCCGCCATGGGGGCTGCAGTCGGCAACCCCGGTCGAACGGTATTTGCCGTTACCGGGGACGGGGCTTTCCAGATGAACATCCAGGAACTGGCTACGTGCTCCTACTATGACATTCCGGTAAAGACTATCGTGATGAACAATGGCAAGCTGGGCATGGTGCGGCAGTTCCAGACCGTTTTCATGAAAAAAAGATATGCGGCGACGGATTTGGGCAAACATGTGGATTTTTGCGCCGTGGCGAGGGGGTTCGGTGTGGAGGCGATCAAAGTTTCCGCGAAAGCGGACCTCAGGGAGGCGCTGAAAAAGGCCGTTTCTCTTCCTGGTCCGGTGGTGGTCGATGTGGAGACCGACCCCGACTGCTACTGCTTCCCCATGGTGCCTCCGGGGAAGAAGTCGATTGAGGCTATCTTTTCGCCTGAGGACTGGCAAGGATAATATTGATGGAAATATTGTTCCATGATGAGCATTTTGTCGCGGTGAACAAACCGGCGGGTCTTCTGGTTCACCGAAGCATTATTGCCGGGGGGGAAACACGGTTTGCCATGCAGATGCTGCGGGATCAGATCGGGAGGCATGTCTTTCCTGTTCATCGTCTCGACAGGCCGACGTCCGGGGTCCTCATTTTCGCTTTGTCTCCCGAAGCAGCCCGAAGACTCGCCGAATCGTTTCGGACGAGGCTGGTCAGCAAGAGGTATCTGGCGGTGGTTCGCGGAGTTGTCGAGGAAAGCGGAGTTATCGATTGTCCGCTTGTGGAGGAGCCTGATCCGCTGGAAAGGCGCCGGGTCCAGTCCCCGCCGGTTTCGCAGGATGCCGTAACGGAATACCGTCGGCTTGCCTCCGTGGAACTCCCTTTCCCCGTGGGCCGGTATCCCTCTGCGCGGTATTCCCTGGTCGGGGTTTTCCCCCATACCGGGCGCAGGCACCAGATCCGGCGCCATCTCAAGCATATATTTCACCCTGTCATCGGCGATACACGATACGGCGAGGGGCGGCACAACCGCCTGTTCCGGAGCGAGTACGGATGCGGCCGCATGTTGCTTGCCGCGGTAGAGACGCGCTTCATCCACCCCTGGACCAGTGAAGCCGTGACCGTTACAGCCCCTCTCGATACATCATTTGCCGACGTTATCGACCGGCTGGGGTGGGCGAAAGCAGTTTCCGGTAACTGGCCGGGGGAACAAACCCCGTCAAAGGATATTGATTGTTACACGCTGAGAGATGTGTCAAGCAGATGACGCGGCTGGACATTGGAAAGAGCCCGCAGCATGCTTCTCTTGACCGAAGGGTTTTCCTTTTCCAGTTCGGCTAAAAGCGATTTCATCCTCTTTCTTTGCAGGTCGGCCACACCACACACCGGGCAGCGGCAGCAGACGACCGGAAAACCGTTGATAGCCGAGAAGTTCACGATATGTTTTTCTTCCACGTACACCAGCGGTCTGATGACGGTGGTCTTTCCGTTGTCGGCAAGCATCTTTGCGGCCATGGCCTTCAACGAGCCGACAAAAAACTGGTTCAGAAGCAGGGTTTCCACGAAATCGTCCATGTGGTGTCCGAGTGCCAGCTTGTTGCAGCCGAATTGCTGGGCGAGCGTATACAGCACGCCCCGCTTCAGCCGTGCGCACATGGAGCAGTAAGAAGAGCCCGGCCTGCGCTTTTCCTTGATGATGCCGTAATGATTCGTCTTCTCCATGTGATGGGCAAACCCGTGTTCTCCGAGGTGCCGTTCGATGATGTCGGAACGGTAACCGGGGTAGCCCGAGTCTATATTGACGGCCACGATTTCGAACCGTACGGGGGCCCTTTTCCGCAACGCCTCGAGGATATGCAAGAGCGCATACGAATCTTTGCCGCCGGAAACTGCAACGGCTATCCTGTCCCCCTCGTCAATCAGCGAGAAATCCGCTATTGCCCTGCCGACAGCATTTTTAATTGTTTTGTACAGCTTATCTTCGACGAGTGACACATTAGCTCCGATTATAATCCCGGTAACATCCGGATTTTGATTATTCCAAGGGTACCGGAAACGGGAAAATCAAGTCAAGCACTTCTGGGGCTTCCTGGCGGCACGATAATCCAGCACACCTAAATGGCCCGGTTCATGCGGGTGAACGTTCAGGGGCAAATCCGCGCCTGGTGATTTGTTGACAAATCGGCATGACTGCAATATCCTTCACGGGTCAATTGGATTCCCGGACTGCCGTCGTCCGCAGGGAAAGCAGGCGGCACCATCGCATTGCTGCCCTGCGAATAAAACAAATTATCATTTTCGGGAGGATGTATGAAGATTTTATTTCTGGCTTTCACTGTTTTTCTCCTGGCCGGCTGCGGCCTTTTTACGAAAAAGCAAAGTTCGATTGTCGAAGTGGGCGACAAAGACCAGCTGAAGGATTGCCTGCTGCTGCAGACTTTTGAAGCGCCAGCTGGGCAGCGGTTCTGGGGTACCCCCTATATGGGCAATTTCAAGATTGAGTCCATCAAAAAAGCCGAAAAAATAGGAGCTACCCACATGGTATCGGGGACCGAAGTGGATGGGATCGGAGCCACCACTGTCCTGCAGGCATACAA
>JAGFXO010000201.1 GCA_017861285.1 Geobacteraceae bacterium | reverse complement strand
AAATTTTCCGATGTAGGCGACCTCAAGAAGGCCATCGAAAAGGATGTTGCGGCCTGCCGGGAAATTCTCACGGGTGTCACGCTGGACCTCGATCGCATGAAAGGGTAATTTTGTCAGCCAAGAAACGCGGATTTGATAAGAAATTATGGGCCGGGATAGCAATCAGCGCTTTTTTTCTCTACATCCTGTTCCGAAAGATAGACACGGGGCTGCTTTGGGCTGCCTTTGCCGAAATGGATTACCGGTATATCCTCCCCGCGGTTGCCACTACTGCCGCTGGGTACTACGTGCGGGCCATCCGCTGGAAATATCTGCTGAAACCCCTTAAAAACACCTCAATGCGCAATCTTTTTCATTCGACCATTATCGGCTATATGGCAAACAATCTCCTGCCTGCCCGCCTCGGTGAACTGGTCCGCGCCTATACCCTCGGGGAAAAAGAGCAGATGGATAAAAGTGCCGTTTTTGCAACACTTGTCCTGGACCGGCTTCTGGACGGGTTTACGGTGCTCATTATGCTGGTGATCACCCTCATGACCCTCCGGCTGCCCGAGGGCATGGAGGGTGCTCAGAAGAGCCTGGAATACGGAGGCTACATTACTCTCGGCTTTTATCTGCTGGTGATCATCTGCCTTGTGGTCCTGAGGAAATATTCCTCATGGTCGCTCTCTTTTCTCGGGTGGCTGCTGAAGCCTTTCCCGGATAAATTCAGGAACAGAATTCTGCCTATTGCCGGGTCTTTCCTCGATGGGGTGCGTTTTTCCTCTCGTCCTGGTGAGGTCATGGCTCTGTTGATCTCGTCCGTCGTCATCTGGGCACTGGCTGTCTGGTCAGTCGACCTCGTCCTGCGGGCCTTCGGCATCGACCTGCCGGTTACGGCGGCGATGTTTATCCTGATACTCCTTGTTTTTGCGGTTATGGTCCCCGCTTCGCCGGGCTTCGTCGGAACCTACCATGCGGCATGCGTCTATGGGCTCATGGCATTCAGCTTTCCGAGGGAGAAAGCCCTCAGTGTCGCGTTGACCGCCCATGCCATCAATTTTTTTCCCGTAACCTTCCTGGGACTGTATTATGTGGTGAAGGACAGGATTTCTCTGCGGGATGTCGAATCACAATCTTTGCGGTAAGGGGATTTTGTTGAAAGCGTCCGGATGTGCCAGCAAAATAGATATATTTGCCATTTCTTCCGTTATTATTCCTTTTTGCCTGTATCTCCTCACCCTTGCCCCTTCCGTGACATTTTTCGACAGCGGGGAATTCATTACTGCAATACATTCTCTCGGATCACCCCATTCACCCGGGTATCCTCTTTTTGTACTCTTCGCCAAACCCTTTACCTGGCTGCCATTCGGCAATATCGCTTTCCGCGTCAATATCGCTACTGCACTGTCCGCCGCATGCGCCTGTTACGGAGTATATCTTCTGGTAACATTTATGGTGAATGGGAACAGGCAGGGGAGTGAACAGGAGGGACTGTCCTTCATTGCCAGACCAGCAGCGCTCGGCGCTTCCCTGACATTTGCATTTTCGAGCCGACTCTGGCTTCAGTCGAACCATGACAAACCTTACCCGCTTCTAGCTTTCCTTGCGGCCATAATCTTTTACCTGTTACTCGTGTGGCGGAAGAAATTCGTGCATGGCGAGGAATGCCCCGGGTATATCTATCTCGGAGCCTTCCTGTGCGGCCTTGCCTTTGGTGCGCACCAGAGCATGGTACTGCTGGTTCCTTCCTATGCCTGGCTGGTGCTGTCGGCGGACTGGAGAATGATCCGGCGGATAAAGGAGCAGATTCTCGCGGGTACCTTTTTTGTGCTCGGGTTTTCCGTCTACCTCTATTTGCCCATACGTGCCAGCAGGGGTCCTCTGCTCAACTGGGGAGACCCGCAGACACTGACGCAGTTTTCGTGGCATTTCCTGCGGAAAGGGTATCCGTCGGAAAAGGTGCACCGGGATATGGCCCTGCTCTGGAAGCAGTTGTCGGCATTCAATATTGTCCATGAATTCACTGTTGTGGGTCTTGCCCTTCTTGTCACGGGTTTGCTGGCATATCTCTTTGTAAGGCGGGATGAAGTGATTGCATTCCTGATAGGGGTCTTCGTGTTTCTTGCCGTGCTTGCCGTTCACCAGAATACACCCGAGGAGATGATTTTTCTGACAGAGGAGTTTTTTACGCCCCTCTACCTGCTGAGCGCGGTCTTTATCGGTTTGGGAACAAGTTTCCTGTTGAAAAAAGCCGTACAAGGAATCAAACTTTCCGGTATCAGGGCTGTTTTCGTGCATCTTGCGTCAGGGGTAATCATTTTTGCCCTTCCCGCTGCGCTGTGTGCGATGCATTTTCATGAAAACGACCAGCATGAGAATTACATAGCCTATGATTATGCAAACAATACCTTCCGCTCCCTTGCACCGGGATCGGTTCTTTTTACCTGGGGGGATAGCGGCGCTTTTCCGCTCTGGTATCTTCAGGGCGTCGAGAGGATGCGGGAAGACCTTGTCCTGATTCATACCCCCCACCTGGCATTCGTGTGGTATCTGGATTCTTTCCCCGGTGTCTTCGGCCGGAGTGCCTTGCGGACCGTTCCGCCGCAGTACCAGTCACCATCCAACCTGGTGCACCTGGCAGTTGCCGAACAGATCTCCGCCAGGCCCGTGTATGTCGATTTTTCAACGAGATATTCCGTGAAACTCGAGGGATACGGTCTGCGTCAATCGGGAATATGCTACCGTGTGGAGAACGGTGCCGGAAAAGCAAAACTGCCTCCGGGTCTCGAAGTATGGAATTTCTACTCCCTTCGGGGTCTGGTTGGAGATTCGATCCCTTTCAGGGATATCGATACATCGAAGGCCATTCTCATTTATGCCATAAGCCGCCTGGAGGCCGGAGAGACCCTCCTGTCGTTCGGACGTCGCGACGAAGGGTACGCCGAATTGAAGAAAGCCGTGCAATTGGCACCTGGACTGGCCACGCAGGTCAGACAGATAGAAAGGGAATACGCAAAATGATGACCATGAATCTGACCGGTACAACAAAAGTGCTCGGGATTATCGGGCATCCGGTGGAGCACTCGCTGTCGCCGCTCATGCAGAATGCCGCCCTTCGGGCACTCGGGCTCGACTACGTCTATGTGCCTTTTCCGGTCGAACCGGGGTCCCTCCGCGAGGCGATTCAGGGAATGAGGGCCCTGGGAATCAGGGGTTTCAACGTTACAATTCCCCACAAGTCGGCAATCATCCCTTTTCTGGACAAAATATCACCGGAAGCCATATTGTGCGGGGCGGTCAACAC
>JAGFXO010000200.1 GCA_017861285.1 Geobacteraceae bacterium | reverse complement strand
GTCCAAGTCTCCCGTCTTCCGTTGCACGTCTCACGTCTCACACCGTGAACGTCATTCCGTCATAGGCAAATTCTACTGCCTTCGGCAGCTTTTCGCCATCGCTGTAGAGAACTTCGTGGGTCAAATGGGTAAAAACTGTCCGATGCGGTCGCAGTTTTTCCACGACTCCGAGTGCTCCTTCGATGTTGAAATGAGCGACATGGGGAGTATACCGTAGCGCGTCGATTACCAGGATCTCAAGACCGCCCAGTTTTGCAAGGGACGAATCCGGGATGTCGCTGCAATCGGAGAGGTATGCGAAATTTCCGATCCGGTAGCCGGTAGCGTGCGAATATCCGTGCTTCAGCGGCACAGGGATGATTGTATGGTTGAACAGGCTGAAGGAGCCGGTGATAATGTGGGGTTCCAGGAGGGGGGTGTACCCGCCCTGCGGCATTCCCTGGAAAACATAGGAAAAGTTTCTGGTGATTGTTTCCAGGGTCTCCCTTTCTCCGAAACAGGGAATGACCCGCTTGTGAATGAGGTGATATCCTCGAAGATCGTCAATGCCGTTTACATGGTCTGCGTGGGCATGGGTAAACAAAACGGCGTCGATGTGCGGAATCTTCTCCCGGAGGGCCTGCCTGCGCAGGTCGGAAGAGGTGTCCACGAGGATATATTTGTTGCCCGCCATCCGCACAAGTATCGATGCCCTCGTACGTTTGTCCCTGGGATCCGCGGATGAGCATACGGGGCAGGTGCAGCCGACCATCGGGACACCGGTAGATGTGCCGCAGCCAAGAATCGTAATAACCATAGGGGTAATCTCGCAAAAATTGGAAAAAACGGCAGGCCGCAAAATATCATGATTGGCATTCCCAGGCAAGGGGTTTGTCCTTGCGGCACGGGGTATTTGCTGGTACTCTTTAGTTGCCGTTGCGGCACATCAGCAAGGATGTATAACGGAGTATCCTGCATGAAGATAGCACTCATAACACCTTGTTACTATCCTTTTGTCAGAGGCAATGCGGTAACCGTGAGGCGGATAGAGCGGAATCTCGTTTCCAGGGGTTGCGAGGTGGAAGTCTTTTCCCTCGACACTGTCACTGCCGAAGATGCCCTGAAAAAGATACGGAGCTTCAATCCCGACATACTTCATGCGTTTCACGCCTACTTTGGAGGGCGGACGGCGCGATTGATTGCCGAAAGCCTCGGCAAGCCCTACATCATAACCTTAACCGGCACCGATGTGTATGAGGCCCTCCAGGACGCAAGAAGCGAGGAGACCATCCTGTCGCTGAAAGCTGCCGGTTCCGTGGTTGCCTTCCATGCGAACATTGTGAGTCGCCTTGTGGAAGGCCTTCCTGAATTGGCAGGCAAAACCTGCGTTATTTCCCAGGGTGTTGAAATCCCGGGCAGTTGCTATTTCCATCACGACGAATTCAGGCCCGAAGAAGCGGAGAAGGTGATACTTCTTCCGGCGGGTATCCGTCCGGTCAAGAATGTGGCTTTTGCTCTTCCACTTCTGGCAAGGCTGCATGATCAGGGAGCCCGACTGTACTTTGTTCTGATCGGTCCCATTCTCAACAGGGGGTATGCCTCGGAGGTGCTGGCGGAGTTGGAGAAGTGCGCCTTTGCACATTATTTCGGTGAAGTGGGTCATCATGCCATCGGATGGTTTTATGAGCATGCCGATATTGTGCTCAATACCTCATCTTTCGAGGGCGGCATGGCGAATTCCGTCCTCGAGGCAATGGCCTTCGGTAAAGCCGTTCTTGCCTCCAATATCGAAGGCAACAGGTCGGTGATCATGGATGGCGTTACCGGTCTCCTGTACCATGGGGAAGCGGAATTTTCGGATAAGCTCGAAAAACTGATGGAAGACGAAGCCCTCCGCAAAAAACTTGGAGACAATGCCAGGGATCTGGTGGTAAACAACTTCCCGCTCGAGAAAGAAGCAGCGTCATACGTTAACCTGTACGAAAAGATCCTTGGAAGATCAGCCTGTTCCTGACGATCCGCTGTAGAAATCGCTGCTGCCCTCAATTGGGAGGATGAAATCCCGCGTCAATTCGTTACCGCGGTCATTGCTCCTGACTTACTATTCCTTGCACCACCGCTCTCCCCTTGTAAGAACAATGTGAATCCTGTCGCCATGCATGCCGGTCGGATCCCCAGCCACGGCAGACTCTCCTTGCTTCGCTAAAGATGAGCAGTACAATTGAAAGACAAGGGGATGTGCCGTAATCAGCCGAAGAGGCTCCCGGTTGCACGAATGCGCTCTGTGTATCCTAAAAACCATTGACAGGAAGGGGGAGGCGGGCATGAAAACTACTCTCAGCGTCATCAAGGCGGACATCGGTTCGATCGGAGGGCATATCGCACCATCGCGCAAGGTGCTGGATGCTGTTCGTTCACATGTGCAACTACTCGGCAGGGAAGCTGTCGTAGACAGCTATATCAGTTATACGGGGGATGACATAGCCATACTGATGACGCATGTGAAGGGTCCCGGCAACGAAGCTATCCATAAACTGGCATGGGAGGCCTTCCTCGTCGGAACCCAGTCAGCCAGGGAACAGGGGCTTTACGGTGCCGGGCAGGACTTGCTGAAGGATGCCTTTTCCGGCAACGTGAAAGGGATGGGTCCCGCTGTTGCGGAACTGGAAATGGGGGAGCGACCCAATGAACCTTTCCTTTTTTTTGCAGCCGACAAGACTGATCCCGGTGCATACAACCTGCCGCTGTATCTGGCCTTTGCCGATCCGATGAATACGCCGGGGCTTATCCTGGCCCCCTCCATGGCAAAAGGTTTCAGATTTGTCATCATGGACGTCAGCCATACCGAGGGGGACAGGATAATCGAACTCGACGCTCCTGAAGAACTGTACGATATCGCTGCGCTACTCCGCGATCCCGAGCGATTCGTCATCGAATCAATCTGGTCCCGTGAAACCGGCGACCAGGCGGTTGCCGTTTCCACGACCCGACTGCACAACATAGCCGGTAAGTATACAGGCAAGGACGACCCTGTCATGCTTGTGCGGGTGCAACAGAATTTCCCCGCGACGGGTGAAATCCTGGCGCCGTATGCCATCGGCCACTTTGTTGCTGGCTGCATGCGGGGGTCTCACCAGATGCCTCTGATGCCCGTCCTGCTGAACTCCGGGACCAGCTATTTCGACGGGCCGCCCATGGTAAGCTGTGCAGCCCTCTGTGTTCATCGCGGGAAGCTGACCGAAGTCATGGATGCTTTTGCCCACCCGTTCTGGAATACCGTCCGCGACAGAGTCTCGGAAAAGGCGATAGACATGCGGCG
>JAGFXO010000199.1 GCA_017861285.1 Geobacteraceae bacterium | reverse complement strand
ATGATTGACAAAAAGTTCAGAATCTCTTCAATGTCGTGCGGTACTCCGGACGTACTTTTGTATCTCCACAACCCCCATTCAATACATTGCCTTCCCGAAAATATACGTGGAGCGGTTCCTGAACACTTCTCACCGAACCGTTTTAATTTTAACAGTACGTTAATGTACTACGACCAATCACACCTCTTGACTTTAAAAATAACCGTATTTATATTTTAAATAGAAAGCCGCAAATGAGGAAATTTCAGGGGCGCCCCTGAGCTGTCGCACAGGGTGCCGGGAAGGAGGTATTCAAATGTCGGCAAAAGAATCGAAAGAATTGGCCAAAAGTGAGTCCAAGGAAGTGGCCCCTCGGGAATCGAGACGGTTTCCTGCAACCTTCGAAGAAATGGAACATTGGTTCGAAGATGCGTTCAGAAGGCCTTTTTTCGCTCCATGGATGCCACGGTTCAGATTCCCCGAGTTCAGGGAATTTCGGGAATTCTCTCCTTCCGTCGATATTTTCGAGGAAGGAAATGAGGTGATTGTAAAAGCTGAACTGCCGGGAATGAACAAGGATGATATTGACGTCAACATCTCCGACGACGTGATCACCATATCGGGCGAGAAAAAATCTGAAGAAAGAGTCGAAAAAAAGGACTATTTTCGAATTGAACGCTCTCATGGTTCATTCTCTCGAAGCATGACCTTGCCATCGGAAATACAGACCGACAAGGTGAAAGCCGTATTTAAGGACGGAGTGCTGGAAGTGAGAATCCCGAAATCTGAATCGGCAATCCAGAAGGTCAAAAAGGTCAAAATTGATTAACTGCATTGCCGGGGGCGATGATGGGTGCCGGCCAATAGGCCGGCAACATCACCACCGAGAACAAGGGGCTCAATAATTTTCCAAAAATGAAAATGGTGTATAAGATAGATAAGTCAGAGGCATGCAAGTGAAACTTCAGGCAGAAATGTTTCGGCGAAACAAAGAGAAACCCCTGGTTTCAGACAGGGTTTCTCTCTTCATTTGAAAATCCTTCTTCGATTTCCAGGTTCGATGATCACCCCATCCGGTCAAGCCTTGTTATTCCCTCTTCCCTGGCAATTGACAGCGCCCCGTCGAATTCAGAAGCGCTTATGCGCCGGTTCAGCATCGGGTGCTCCGCTGCCCTGAAACAGGGGCGGTACTGGTCCATAATATTGACATAGGTGGAGGGCGAGATTTCCTTTGCGAGAAACCGCATCACGCGGCGCGTTCCGGCAAGTCCGCCGGGCAGGACCAGGTGCCGGACAAGCAGGCCTTTCACCGCTATACCCCGTTCATCGAGGACAAGATCCCCAACTTGGCGATGCATCTCCCGCAGGGCCTCCTCTGCTTTTTCAACATACCGTGTTGCTCCGGACAGACACCGGGCCGTCTCGCTGTCACCGTATTTGAAGTCAGGCATGTAAATATCGAATATGCCGTCCAGAAGCCTCAGAGTTGAAATCTCCTCATAGCCACCGCAATTGTACACCAACGGGATATCCAGTCCCCTTTCGACGGCATAAGGCAGCGCTGCGACAATCTGTGCAATCTGATGGCTCGGGCTGACAAAATTTATGTTGTGGCAACCCTGCCGCCACAGGGAAAGCATCATCTCTCCCAATTCTACCAGTGAGCACTCTTCCCCATGGCCAAGATGGCTGATGTCATAGTTCTGACAGAAGATGCATTTCAGGTTACAGTATGTCAGGAAAATGGTCCCGCTGCCGTTGCGACCCACGAGGGGACGCTCCTCACCGAAGTGGGGTCCGAAACTGGAGACCATGGGAAGGTCCCCGACCCGGCATACACCCTTCTCTCCTTGAAGACGGTTGACATGACAATGCCGTGGGCAGAGGGTGCAATCCCCGAGAATGTGCATTAGATCATCAATACGTTTCGAAATCTCGCCAGTTTCATGGAGACGCAGGTATAACGGTTCACGCGGCTTCACGTGCCTTTTCCCCCTTCTGGCCTTCAAGGTACAGGTACACGCACCCGCGAGGCTTCCCGAATTATTGAAAAATAGCGGTATGCGCTACATTCCGACCGCTGATTCTATTCTATTCAGGAAACTCTTTATATGCGGGGCAAATGTCTCGTGTTCGAGCAGGAATGCATCATGGCCATAGGTGGATTCAATGAGGTGATATTCTACCGTCTTGCCCAATTCCTCCAGAACCTTGACCATCTCCTCCGTCTGGTATGGGGGGTAGAGCCAGTCCGAGGTAAAAGCGAAAAACTGGATCGGGGACTGGACGGGAGTGAATGCCTCCTGAAGGGATTCACACCCCCAGGCTACATCGTAAAGGTCAAGGGCTTTTGCCAGATAGAGGAAACAATTGGCATCAAAGCGGTCAACGAAATTATAGCCGTTGTACGAAAGGTAGCGCTCGACCTCGAACTGGCCGAAGAAATCGAATAATCCGTCACGGGTCGAAAAGCGGCGACCGAACTTTTCGTTCATCGACTGCTCGGAAAGGAAGGTAATATGGCCGATACCGCGTGCCAGCGCCAGTCCGTCCTTCGGGTTCCTGCGATATTCACCCTTTTTCCAGGAAGGGTCGTTGAAAATTGCCCACCGTGCCACGGCATTCATGGAGATAGCCATGGGTGAAGGTTTGCCGCTGGTCGCAAGGACAATCGCCGATGCTATCCGGTCCGGGTAGCAGGTTGACCACTCCAGAGCCTGCATCCCGCCCATGCTGCCTCCAAGGACCGTCAACAGCTTTCTTATCCCCAGGTAGTCGATCAGCAACTGCTGTGCCCGCACCATATCCCGAACGGTAATCAACGGAAAGGTCAGGTTGTACCTTTTGCCTGTCTTGGGGTTTATCGAGGCAGGTCCGGTGGACCCGTAACAGGAGCCGATGATGTTGGAGCAGACGATGAAATATCTGTCGGTATCCAGCAGTCTGCCCGGCCCGACTATGGCGTCCCACCACCCGGGCTTCAGGTCGTCTTCACTGTTTTTACCCGCCAGGTGCGCGCTCCCTGTCCATGCGTGGGCAACCAGGATCGCGTTACTCCCGTCCCGGTTCAACGTGCCGTACGTCTCGTATGCAAGCGTAATCGGACCGAGAATTCGGCCGCTCTCAAGCCGAAGTTCGGTATCAAAGTGAACGAATTTCGTTTCGACAATCCCAACCGACATCGGGTCCCCTACGTCGTGAAATGAAAAGCAAAGGAAGCCCCTTCGCAATCAGTATCGGAAAAACCTTCCCCGGCAACAGGTTTATCAGCCCTGCCTTCTTACAAAGTCCGGATGCCTGGGGACGGGGCATGATTTCATGGATACGC
>JAGFXO010000077.1 GCA_017861285.1 Geobacteraceae bacterium | reverse complement strand
TCCATGTCAAGGTCAGAGCACAAGTCAAGCACTTTTGTCACAATACTCCCTGTTCAATGAGATAGTCGACCAGTATCTTGTTCTGGACCCCCTTGTGGACTCGTTGGATGCTGTAAAAGCTGTGCCAGGTGCGTTTATCCTGCCAGGGATCGGTAGGTACTAATTGGAGTACAAAAATACTTTGCATTCATTAGAGAGATATGTTATCTCGAAAACATCAAAATGAGAGAGGCCCGAACGCGTTCCCCCATTGAGCAGGAAGAACTTCGCCGGAAGGTCTTGAAGAACATCATGGAGGGAAAAAGACAAGTGGAAGTTGCACAACCCTTTGGCGTAACTCGCCGAGCAGTGGGAAAGTGAGTCAAGAAATATCGGGAAGGCGGTGTGAGAATTCTTCGAGCAAGAAAGCCAGGAAGACCCTCTAACCTCTAAGAGGTCCCTTCTGCCTCTGGCAGACAGCGTGAAGCATTTTTATTCAGGAGGCAACGATGGAGAGAGGCGAAGCAATCTGCCGGGAGTTGAAGAAAGCCGGCATCCGGTACATAGTCTGGCTAGCTGACAGCGAGACACACTTCATGCACGACGTTATGGACCGGGATCCTGATCTCAAGGTGATCAAAGTGTGCCGCGAGGGAGAAGCGGTGGCTATCTGCGCGGGCCTGTACTTGGGGGGGGCTAAGGGGGCGCTGCTTGTCGAGAACCAGGGCATATTCGATTCGG
Organism: Geobacteraceae bacterium; assembly: GCA_017861285.1. Classification (GTDB taxonomy): domain Bacteria; phylum Desulfobacterota; class Desulfuromonadia; order Geobacterales; family Geobacteraceae; genus CAIWTU01. The sequence continues at coordinate 8,212 of JAGFXO010000077.1, read as the reverse complement.
GTAACGCCGTGAAGTGGGCAGTCACATTCAAGCTTCCTATGACAATGATGATCGGCTACCTTATGCACCGTGGTATGGTGAGGACTCCCGAAGGCATGATGTTGCGGGGAGCAAAGGATCCCACCGAGCCTTTCCTCGATGCGTTTGGTATCACGCATTACCTCGTTGATTCTGATGAGGATGTACCCAAAGTCGGGCAGGCCTGCCGGGAGGCGCAACAGACCGGCAAGCCGGTTGCCCTGTTGCTGACGAGCGCCGACGGCTATGTGCCAGGCAGCTAAAGGGAGCCACCATGATCAATACGAGGCAGTTTGTGCAGCTTCTCGCTTCCCATCGCAAGGACGAAATCGTGGTTAGCACCATGACGGGGGACAGGGAATGGATTGCTTGTTCCCCGCCCAGCCCTCTTAATTTCTCCGTCATCGGCGCTATGGGTTACGCGTGTTCCGTCGGCATCGGATTGGCGCTTGCCCAACCTAAACGCCGCGTCATTGTTCTCGATGCCGACGGCAGCCTCCTTATGAACCTCGGCACCCTTGTGACTCTTGCCGTGCAGTCACCCCCTAACCTGCTGCACTTCGTGCTGGAAAACGGACTCTACGAGATCGCGGGTCGTGTGCCGGTGCCGGGTTGTGGCCTGGTGAGCTTCACGGGGGTCGCGCGGGCGGCGGGCCTCAAGGAGGTGTACGAGTACGATGATTTGGAGGTGCTGCGGGGCGGATTGCCTCGTCTGCTCTCCGAGGCTGGACCGTTTTTCGCGGTGTTAAAGGTGGAGCCGACCACACCCCTTCCAATCCAGGTAGATAAGAGCTACCGAGGCGTAGATGAGCAGGCGCGGGCCATGGAGAAGGCCCTTGGCTTTGGGATAGACGGATTGTAACGTGGAGGAATAGGGGAGGCCTTATGAAAACAAGAATTGGACATTTCGGTTTGATCCTGGTGCTTTTGATCTCTATTTTGCCATGGGCGGGGTTCGCCCGTGCGCAGGAGGCGAACTTTCCCACGAAACCGATCACGCTCATCGTCCCTTACGGACCGGGCGGGATTGTCGACGTGGGTGCGAGAATTTTTGTCGATAGTTTTTCCAGGGAGCTCAAAGTCCCGGTCATCATCGCCAACCGGGCGGGAGGATCGGGCACCATCGGCGCCCAGGCCATGCTGAACGCCAGACCCAACGGGTACACCCTGCTCGCGACGGCCGGCGCGTCGATCATCGCAGCCGTGCAGCTCTCCAAAGAGCTGCCTTTCGACCCACGGAAGGACATGGCCCCCATCGCCCATATCGCCGATGCCCCCGACGCCCTGTCGATCGGAAAGAACACCCCGATCAACTCCTTCGCTGAGTTCGTCAAGTACGGCCTGGCGAATCCGGGAAAGCTCCGGGGAGGCACGGCGGGGATTGGCTCAGAACCAGACATCATGCTCCGGAGCATCTTGAAAAACACGAAGATCCAGAGCAAGGTCGTCCCCTATCCGGCGGTAGGACCGCTCGTGGCGGCCATCATGGGGGGTCATCTCGACTGGATGACTTTGTCTCTCCCCGCAACCAGGGCCTATCAGAAATCGGGAGATGTGAAGATCGTTCTTCTCACGAGGCGCTCGTCCGACCTTCCCGGTGTCCCCTCGGGGCCCGACGTTGGTTATCCCGACATCTCGTTCAATACATGGATGGGCCTCGTGGCCAGTGCGAAGACGCCGAAGCCGATCATCGACAGGCTGGCGGCAGCCGCGGCCGCGGCCGCGAAAGATCGCGAGGTGGCAAAGAAGCTTTCCGATGCCGGGTTCTCCATCGATTTCAAAGGCCCGGACGCTCTTTCGAAACTCATTGCCTACCAGTGGGGCATCTTTGCAGAGATCGCCAAGGAAGGCAATTTCAAGTCCGAATAGAGGATATGGAAGCGTCCGCAACTTAATCTTTGCCCTCGAGGAAGGCTTCCTGAAGGAGAGCATGCCGCTCTAGCTTCGGTTTTCGCGCCACAAGGTGGATGTTGTTGTGTTCCTGCCGGTCTACATCTCGAAACAGAACCCACCGGGGGTTGTTTCACCCTTCGAAAAAACACGGGCGGAAAGTTGTCACCTTTGTGGCGAAGATTTGTGCGGCCCACGGCGTCAAGGCTGTCGCCGAGACAGAGTGTGAAAGGGTCATCCTGAAAGGGGCGCACCTTGCCAAAGAGTGATCGATACGCGGGTCTTTTCTTTGTTGCCCTCTCCGTGTATGTGTGCTGGGAGGCAACGAATATTGGTGTAGGGGGCCTTCGCCACCCTAGCCCTGGGTTGCTGGCTTTCGCCGCGTCCGTAGCAATGGGGTTTCTCGGGTTGTTCGTCTCTATCCGCTCCTTTCTTGTGAGGCAGGAGCCGGCTGCAGTCGCCGGGAAAAAAGGCGGTGCCCGTGTCGCGACGATAGTCGCCGTTTCCATCTCACTCTTTGTGTATGCAGAACTCGTCTCATGGTTAGGGTTTAGCGTGCCCACCTTCCTTTTTGTATTCTTCCTGCTCCAAGTGGGGGTTCACGAGAGATGGTGGATGAGCGCCATGAAGTCCGTTTTGGTAACAGTCGCCATGTACCTGGTGTTTGTCACCTGGCTTGGAATCATGCTGCCGGCGCCATTCTGGGAGCAGTAGGAGGAAAACCATCGCTTCTCAGTGGGATATCTTTGCAGAGGTCATTAAAGAAGCCAATATCATGTTTGAATAGAGGATATGGAAGCGTCCGTCAGTCACGGGAAAAAATCATCCAGTCGACGGAAAGAGAGCGGTTGGCTATAGCTGACGGGCAATAATTGGAGGCTCGGGCTATGGTCTGGACTTTTAGCCTGTCTGAAAAGGTGTGCTCATGGATCAGTTTCTAGGCGGGCTCCTGATAGCCTTGCAGCCGTCCAATCTGATCTACTGCTTCGTCGGTTGCGTGGCGGGAACATTGGTCGGTGTCCTTCCCGGGATCGGCCCGACTGGCGCCCTCGCTCTTCTTCTCCCTGCCACGTACCACCTGAACCCGATATCGGCCATCATCATGATATGCGGGATCTCATACGGCGCCATGTACGGGGCCTCGACGACATGCATTCTCGTCAATGTGCCGGGAGAATCAGCGTCGGTCGTCACCTGCCTCGACGGCTACCAGATGGCGAGGAAAGGACGGGCCGGACCCGCTCTCGGTATCTCCGCACTGGGTTCGTTCATTGCGGGCACCATCAGCGTCATGGGGGTCATGTTTCTTGCCCCGACCCTCTCGCGGGCAGCCCTTACGTTCGACTCCCCTGAGTATTTCTCGTTGATGCTTATGTCGCTGGTCATCGTCACCTACCTGGTGAGGGGCTCGATGGTCAAGGCCCTCATCATGGTCGCTCTGGGCTTTATGCTTGGAAATGTGGGTATGGATATGCTCAACGGCCGGATGCGTTTCACTTATGGGGTCCCGGAGTTGAGGGACGGCATCGGGATCGTCCCGTTCGTCGTAGGTCTTTTCGGGGTGAGCGAAGTGCTCGAAGGGTTTGGGACAGTTCTCAAAAAAGAGGTCATCGCCTCGAAAATAAGGGGCTACTGGCCGAGCCGGCAGGACTGGAAGGACTCAGGGGGAGCCATCGGCCGGGGAACGGTCCTCGGCTTTATCATGGGCATCTTTCCCGGCATCTCGCCGATGATCCCGACGTTTATGTCGTACGCCATAGAGAAAAGGCTCTCGAAACACTCCGAGAAGTTCGGGACAGGGGTGATAGAGGGGGTCGCCGCGCCCGAGTCCTGCAACAATGCCGCGGCTATCAGCTCTTACGTTCCCCTCTTGAGCCTCGGCATACCTTCGAACGCGTTCAACGCGGTGCTTCTCGGGGCTCTCATGATTTACGGGCTCGAGCCCGGGCCGCTCCTCATCAAGACAAACCCTGACCTCTTCTGGGGGGTCGTGGCGAGCATGTACGTGGGGAATTGCATGCTCCTCGTGCTCAATCTACCCATGATTCCCCTGTGGGTGAAGGTGTTGCAGGTTCCGCAAAGGCTCTTGTCGGTCCTCATCCTCATTATCTGTTTTCTCGGGTCCTACAGCATTAACAACAGCATGTTCGACGCCGTGATTGCCTTCGCCTTCGGCATTTTCGGCTATATTATCAAGAGACTCGATTTTGAAGCTCCTCCTCTCGTCCTCGCGTTCATCCTCGGACCCTTGATGGAAGTGGCGTTTCGCCAGTCGATGATCGGTTCCGACGGGACACTGTCCGTCTTCGTCACACGGCCCATCTCGTTAGTCCTGCTGCTCGTCGCGCTGGGTATCCTCATAACCGCTTTCATAAAAAAGCGTACGTTCGCTGAGGCCATCGAAGGGGAGGAATAAGAATGAGAGATCATAAGGAGGGATGGACGCGATGGGTTACGAATCGGAAAATCCAGGAATACCATCTATGAGGCTTGAGCCTCATCGCTCTCCGCATCAAATGCTATTGCATGGCGCATAACACTCTGGATTGTTCAAGGGCAGGACAGACGATTCAGATAAGACATCGTTTACAGCGTTATGGTGAATAGCTTCCTCGTTATCCCGTTTCAACACCAGAGGAACACCACACCGAAATTCAATTATTATTCGGTTCATTTCCTCTCCAGATCTTGGATGAGCTCTGCTAATCCGAGCTCTTTTAAGGTTTCCGGAAGAGGCATACCTGTCTTGGGGTCCCATCCCATCAAGGCATAGTAGTTCACGACCATCGAATCCCACTTTTCCAAGATATTTTTGCCCTTGCATGGCCCGTCCACCGGAATGGATCCATAACGTTTCGAAGGCCTTTCATCTTCCTTCTTCATCCCATGGCGGAAGTTGAACATCCTCAGTTGGTTAACCACCCGCCGACCAATGGTGAAAGCATCCTGAAGGCTCAGATTCCACCCGGTCACCGCGTTCACGCACTGCACCACCAGTTTCGGATCAGGAGCGGCATATCGGCATGTTCCTAGACAATCATCGAACTGGCGTATTCCGTTAAACCTTGCATTGAATGTCGAGACTTCTTCATGAGAAAAAGGATCGGTAAAGGGAGGTAGGTCAACCACCTGAGGCTGGACAGGCCCCCAGTTCGATTCGATGGTGCTCGTGTTCGTAAGGCAGGTATCGAGAAACTCCGTCCATCTTCCTCGATGGTCATGACCTCTTGGAGTACAGCCCTTAAAAGTGTAGACAGCGCAATCCGCCGCTTCTCCTCCCATCTTTTGTGACGCACGCATGACCCCGTGGCTCAAAAGATCACCAATGCCTTCTTTTCGGGCAATCTTGTTCAACATGGCCCTCACCGATTCCGCGTTCCCCCACGTCATATCGATGCCATCGAGGTCCTTCTTGGAGAACATCCCCTTTTCGTAGCACTCCATCACCCAACCGATGACCCACCCCGCCTCGTTGCAGTCCATGCCTAGACGGTCCACTTCATTTGACAGCATGACGGCTGCGCCAAGGTCCGTGTTTCCAATCTGCGGCCCAAACGCTGCAAGCAACTCGTACTCAGGCTCCTCCGCAGTAAGCCCTTTGTACGGGCCTTCGGTGACCGTCACCTCCTTCACATGAGCCATGCGGCACATGTAGCACGGCTTCGAACTAATCTCGAAGTGGGTCCGCATATATTGCCCGTTCATTCGCTCATGCTCGGGGTAAAGATTGGTGGTGTAGTTTTTAACCGGAAGGACTCCCGCTCCGTAGAGAGCCGAAAAGCTGCCTCCGCTCCCCCACTGGTAAATGGGGCCGGACACCTTTGCGACCTCAAAGAGTGCATCATTCTTCTCCTTCAACAGTTCCGGATCCTTGATCTCAAAGTTCCGTTTGCCGCGGTAAACGACGACCGCTTTCAGGTTCTTGGAGCCCATCACGGCGCCCAGCCCATTTTTCGAAGCCACATGGCCCCGATCCCCGACAATCGTGGAAAACAAAACACCGTTTTCAGCTGCTGGGCCAATGGTGTAGATGCTTACGTCCCTTTCCTTCGCATTCAATTCTTTTCTTAGGGCATTTTCGGTCTCCCATGCATCTTTTCCCGCAAGTCCGCGCCCGTCGCGAATCTCGGTCTTTCCGTCCCTGATACACACGTAGACAGGAGAGATCGCCTTTCCTCGAAAAATGATCCCATCGAATCCCGAAAACTTCAAATAAGCCCCGAAATATCCATTCGCTTGTGCGGAGCCTGCCAAATTCGTCATAGGCCCCTTTGCCACGACATTGAAAGTCCCTGCGCCATAAACTCCACTACCCGCGAGAGGCCCAGAACTCCAGATCAGACAGTTCTCCGGATCTGACCATTTCGTCCCACAGGGCACTTCATCGTAAAGATACTTAGCCCCAAAGCCCACCCCACCTATCCATTTCTCAATAAACGACTGTTCCAATTCCTCGACAGCTGTTTCTCTTTTCGATAAATCAACACTCAACATTTTTCCCAAATATCCACCGATATTCATAGATGCCCCTCTTTGTTCCTTACCGCATTCTCAGGAGATCTCGAAGAGACAAATCGGATTCCGCCCGATTTCTTTTGGATGTAACGAGCCAGTCTTGGAAGAGAAATTTGCAGTCGCCACTTGCAGGGGGAACACCATAATTAGGGAAAGTGCCCGCTCACTGCACCCCCGTATTTTTTCGTCAGTCAGACCCTGTCCATAGCGTGTTGTTTTTACTGGCGCCCCTGACACGACTAGAACGTGCGACCTGCGGATTAGGAATCCGTTGCTCTATCCACCTGAGCTACAGGGGCAGCCTCAATGAAATCAACAACTTATGTAAAGTGGAGATTGCCATGATTGGGGCATTTTCCACTAATTTTCCACTAAACTTTTTGCATAGCTGAAACTTGCTCTGCATCCGTCATGCCTCTGCTGGTGGCAGCGTTATCTTTTGCAGCTGCTCGCGCTGGTACTTCACGTCCGTCCCGATATAGAAATTCTGCGTCGTTTTGAAGTCGGTATGGCGAAGCTGATCTTTAATCGCCATAGGGTCGGACCCTTTGATGTTCATGATGGAAGCTGTCGTGTGTCTCAGCTCCTTGAAGGAGAACTGATCCGTTGGAATGCCTAACTTGGCCAGGGTCTTCTTAAAGGGCTTGTAAATGTGCCATGAGCGATACGGAAGACCTTCCGCCGTCGTAAAGACCCACTCATCAGAACGCTTTGGAAGTTTCTCCAACGTCTTAACCAACTCCGGGTGCATGACCACCATTTGCCCCAACCCCGTTTCGTCCTTCAGCGTTTTGCTCTTGGGAAGATTGATAACTCCCAAAGCGAAATTAACATATTCCCACCGAAGCTTCAATATCTCACCCAATCTCATGCCGGTGTAGTAAGCGACAATAACGATTGGCCTCAGAAACTCCGGCGAGACATCACAAATCTTGACTACCTCTTCCTGGGTAAAGAAGTTTCGCAATCCTCTCTTCTCCGAAAAGAAAAGCCCACTCTTCGGACTCTTGGGGAACGGAGAAGTTTCGATGACCTCTTGGTTCTCTGCAAAGTTGAATAACCGGCGCAGCCCGGCCATGATTCTGTTGACGTGGGCATCGGTAACTTGTTCGCCTTCGAGAACAACCTTGAAATTGCGCTTTGGAGTTGCTTTCACCTTGTCTCGAAAAGCAAAAAGGTCGCTGCGGGTTATTTGAGAAAGCTTCCAACCTCTGAAGAAATCAAGGTAGGTCTGTTTTGGCTGGAGGATGTAATTCTTCTTGTCCCCCTTCTTTTCGTAGAGCTTGAAAAGATCATCGAAGGTCATCGTTTCCTGTCTCTCGATAACATCATACTTCCCATGCTTTGCCTTGCCTTCGCGTTCAAGCTTCTCACGAAGGGCATCCGATAGCCGAGGCCCGATCACTTTTTCTTTCTTGACCGGCCCCACATAGTAGGTGATGTAGTAAATATCACCCCTCTTGTAAATCCCCTTGTGCTTGGTCTTCTCTCTTTTACTCATAAGTCACCTCCGATAGAAGCGTTCGAGACCCCCCTTCACCCCCTTTCTTTTGGAGTTTTACCCCATCTTGCCTTCGCCGCTTTTCTGGCTATCTCTCTAAGTCTCTTCACAGACAGCTTTCTTGCTCTCGCGGGGCCACCCTTCAGGCCCCCTAATCTTCCAAGGGCAACGGCAGCGGGGTTCTTTTCTTTTGCGGGTGTTTCGGATTGACTTTTTCTCATGGCTATCACTTTAGCATAACCGGTCAAGCATAGCAAGACATTTTTTTAGACTGCCCCTCGAATCTCG